>JACQAM010000003.1 GCA_016194975.1 Bacteroidota bacterium
ATCCCGCGCAGATCGGTGAATTACTTGATGCAGTTGGTGGAGATGGAACAGGATTTACAGTTACAACAGTTGTTGCATTCGTACTTGTGCATCCTGCAACAGTTACATTCACAGAATATGTTCCGGTTGCTGCAACAGTTGCTCCTGCGATTGAAGGATTTTGCGATGACGATGAAAAACTATTTGGCCCCGTCCACGAATATGTTGCTCCTGCAACTAAACTCGATGTAAGATTTAAAGTTGATCCCGCGCAGATCGGTGAATTACTTGATGCAGTTGGTGGAGATGGAACAGGATTTACAGTTACAACAGTTGTTGCATTGCTGCTCGTGCATCCGGCAACAGTTACATTCACAGAATATGTTCCGCTCGCTGCAACAGTTGCTCCGGCAATAGAAGGATTTTGTGATGACGATGAAAAACTATTCGGACCCGTCCAGGAATAAGTTGCACCTGCAACTAAACTCGATGTAAGATTTAAAGTTGATCCCGCGCAGATCGGTGAATTACTTGATGCAGTTGGCGGAGATGGAACAGGATTTACAGTTACAACAGTTGTTGCATTTGTGCTCGTACATCCATGTTCCGGTTGCTGCAACAGTTGCTCCGGCAATAGAAGGATTTTGCGATGACGATGAAAAACTATTCGGCCCCGTCCACGAATATGTTGCGCCTGCAACTAAACTTGATGTGAGATTTAAAGTTGATCCTGCGCATATAGGTGAATTACTTGATGCGGTTGGTGGTGCGGGAATCGGATTTACAGTTACAACAGTTGTTGCATTCGTACTTGTACAACCTCCAACAGTTACGTTCACAGAATATGTTCCGGTTGCTGCTGTGGTTGCTGAACCGATCGAAGGATTTTGTGATGACGATGAAAAACTATTCGGGCCCGTCCACGAATATGTTGCTCCTGCAACCAAACTCGACGTAAGATTTAAAGTTGATCCCGCGCAGATCGGTGAATTGCTCGATGCAGTTGGCGGAGCCGGAGTTGGATTTACAGTTACAGCAGTTGTTGCATTTGTACTTGTACATCCGGCAACAGTTACATTCACAGAATATGTTCCGGTTGCTGCAACAGTTGCTCCTGCGATTGAAGGATTTTGTGATGACGATGAAAAACTATTTGGCCCCGTCCACGAATAAGTTGCGCCTGCAACTAAACTCGCTGTGAGATTTAAAGTGGATCCTGCACAGATCGGAGAATTACTTGATGCAGTTGGTGGAGATGGAACAGGATTTACAACAACAGTTGTTGTAGAGGTGGAACTTGTGCAACCACTTACTGTTGCAGTCACTGTATAAGTTCCTGCATTCGCGGCAGCGGCACTTGCTATTGTAGGATTCTGCAACGCTGAAGAAAAACCATTTGGTCCCGTCCACGAATAAGTTGCTCCTGCAATTAAACTCGCTGTAAGATTTATCGGAGAACCCGTACACACCGGACTATTACTTGATGCGGTTGGAGGAGACGGAGTAGTGACAGATGTTACAGTTATTGTCTGCGTTATCGCAGGACACGAATTGGTTTGATCAAGAACACTTACAGTATAAGTACCGGGACTGCTAACAGAAATAGATTGCGTGGTTTGTCCACCCGGACTCCAAGAATAAGTATAAGGCGGAGCTCCACCGGTGGGATTTGCAGTGAGTGTTACCGACCCGGGTCCAGCAGAGCAGAGAACAGGATTTGCAGGACTAATGGTCACACTCATTGTAGGAACAACATACATGCGAATCGTATCGCGTGAGGTGCCCGGGCAGGAAGTGTTCGGATTTCCACTCACCATGTAGTCGATGTAAGTGGGAACTGTAGAAGTAGGAGTGAAATTTGTTGACGCACACGCAGAAGTACAACTCAGCAAAGAATTGTATTGTCCTGTTACACCGGGATAGATAGAGGTCCAGACTATCGAAGAAGTCTGCAAACCGGTAACGGACATTGTTCCTGTGCATCCAACACGAACGGTATCATCCGGAGAACCATGCACAGTACGTGTTGCTGTAATGTGATAGATGGGAGAATCACCGCCGGGCTTACAATAAACAATGCAAATATTTGTCAGACCAACGATGCAAGCAGGAGTTCCGATCGGAACCTGTGGACCACATTCAATCTGGTAATATGCGGAGCCGGATGGAGAAGGATTCGTCACATCAAAACTCAGAAGATCCGACGCAGGATTGAGCGTAACATTAAAACGAATGCAGTTGGTACCCGTACAGCAATTCCCACTGCGAGTATGCGTGTAGGTCCAGGCCGTATCAGTAGCAGATGAAAGATTAACATTTACCGTGTAAGCGCTACAGGCAGTACATTGTCCATAACTTTTTTCAAAGCTGAAAAGAACAGCGAAAAATAAAATAAAAAGAAAGCCTTTGTGGGGAAGGTAAAATCTCTGCATGCAGCAAGGGTTGGTGGTGTTGCTTCCTTTTACGTAAAAAGATCACGAAGGTTTTTGTTTGAAGAGTTTATTAATGAACAAAAAGAGGAGAAAATGGCTGCATTGTTCCAATGCCATTAAAAAAGAAAAAGCGGTTCTCGAATTAATAAGAAACCGCTTTTCTGCTTTGTTGTACCCGGGGCCGGACTTGAACCGGCAAGGCCGTTTGACTGGCCAAAGGATTTTAAGTCCTTCGTGTTTACCAATTTCACCACCCAGGCATTGGTATTTACAATTTTAGGATTTACAATTTGATTTGAATGAAATGATAGCAACAAGAAGTCCCGACAAAAAAAAACCTCTTTTAAAAGAGGTCTTTGAGCGGAAGACCGGTCTCGAACCGGCGACCTTAACCTTGGCAAGGTTACGCTCTACCAACTGAGCTACTTCCGCAAATTTGTGATTCAATATTTCAAACAACCGGTGAACTTAATCCGAAACCTAACGCTGGATGACTTCCGCTTTCAGGGGTACAAAAGTAATGTCCTGACCCTAACTCTCAAAATTTAATTTCAGTCATTTTCCGTTCGAAAAAGTTGGAAAAATTGGTAATGATTCACACCGCTTTTTATCCTCTGAACTGCTCCTTTCTGCTTACCCTCCTTCGTTATCACTTCGGCGGGCAGGCTGCCTTCTGTTCACTTACTTCCTATCATCTTTTTAATTTCATTCAACTTCATGAGTGCCTCTACCGGTGTAAGTGTATTGATATCGACCTTCAATAATTCTTCGCGTATCTGCTCGAGGGTTGGATCATCAAGCTGAAAAAAACTCAGTTGAAAATCTTCACTGTTCTGTTTTGAATTTTCTTTCGAAAGTTCTTCGCCGCTGTGCGCTCTTTCAAGTTGAGTGAGTACCTGCTTTGCGCGTTCAACAACTTTCACCGGCATTCCTGCCATTTTCGCAACATGAATTCCGAAACTATGTTCACTTCCTCCCGGCATTAATTTTCTCAGGAAGATCACTTTGTTCCCGGTTTCTTTCACACTCACATTGAAATTGCGGATACGCGGAAAACGTTCTGCCATTTCATTCAATTCATGATAGTGCGTTGCAAAAAGTGTTTTTGCTTTCCCGTTCGCATTCTCGTGAATATATTCGGCGATCGCCCATGCAATGGAAATTCCGTCGTAAGTACTTGTGCCGCGACCGATCTCATCGAGCAGGACAAGACTACGATCGGAAAGATTATTGAGAATGCTTGCCGTTTCATTCATCTCGACCATGAAGGTGGATTCACCGGAAGAAATATTATCGGAAGCACCGACGCGTGTAAAAATTTTATCAACGAGCCCGATCTCCGCGTGCGATGCGGGCACATACGAGCCGATCTGCGCGAGAAGAACAATGAGTGCGCACTGGCGGAGCAATGCAGATTTGCCAGACATGTTCGGCCCGGTGATCATGAGAATCTGTTGCGAAGACGGATCGAGATAAATATCATTCGCAATGAAACTTTGTCCGGGCGGAAGCATCTGTTCGATAACCGGGTGACGGCCATTGCGGATATCGATAACACCATTATCATTGAGATGCGGGCGAATGTAATTGCGGTGATTGGCCAGTGTTGCAAATCCCGCCAGGCAATCGAGTTGCGCCAGGATGAATGCATTTTTCTGAATGGTGGTAATGAAAGGTGCAAGCGACTGAACAAGTTCGGCGTACAAACGTGTTTCGATCGCGAGGATCTTTTCTTCGGCGCCAAGAATTTTTTCCTCGTACGTTTTTAATTCCGGGGTGATGTACCGTTCGGCATTGACGAGTGTTTGTTTCCGGATCCACTCGGCAGGAACTTTTTCTTTATGCGCATTCGTCACTTCGAGATAATATCCGAATATATTATTGAATGCGACTTTCAGTGAAGGAATTCCCGTCCTTTCCGATTCGCGCTGCTGGATCTGCAGTAAAAAATCTTTCCCGGAAAAAGCCAGTTGTCTCAATTCATCAAGTTCTGCATTCACTCCTTTTGCTATGACGGAACCTTTATTCACAAGCACAGGCGGATCGGGATGAAGTTCTTTCAGGATTTTCTGATGAACATTTTCACAACGATCCATTTGTTCCCCGAATTTCTGCAAGTGGATATTGGTTGTATTCGAACACAACTCTTTCAATTGGGGGAGCAATTCAAGTGTAAGTCGCAGCTGCATCAGCTCCCGGGGATTTATTCTGGCTGCAGACGCTTTAGCCACGAGCCGCTCAAGATCGCCGGCCTCACGCAGGAGATCAACAATTTTTTCATGAACACCATCCTCCGTAAGTAATGCTTCCACCACGCTGAGTCTTTCATTGATCGGTTGCAGATCCTTGAGCGGGAGTGCGAGCCAGCGCTTGAGAAGGCGTGCGCCCATAGGAGAAACCGTGCGATCTATTACATCAATGAGTGTCTTTGCATTTTCATTCGCGCTGGAAAATAATTCGAGATTGCGGATCGTGAAACGATCGAGCCACACATATTTTTCTTCTTCGATGCGTGAAATGGAAGCGATGTGCTGCACACGATCGTGCTGTGTTTCGGAAAGATAGTGAAGGCAAACTCCGGCGGCAATGGTTCCGAGGCCCATTCCTTCCACACCGAATCCTTTCAACGAGGTAGTTCCGAAATGACGTAAAAGTTTTTCCGTGGTGAATTCCTCCGTAAAAACCCAGTCTTCCATTCCGAAGAAATAATTTTTTTCACCGAAAGTTTCTGTCACCTGTGCACGAATGGATTTTTTGTAAAGCACTTCGGCCGGCCGGAAATTCTGAATGAGCTTTTCTGTATAGGCGATCGTTCCCTGTGCGGCAAAAAATTCTCCGGTTGAAATGTCGAGAAAGCTTACGCCCGCACGACTGCCATCGACATGAATTGCGGCAAGAAAATTATTCGTGCGGTGATCCAGCACTTTTTCATTGAAGGAAACTCCGGGTGTTACCAGTTCGGTCACATCTCTCTTCACGATCGTCTTGGTCATTTTCGGATCTTCAAGCTGATCGCAAATGGCAACACGAAGTCCGGCTCTTACTAATCTCGGTAAATAAGTGTCGAGCGAATGATGCGGGAATCCGGCGAGCTCTACGTAAGATGCAGAACCATTGGCGCGCTTGGTGAGTACGATGCCGAGAATGGAAGAAGTTTTTATGGCATCCTCACCGAATGTTTCATAAAAATCTCCGACACGAAAAAGTAAAAGCGCATCAGGATGTTTCGCCTTGATCGCATTATACTGTTTCATCAGCGGAGTTTCTGCTGCTCCTTTTTCCGTTTTTACTTTTGACATGAAGGAATCAAAATTACCCGTTTCTCCCTCTGAGAATGACGCAAGTTTTTAACATTAGTTCTTTGCTGTTAATTACTTTTCTCACACCTGGATAGTGAAAGATGGATGTTGGAGGATGGACTTATAAATCAGTGGTGAAGTACTTTTTTTGTTTACAGTAACTCTGTCCAACTTCCATTATCATCTTCCGAATATTTGCCTTAGGATAAGAAAACTATCTTCGCGCCATGAAAATAACTATCGTCGGTTGCGGAAATATGGGACTCGTGTATGCGCGTGCGTTCCTGCGTTACAACATTGTGAGCAAAAATGAATTGCTGCTCGCTGAAAAAAATGAATTGCGCCGCGATGAATTGCGAAAATTAGATCTCGGCGAAGTAGTTGTTGCCGACGATGCGAAGATCAGCGAGAGTGAATTAATGATCATTGCCGTGAAGCCACAGGATCTTCCGGCGCTTCTTCCTTCTATTTCTCCATTGGTAAAACCGGGAATGCTGGTGCTTTCGATAATGGCGGGAATAAAAATTTCTCATCTTGAAAAAGAACTTTCACATAAAACAATTGTCCGCGCCATGCCGAATTCGCCGGTGGAAGTGGGAATGGGAATGACCGGTTTCAGTGCGCACGCGAGCGTGTCGGTCGAGCAGGTGCGTACGGTAGAAAATTTACTTTCCACTACGGGGCGGACTGTTTTTTTTGAGAAGGAAGAAATGCTGGATGCCGTGACTGCGCTCAGCGGAAGCGGGCCGGCCTATTTTTATTACGTAGTGCGTGCGATGATGGAAGCAGGAAAAGAAATGGGAATGAGTGAAGCCGTTGCTGCAACCTTGGTAAAGCAAACCATGCTCGGTTCTTTCCAGCTGATCAATAACGCGAATAAATCTTTTGATGAACTGATAAAAACTGTTGCGTCGAAAGGCGGAACTACAGAAGCGGCACTCACTGTTTTCGATAAGTGTGCGATTCATCGTTCACTCATCGACGGAATAATTGCCGCTGAAAAAAGAGCGAAGGAACTTGCCGGTTGACTGTTCAGGATTTAAGGTTCAAAGTTGAATTGTGAAAAATGCCGGGAGAAAAATCAACCGGCATTTCATTTAGAGGTTGTTTAAAATTCATTTTTTGGAATTTAAACAGCCTCTTCAATCAGATTCTTCAATCAGATTCTTCAATCAGATTCTTCAATCAGATTCTTCAATCAGATTCTTCAATCAGATTCTTCAATCAGATTCTTCAATCAGATTCTTCAATCAGATTCTTTGTAACACCATAACGGAATGGATTGATATTATAATCATCTTTTGTTTTACGATCCTGTTCGTTCCCGTTCACATTGTATTCCTGGATCATTTTGTTGCGGAAAATATTGTAGCCGAAAGTTCCGCCGACAGCGAGGTGAAATGAATTATCCTCGTCTTTGCCTGTATTGAATTCGAGAAGAAGCGGGGCATCCAGCCACGTAGTGCGTAATTTATTTTTATCAAAATCGATATTTTCATAGGTCGCAGAAACAGAATTTGAATTGGTGGAAAGAGAAATATTCTGCCGGAAAGAATAGGTATTCCATTCGAGGCCGAAGCCGGTAACAAGATTCACGTGATTTTTATAAAGATGAATATTGTACTGCATCATATTCCACGCTATGCTGTGCGAACGCGCGTAATCAAGATCCAGAAAATCATATCCGCCGGGAGTTTCAATACTTGAATTATTATTGAAATACCCGTTGACGCCGATATCCAGTCCTTCCCAGTAATGGAATCCCTGGTCAATGCCACAATTGATGCGGAGTGAGTCGTTGCAGGCCAATGCTACAGAAGAAGAAAGTGCGCTGGCCGCGAGGAGAGAAAGTAGTTTAGTTTTCATTTTGAGTTTTGAGTTTTGTGGAAATTGACCAATGGCTTTTATTTGAACATACGACGCACGGGTTAATCTGAAAGTTACAGCCCATGAAATTTATTTCTTCCGCTTATCTTTCGGGTGCAATGGAAAAAAGAAAAATCCCGAACGAAGAACTCGGGCGTAAGTCGGTGAAAGAATTCCGTGCATCGGAAAAAACGCCGGCCATCATCGTTCTTGAGAATGTGAGGAGTATGAATAATGTAGGATCAGTTTTCAGAACGGCAGATGCATTTCTTTTTGAAGCGGTTTATTTATGCGGCTACACACCGGTTCCTCCACACCGTGAAATTCACAAAACAGCTTTAGGCGCCACAGAAACTGTGACGTGGAAACATTTCAATACAATAGCTGAAGCGGTGGAGTCGATCCGTGAAATGAACGTGAAAATTTTTTCGGTGGAACAAACAGAACAAAGTATTTCGCCGGAGAAGATCAGTTTAACGAACGGCGAAAGGATCGCGCTTATTTTCGGCAACGAGGTAGAAGGGGTGAGCGAAGAAGCGATCGGCCTGAGCGACGGTGTGATCGAGATCCCGCAAGCGGGAATGAAACATTCTCTGAACATTGCGGTAAGCGCAGGAATTGTATGCTGGGAAATTTTCAAAAAAAATTTGAAAAAATAATTCCGGGAAGAAAGAGTGATCTCACTTCCCCTCCTTTTTCGGCGTTTTTTTTGAAACTACTTTTCCGGGAACGGGCCGTTTCAGCGAATCTGATGCTGAGGTTGCGGAATCGGTTGTCGTTTTTTCTTTCCGTTTCAGCGCATAATAATCCCTGTACATTTTCTGCAGCGATCCGTTAACCATACTCGTATAACCCACATCGTATGAAAATATTTTTTCAGTCGTATGGTATTTTACTTTTGCGATGGGTTTGCTCAGTATTGAAACATCAAGCCCTTGTATACTTTCGAAAATATCGACATTGAAAGCGAATGTGTAATTTTTCTTTTCATCCACCGGCACGTGCGTATCCACTTCAATCATTTTCTCGACATATCCTTTTTTCGTGATGTGAACGACAAACTTTCTCGAAAACGGGAGGCGAAAAGAAAGCCTGCCCTGCTTATCCGTAAGTCCGTACAACACTTTTTTTCCTGATTCATTTGTAACCGTCACCTCTGCACTGTCCAGGTTTTTTTTATCCTCATCCTTTTCCTGTCCCCGCGATTCCAGAACTCTGCCGTTCAATTCAAGGTAGAACTGATCATCCCCGACTAGAGAATCGCGTTCGTCCTGAGCTTTCAATTCAGAAAACGAAAAAAAATAAATGAAAATAAATGGTATGAAAAAAGTGAAGCCGGGGATAAGAAGAAGGTTCTTTTTCATCCCCTCAATTTACGAAACCTTCCGTTTACTTTACTTTTAAAGCACGTCTCGGTAGTGGGTCAGTTTGAAAATTCTTAGCGCCTTAGCGTCTTTGCGGTTTAATAAAAGAATGGTTTAGGAACCGCGAAGGCGCCAAGGCGCGAAGTTGAATCGGAAAAGAGCAAACTGAGCCACTACCCACGTCTCTATTCTTCTCACTTCGGCTTATTATTCTTACCGTATGGAACAGATTTTTTTGTTCCTGCAGAACGCGATGCAGTAGGTTTGGAAGAAGGAACAGAATCATTGAGCACGATCTCTCTTCTTTTCAGCACATAATATTCGCGGTACATTTTCTGAAGGCCGGCATTTACTTTTGAAGTGTACGCAATGTCGTATGAAAATTCATGGCTGATGGAATTGAATGAAATTTTTGCGACGGGCTGATCGAGAACAGAAACATCCAGCCCATCTACTTTCTCGAAAATATCAACATCGAAAGCGAACGAATAATTCTGAATGAAGGCCTTCCCTACTTTTGTATCCACGCTGATGATCTTGCAGATGAAACCCGGTTTGGTGATACTGACGGTGAATTTTCTATTGAGCGGTAATCTCAGATCAACTTTTCCTTTTACATCAGAGAGTTGGGAAAGAACAATAAGGCCGCTTTCGTTCTTCACAGAAATAACTGCGCTGTCGAGTACAGTTTTATCTTCATCACGCTGTTGTCCTTGCGACAATAATACTTTTCCTTTCAGTTCCAGGAAATCGCTCCCGTTTTTCACGAGTGTATCTCCCGCCTTAGCGGTGAAGACAGAGAATAAAATGACGGGGCAGAGAATAATTATTTTTTTCATGAAAATATTTTCAGAACAATTGAAAAAGAAAAAGGCCTCGTCC
The DNA here is from genome assembly GCA_016194975.1 of Bacteroidota bacterium. NCBI lineage: Bacteria > Pseudomonadati > Bacteroidota > Bacteroidota bacterium. The sequence continues at coordinate 9,823 of JACQAM010000003.1, forward strand.
GGAGATCAGGAGAGGCCTTTTAATAAATTCATCATTGATTATTGAATGATTCCTTTGAAGTCAGCATCATCACGATATTTGAGGAACTCAACATCTGATTTTGCTTTGTCTTTCATAGAAGGATCTTTTTCGCAAGCGGTACGAAGATTATTGACGAGCATATCTTTATTACCCTTACGTGCACCTATAATTGCTTTCAGGTAATAAGAAAGTGCATCTTCTTTTTCTGAGCTCTTATCGATCGTGGTCAAAGCGCCATCAAGATCGCCTGCGAGTACCTGCGCGAGCGCTACGTTGAAAGTTTTGTTTGAACCGAAATCGGTAACTGCATCTGCATATTGTCCGTCCTGAACTGCGATGAGTCCGAGATTGTAAGAAACTTCAGGCCCTGCAGATTTTGCATTCATGAGCATTCCTTTAGCAGTTTTGCGGTCACCTTCCCAACGAGCGCAGATCGCAAGATTGTTCTGGATGATCGGGTTATTCGGATTCAGTTTATCTGCTTTGGTGAATTCTGCTTTTGCATCAGCGAGTTTATTCTGCATAAGAAGAACACAACCTACGTTGTTGGAAGTTCTCCAGTCATTACCATACATACGCTCACCTGCTTTATAGAAATTCAGTTTTTCATTCAGATCATTGGTAAGTGATCCTGCATAAAGAATTTCTTCGATAGAAAGACTGTCCGGAGTGGAACGTGCAAGCTGGAGAATGCGCTCATCGGTGCGATTGTGTTTGATCGCGTTGATGGTAACCATTGAACGACGCAACTGGGGAAGAATATCCTTTGCAAGTTCCTGATAAGTAGCAGCCATATTTTTGATCTCAGCTTCGCGTTTTTCTCCGTCAGGATAAGTAGAAAGAACACGAAGAATAAGATCCTTGTCCTTAATATCTGATTTGGAAACAAGATCCTGGAAACCATTCCAGTCTTCTGCCGTTACCTGCTTCATATAGAATCCATCTTTTGTAGCAGGATCATACCCGGTTTTTTTGTCTTTCGCCATCGCCTGCATATCCTTCATCGTTTTTGTGTAACGGTCTTCAGCAAGTTTAGCGTTGCCATCCGTTTCACCATCAGGAGAAGCATAAGAAGAAATATTTATGCTTGGCATTTCCATATTCGGATCGGTACGGTGCGCTTTCATGAAATCATTCAGCACTTTCATGTCCTCACCTTTCACATCATGTTTAGAAGTGTAAGTGGTAGTGCTGATCACGAAATGTGTAGAACCGTCGACCGGATTCGGAACTGTTTTCTGGAATTTATCTTTCCCGATGATCGGTTTATCATCATTCTTAAGAAGATAAGGTGTGATGATAGTACCATGTCCGATAGTGCGCGCCGGCATGTCTTTTGTTTTTTTCTTGACCGCGCCGCTCGCATCCAGTTTCAGATCGGCATCTTTCATATCCGAAGTGTAGGGCTGCTTATCGGTATAAGTGTAAGAGCCGCCTGTTTTATAAGCGATCTTGGTTCCGGTACCCTGTGCTTTTTCACCGAGCAGTGTTGCGGATTTGAATTTATGATCACCGCACTGTGGAGTAACGGTAAGCACAACTTTTTTACCGAAATATTTTGGAGGATATTTTACACTGATGGTTACCATAACGGAATCGTCGTGCATTTCGAGAGGATTCGGGGTTACGGTGTATTGGACAGTTGCTTCTTTCTTTGACATTTTTCCGAGTCCGGTACAGGACGCGAATGACAGGGAGGCTACAGCAGCGAGTCCGAAGATGTAAAGATTCGTGTGTTTCATGTTAAGATCAGGATAGTTCCTTTTTTTGGTACGGCGCAAAAATAAACAAAATCCTAAAAAAAGAAAGGAAAATCGACAGGAAGAAGCGATTCGTCGCAATTAACCGATTTATTGCAATTCAGGGATTAAATGCAGCCCCGGCGAATAATTCTTCTGAACCAGATTGAGCACATGCTGTGTGAGCGCTTCCGGACCCAATTCATTATTGATCCACAGCACCGGCATCCTTTTCTCAGCAGCGAAAAAACTGGAATACCCGGCGGCCACCTTTGCCAGATATTCTTTCGCTATCTGCTGCTCGAATTCGCGCCCGCGTTTGTTGATATGTTTCAATAACTTTTCCGCAGGACGATGCAGGTAAACGATGATATCCGGAATTTTTGCCTGAACAGAAAATGAAGATGAAATACGTTCGAATAATTTCAATTCCTCCCCCTTGAGGTTAACCCGGGCAAATACCAGCGATTTTTCCCAAAAATAATCGGCCACAACTGATTCATTTCTTTTTATTGCATCGCGCACATTGCGAAGCCGCTCTTCGAGAAAAGAGAGTTCGGCTGCAAACGCATAACGCTCCATATCGGAATAAAAATCGCCGAGAAACGGATTATCCTCGAATTGTTCGCGGACATAAACAGAACCTGTGCGACGTGCAAGCATTTCTGCCAGCGTGGATTTTCCCGCACCGATGTTTCCTTCGATGGCTATGTAACGCAAATTTTTCACGAATGAAATTCAGTTTTCCGAACAGGAAATATCTTCGATCCATCGACACACTCTTCCATAAGATTAAGCATTGATTTGCCAATGACCGGATGAATTTTATGAGGATCGAGTTCGCACATGCCTGCGAGTACAAATATTCTTTGTGCCATGTGCGGATGCGGAATCTGAAGATGCTCTTCCCGGATCGCTGCATCATTGAAAAAAATAATATCGATATCGATCATTCGGGGACCCCACTTTTCCTGTCGCGTCCTGCCCATTTTTTTTTCAATGGCAATAAAATGCACCAACAATTCTTCAGGCGTTAAAGAAGTTTCAATCTGAATCACACAATTCAGGAAGAATGGCTGATCGGTCTTTCCCCATGGCTCCGTTTCGATCATTGAAGAGAAGCGCGTGATTGTTGTTCCATTCAATTGCCCGATCATCTCACAGGCATTCCTAACATTTTTTTTCCGGTCACCGAGATTGGAACCCAGCCCTGCGAAAACATTATTGAACACAGAATTCATGACACGAATGTACCATATCAAGTTGAAAAATGAGAGTGGCAACCACTGGCCAATTTTACTATCTTCGATAAAATTTTCACCAAAAAAAATCATCATGAGATCCTTCCGCCAGATCCTTGTCCTGATTGCACTTGTTTCCGCCGGATTCCTCCGCGCACAAGTGTACACGACTACCACGCTTATTTCTTCACTTCAAAACCCGGTTGCTTTTGCAATCTCTCCTGACAACAGAATTTTTCTCACGCAGAAAGGAGACGGAAGTATTCCCGCTGTTGCCGGTTCTGCTACCATCAGGGTTTATACACTCACCGGAACTTTCCTTTCCACTTTCTACGATCTTTCTGATTCGGTGAATTCCGATTTTGAACGCGGACTGCTTGGAATTGCCCTTGATCCATCGTTCACCACCAACCATTACGTTTATGTTTACTACGTGCATTATTACAATGCAAGTGAACGTATCCGTATCGTTCGTTTCACTGAAGTCAGTAATGCAGGAACAAATCCGCAGGTGATCTTCGATCTCGATATTACCTCGTACAACATTGCAGGAAATCATGTCGGTGGAAATGTTCACTTCCGTCCATCTGACCCCACACATATTTATTTTACGATCGGAGATCTTGCTTACCAGCAAACCAATCCGACTTTGAATTATGCGAATAAACTCACCAAACCATTCGGAAAAGTTCTTCGCATAGGAAAAGATCCGATCACGGTGGGAATGCCTACTTACAATGTACACGGTGTCGGAACCTGCGGAGCAAATATTCCAACTGATAATCCCTATTACGACGATGGAAATATTTACACAGGTAATTGCGATATCATCTGGAGTTACGGCCATCGCAATCCGTTTGATTTTTGTTTCAGTCCTGTGAGTGATTCCATGTACGTTTCGGAAAACGGATTGAATACCTGGGACGAAATAAATATGATTCACAAAGGCGCAAATTACGGATGGGCAACCTGCGAAGGAAGAATGATGAACAGTTCAACTACTGTTCCTTGTAATCTTACCGGCGATGTTTTACCAATGGATGTGTGGGGCGCACCACTTCCCGCTCTTACCGGCATCGTTTATTATTCCAGTTCTGTGATGCCGGAATTCAATAACCACCTGCTCGTTACTGATAATGATTATGCAAGAATTTACGATCTCACATTGGGAAATCCTCCCGCATACGACACCGTGCTCTCGCGCACACAATGGCAGGACATGCCCGGCGGGCACACTACATTAATGCAGGGGCCCGAAGGCTGCATTTATGTAATGCGTGGCGGATATGAAGCAGGAACCGGTGCAGTGAAAAGAATTTGTCCGCAGGGATTGGGAACCGGTGATTTCATCAATCCTTATTTCACCATGCAGCAAAGCAATCCGAATCCATTTTCAGTTTCAACCACGCTGACGTATTCTATGAAACAGGAGGCACTCGTTCGTATTGCACTTTATGATGTGTATGGAAAAGAAGTTGCAGTGCTCGTTGATGGACAACAAACAGAAGGCAGTCATACCTACGATATCAACGCAGCTACTTTGAATCTTGCTCCCGGAATGTATTTCTGTTATATGGAAAGCAACACCTACGCGCAAAGCCTGAAACTTACAGTAGTAAAATAAATTTACTGTTTTCAGCGTTTAGTGATTTGTTGTTTCCTGATGAACAATAAATCATTATTCTGCCATGAAAAAAATTTTACTGCTCTTCTTTTTTCTCCCCATTTTCATTCCTGCACAGACTTACTGGATAGATACACTCTGCACCGGCCTCATTAATCCTGTTGCTTTCGATCAAACGCCCGATGGAAGAATTTTTCTGACGCAGAAAGGCGGATCGGTTGCACAGGCAGTAAATGCGAAAATAAAAGTGTATTCGTCAACCGGAACTTTCATCAGCGATTTTTATGACCTGAGCGATTCCGTAGATGCTGATTATGAAAGAGGATTGCTCGGTATTGCAGTCGATCCGGATTATGTGAACAACAAATACATTTACGTTTATTACGTGCATCGTTACCCGATCGATGAACACATTCGCATTGCACGATTCACCGACGTGAATAATCTCGGAACAAATCCCACAATTATTTTTGACATTGATGTTCCGGATAATTTACCCGGCGAACATTTCGGCGGCAATCTTCACTTCCGCCCTTCTGAACCCGGCAAAATTTATTTCACAGTGGGTGATCTTCAATTGAACCCAACCGATACTTCGCTCAATTACGCGCACATGCTCACTAACGCGTACGGAAAAACGCTGCGCATCAATAAAGACGGTACCATTCCAACTGACAATCCATTCTACGACGACGGAAATATCTATACAGGAAATTGCGACATCATCTGGAGTTATGAGCACCGCAATCCATTCGATTTCTGTTTCAGCCCGGTGAATGATTCATTTTATGTTTCTGAGAATGGATGGAATGCGTGGGATGAAGTAGATCTTATTCACAAAGGAAAAAAATACGGATGGAATGAATGCGAAGGAAATTTCCTGAACAGTTCCACTACCATTCCCTGCGACGACACTACTGCAGTACTACCGATTGAAACCTGGGGAGCGCCGCTCGGCGGATTGACAGGAATTGTTTTCTATTCGGGAAATGTACTTCCGCAATTTGACGATCATCTTCTTGTTGCCGATAATGATTATGGAAATATTTTCGATCTCACAATGGGAAATTCTCCGGCATACGACACCGTTCTTTCAAAAACTTTATTCATGGATGCTACTACTGTGGGCGGACTCACTACGCTGCGTGAAGGAAGTGACGGCTGCATTTACGCGATGAACGGAGGATACACGGGAAACGGATCGGTGATAAAAATCTGTCCGTCGTGGATGAATGTAGAAGAAAAAGAGAATCCGTTTTTTTCTTTGCAACAGAATTTTCCGAACCCGTTCATTGAAACTACTTCCATTCATTATTTCCTCAAACAGAATTCCCCATTGGTAATTTCCCTTTATGATATTTCCGGAAAAGAAATTGCTCTTCTTAAAAACGGAAGCGAACAGGAAGGAGTACATGAATTGACGATCGATGCGAAGACACTTCGCCTTTCCCCCGGAATTTATTTTTGCGCGTTTGCGTGCGAAAATTCAACACTGAGCGTGAAACTTATTGTAACGAAATAAAAAAATAAATTCAATATAATTATGGGCTATATCTGCATTGCACTCTTCTTTATGTTTGTTTATTTCGGATACTTGAATTTCAACGATCCCGATCCTGTTCATTGGGTAGCTATTTATTTTGCTGCTGCCACAGTTTGTTTGCTGGCCTATTTTAAAATGGCGTGGTGGTATGTGGATGCGCCCTTAATATTAATTTATGTGATCTATTCAATAGTAAACTGGCCGAATACATTCAAGGGATTTAGAATGCCGATGAACGATCACGATATGAATATAGAGAAGGGAAGGGAATCGGTCGGATTGTTGATTGCGGCGGCGTGTACGGTGTTTAGTTATTGGGTTGGAAAAGGCGGATGGATATTTTAGTCGGGAGATTGGAGGGACGGGGTGGGAAATAATCACTGAAATGCTTTTCTTAATTAGAGTTTATTCCGAATAAGATACTAAATGCGAAACAGGAAACTTTTTGACATTCAAATGAATCAGACTGAGCATCGGGAATACCTTGCAAATGCTCCGTTTTTAATAATAGAGCGCTTGCAATCATAGTTATACAACTCTTAATCGATATAAACTCTATTCATCAAAAACATTTGTCGCGGAAATCTCAGTTTCAATTTTCTACCGTACAATACCCCCGGATTATTTTTTGAGAATAGCTTTATTCAGCAATCTTGAGCTATGATGAATAGAAATGATATCAATGTTCTTCACTGAAACAATTTTATAAACGATCCTGTAATTTCCCAGAATTATCTCTCTGATATTCTTATTACCAATTTCAGGTACGATCTTTCCAGCCAAAGGATATTTCTCCAGTTTTAAGGTAACCTCAAAAAATCGTCTTGCTTGAATTCGTGCAAACTTTGCGGAATCTTTCGCGATAAACTTTGCAATATTATCAATGTCGTCAATTGCCTGCTCAGTCCAACTTACTTCAACCATTTCTTCAATTTTTCCTTTGCTTGCTTCGTAGAAACCTTTTTTCCTTTAGCAGATTGTTCCAGCCCGGTTTCAACTTTTTGGAGGAATAAGACACGATCCAGAAGATCCTCAATCGAAAATTTTTCCGGAAGATCCTTAATGGACAAGAGTAATTTAGTTTTAGTCAGCATAGGAAAAGAATTTGACCCTAAGTTACAAAATAAAGCACGAATTATTTCAAGATATCCCGGAGAATACCAAAGACATCACGCGAAGTGATTTTATTCTCGTTTTTTCCTCCACCAATGAAAACCGGCCAGTCATTCTTCGATTCCGGAATTCTTCCGTGTGATCCTTTCACCAAAGTTGCGTCGAGCGGAATTACATCCATCAGGTAGCGGAATCCTAATTTCTTTTTAATAATTTTTGATCCGACTTTCAATGCAGGTGCAGCGATCTGCGGATCAAGAAATAATTCTACAGGATCGTAGCCGGGCTTTTTATGGATCTCTACCGTGCGCGCGAAGTCAGGCGCTTTTTTATCATCGAGCCAATAATAATAAGTGAACCAGGAATTTTTGTCGGCAACACAAATCAAATCGCCTGAACGATCATGATCCAGGAAATATTTTTTCTGCTCGTTTTTATCCAGCACCATTTCTACTCCGTTGGTTTTTACGAGGAGGGCTTTTACTTTTTCAATTTCAATTTTTTCCTTCACATATACATGCGCGAGCTGGTGATCGCACACCGCGAATGCGCGCGATGCACCTGCGTCAAGAAGTTCAAGACCGCTTTCTTCCCGAATGGAGATGAAATTATTTTTCCGAAGCACACGATTCAGATGAACAGGATTATTCACCGAAGTAATTCCATATTCAGACAGCACGACCGCTTTCACATTTCTCTTTTCATAAAATGAAATTAATTTTTCACAAACACGATCAATCTCATTCAGATCAATTTTATTTTTCGCTACATCATTTCCATTCCTCTGAAAACAATAATCGAGATGTGGCAGATATACCAATGAAAGTGTGGGCGAATATCGCTCTTCTACTTTCATGGAAGCATCAGCAATCCATTGCGAAGAACGGATACTTGTCTTCGGCCCCCAGAAATCAAACAGCGGAAAAATTCCAAGCTCATTCTGCAATTCATCGCGCAGCGCAGAAGGATGAGAATAAATATCGGGCAATTTCAATCCGTCGGCGTGATATTGCGGGCGCGGCGTTACGGAAAAATCGGCTGACGAATACATATTGTACCACCAGAACATATTTGCGCAGGTGAAATCCGGATTCTCTTTCTTCATCACTTCCCATATCTTTTCCGCCTGCACCAGTTTATTCGACTGACTCCAGAATTTTACCTCACACTCCTCGGAAAAATACCAACCATTGCCAACGATCCCATGTTCCTTCGGATTTTTCCCGGTGAGATAAGTGGATTGAACGGAACAGGTGACAGCGGGAAGAATGGGATGCACAAGAGAAATATTTTTTTTCTCCGACCATTTTTTTAGAAACGGAGCGTGCTCCCCGATGAGAGACCGGGTAAGTCCAACGACGTTGATGACTGCGATTCGATTCATTTATTATAGTTGCGAATTATCCCGAAAATGTTCGGGACGAATATACAAATTACGAATGCGGGAACGGAATGAGGAAAGTGCGGATATACGAATTACGAATAGGGGAACGAAGTGCGAATAGGTGCGAAAATGCGAAGTGCGAATTTACAAATTACGAATGCGGGAACGGAATGCGGAAAGTGCGGATATACGAATTACGAATGAAATCATCGGTACTGATTTCCCTCACCAACTTAAGTGAGCATCATCATTCAGTAAACTTTTCATCGAATCTACTTTTGAAATGATTAATAGCATAATCATTCATCCCATTGAATTTTAACCGCTAACTATTCATCTTCTATTCTTATTCTCAGAAGGTGAAGAAAATTTATCGACAAAATGGATTCAGAAAATAAACCGGACAGAAGAAAATTTCTCCGCTCCTCTTTTCTTGCATTGGGCGCCGGTTTTTTATCCGGTTCATTGCTTGAGTCGTGCGATCCTGAAAATGATACTGGAGAACAAGTGGCTGTTCTTACTCCGGATGGGAAATTAGTTTCGGTGCCGAAATCAAAATTATCCAGTGAACATTCAGTAATTACAAATGCCGAAGGGCGCGAAGGAATTCCTGGAAGAAAATTTGTAATGGTCATTGATCTTTCAAAATGTGATGGCTGTGGAAAATGCACTGAAGCCTGCAATAAAATGCACTTTCTTCCTCCCACGAAAGAATGGATTGAAGTTTTGAAAATGCAGGATAACACGGAAGAAGCGCCTTACTGGTTTCCGAAAAACTGTTTTCATTGCGACAACCCACCCTGTACAAAAGTTTGCCCGGTTGATGCAACTTTTAAACGCGAAGATGGAATTGTTGCAATTGATAATGAGCGATGCATTGGTTGCAGATTTTGTATGGCAGCATGTCCTTATTCTGCGCGCACGTTCAATTGGGCTGAACCCATTAAACCAAATATCATAGAATCAAATGAATCAATAGAACATGTTTTTCAGAGTAAAAAAGGTTGCGTTGAAAAATGTGATTTCTGTCCGCACATGGCGAGAGAAGGAAAACTTCCTGGTTGCGTAACAGGTTGCCCTATGGATGCTATTTATTTCGGAGATGAAATTGAAGATGCGGTTACAGATGGGTCGGGCAATACGTTCCGCCTTTCGCAAATGCTCGAAGAAAAATCTGCGTATCGCTTCATGGAAGAATTAGGAACACAACCGCGTGTATATTATTTGCCGCCGTATAGCAGGATGTATCCTGGGCCGGAAAAAAATCAGCAATCTTAATGACAAAGCAACTGTCCATACAGAATGAATTGATGAGTAAGATGCAGCCATTTTCTGTGAAAGGAAAAATACTGATCTGGCTGCTTACATTAATTTTTCTTGCAGGAATTTTTGCCTACATCTATCAACTGAAGAACGGGCTTGTGGTGACAGCTATGAGAGATTATGTGAGTTGGGGATTATATATTTCTGTTTTTATTTTTTTTATCGGGATCAGTCACGTAGGTGCGCTCATGTCGGCGATCCTGAGATTAACAAAAGCAGAATGGCGATATCCCATTACGAGAATGGCGGAAGCGATTACGTTTTCATCTTTGCTCTTCGCTGCGCTGATGCCGATCTTCGATTTAGGCCGCCCCGATCGCTTGCTGCATCTTTTATTTTATGGAAGAATTCAGTCGCCAATACTCTGGGATGTAATGGCCATCCTGACTTATTTTTTCGGGAGTATTCTTTTTCTTTATCTCCCGATGATTCCGGATCTCGCTTTGTTGCGCGATTCAAAAAAAATTTCAACGGTAAGAAAATTTATTTATTCAAAACTTTCTCTCGGATGGAACAATCTTCCCGAACAGAAAAAACTTCTTGATAAGTGTATTGGCATAATGACCCTAATAATTATTCCGATTGCTGTTTCCGTTCACACCGTTGTTTCGTGGTTATTTGCAATGACGCTTCGCCCGGGATGGTCAAGCACCATCTTCGGCCCCTATTTCGTTGCAGGTGCAATTATGTCGGGATGTGCTGCTGTAATTATTGCGATGGCTGGCTTCCGCAAAGCATATCATCTTGAAAAATATATTACGCTTAAACATTTCCAGCGGTTATCGATTTTACTGCTCACACTGGCATTGATTTATTTTTATTTCAATGTGAATGAATATGGAGTTCCCGCTTACAAAATGGAGCGCGGCGAAAAAGAATTACTTACTGATCTCTTCTACGGAAAGTACAGTTGGATTTACTGGATGGTACAAACTGCAGGATTGTTTATTCCAATGGTAATGCTTGCGTTTTCAGCAATAAGAAAATCTGTTCCCTCGATGGTAATTGCTTCAGTTTTGATTGTGCTGGGCTCATTGGTAAAAAGATATCTCGTCGTTATTCCAACACTGCTTCATCCGTTTATCCCTATACAAAATGCAGTTAAAGGATATGGCAATTATTTTCCAAGTGCAGCCGAATGGATGATAGTTGCAGGTTCTTTTGCAGGTTTTTTCCTGGTGTACATAGGGTTCTCAAAATTATTTCCAATTGTTCCAATCGTAGAAACAGCAGAGAATTTCACCATAGAAAAAAGCATCGATGAATAAAATAAAATTCATAGTATTTTTTCTGTTGACCCTTGTTTTCGCAAAAGTTTCAGGAGCAGAAAAAGATTCGTGTACAATAAAAATGAATGTGCTTAAAACCGATAGCGGTTATATCATTTCTGCATGGGTTCATAAAAAAGAAAAAGAAATTCCACTTAAAGATATTTCAGTGGTTTTCGAAGTGAAGAGATTATTCGGATGGATGGAATTGCCGGAAGAAACAACCGACAGTACAGGACGCGCACAGGTATTTATTCCAATGGATCTTCCTCCACAACCAGATCATGGGTTAATGACTATTAAAGTTGTAATTGAAGATAATGATGATGTGAATGACGCATCAGGCCAAATTGAATTTAAAACAATACGTCAGCCCGATTTGAAAACGCAAAAAACAAGTAGAGCAATATGGGCATCCAAAGCGCCGGTATGGCTGATCATTGTGGTGAGTGTTCTGCTTGGCGGCGTCTGGCTAACCTATGCCTTCGTACTCAAAACTATGCGCTCTATTAAAAAGATAAATAAGTCCAACACATGAAAAAAATAATATTACTTCTGTCTTTTACAATTTTTGCGTTCCAGCAAAAAACACAATGGGTGGCTCCGCCCTCTGCCGATAAATTAAAGAATCCGGTTGCTGCTGATGAGAATTCGATTAATGCAGGCAAACTGATTTATTCGCCACAATGCAAATCCTGCCATGGATCAAAAGGAAAAGGTGATGGCCCGAAAGCAGCAGACTTTGATGTTTCAGTAGGAGATTTTACTTCCGAAAATTTCAGGTCGCAGTCCGACGGAGCCATCTTCTGGAAAATCGGTGAAGGGAAAAAACCGATGCCCGCTTTCAAAGGAAAACTCAGTGATGACCAGCGATGGAATCTTGTGAATTATATCAGGACACTTGGAGCAATAAAAAAATAATTTGAGGAAAGTCATTATTCCTCCTGACTGAAATCATTTTGTACTCATTTCAATTTTCAAATTTTTGTGTCACAAATTTTTATTAGCCATGAAAAACATTCTTACACTATTTGTATTTGTTATAGTTATTTCTGGAAATGTTTTTTCCCAGGACAGCATTAAACCTTCTCCCACCTTTGGAGAATTGAAATACGTGATCACCGGCGATGTGTTTTACGGATTCAAATATCTTTCATCACCAAGAGGAAACACCGCCACATTTACAACACTCGGTTACAACCCGGTGATCCTGTACAAACTTTCTGATAAACTATTCTTTGAAGGTGAAATAGAATTTCAAACCAGCCGCTGGCAGGAAGATCCCTCACTCACGAGCGGAAATGCTGCAGCAGAAGGGGTGGCAGTTGAACTTGAATATGCAAATATGAATTATGTTATAAATAAATATATGCTGTTTAAAGCAGGAGCGCTGTTCACTCCTTATGGAGTTTTTGAAGATTGGTATCACCAGCGAATCTCCAACCGTTTCACGAGTCGCCCGGTTGGAATTGGCCACGGAGGTATTGAACCCGGATCGGATGAAGGAATTGAACTGAATGGCGGAATTCCCATTGGCATAGCCAAGATGCATTACGCTGTTGCTTTACTCAATGGAGCGAAATTGATTACACAGCAGGAAGACGCATCAAATACCACAACACAAAACATAGGCAACCTCGAGTATGAAAATATTATTGATAATAATACGAACAAAGCATTGGTCGCCCGAATAGGAATTCTGCCTTTCTCTGATAATTGTTTAGAATTCGGAGGATGGTATGGAAGCCAGGTGGTAAGCGCAACCGGTGATAAATTAAATTCAAATGTGAAAGCAATTCATTCCGGAGTTTATTTTTCTTTTGCGAAAGATATTGAACCCATTAAGGGAACAATCACTGTTCGTTCTCAATATTCAATGCTGTCGGTTGGAAATTTTCTTTACACTTTATCGAGCGATACAGGAACAAACATCGGAAAGCAATACTCATTTGCAAACAACAATAGTCACGCCTATTATGCTTCTTTTAATTATCGCGGGGCAATGATGAAAAATAAATACCTCAAGCGAATTGAAGTAGGCGTTCGTTATGGTTCTGTTACTTATCCTGACAAAGCCTATGGCAACTGGATAATGCCAACTACATCTTCTGCGGCAAAAAGCAGAACGCAATTAGCTTACGTGGTGGATTACTGGCTGAAATGGAATGCAGTTATTAAAATCGCTTATGAACAGAATTACATTGCTAAAGACCCGGTTAAGGGAACAACACCTGCTACCCCGCCGGGAACATTGGTGATACAATTTGCAATGGGATTATAAAATTTTAAATTGAAGGTCATGAAAAAAATAAAAAATATTCTGTTCGTTGCAATAACGTTAATCGCACTTGCAACTATCGGTGGAAGTTGCGGCGCAAGTAAAGATATTGAATCGGAAAAAAGCGGCTCACAACTCTGGGGCGAAAATTGTTCCAGATGCCACAATGCGCCTGCCTCGTCTGTTTATTCTCCCGCCCAATGGGAGGTTCTGGTGATGCACATGAAGACACGGGCCATGATCCCCGATGAAGAATGCAAAAAAATTCTTGAGTTTCTTCAGTCAGGACAATAAGCGATTCATTTCATTTTTTCCAAAAGCCATTTCAATTCACGGATGATGGATTCATCAATCGGCAATTTTTCTTCTTTTGGTAAAACATCCCACGTGTAGGTTTCTACTTCGAGATGAGAAGTAAATTTATTTTTTTTCAGGATCTCAAAAACTTCCAGGATGTCTTCCTGCGTAGAAGCGAGCGCACTATAAGCGGGCATGAACACAGGCACATGGTAATGCGTGCGCCACTCGACCCAGTCTTTATTTTCAAATTCTTTTAATGCATCAGGAAGATCTGTAAAATGGCGCAGTTCTCCTTTATTATTTTTTGCAATCGTCTGGTGGAGATAAGTTGACTCTGCGAATGAAGAATATTTTTCCAGGATATTTTTTCGATCTGCTTTTTCTTCCGTGAGGACTTTCAGCGCGGAACTGATCTGCACTTTCCCGATTTTAATTCCTGCATTCTGAAATTTCGCGATCACGCTTCCCGGTTCTTCAAATTCCACAGCAAAATGGCAAACATCATAACAGATGCGGATGTGGTCAAGGATGAGTTTTGTTGCTTCTTCATTATTCAAACCATTTTTGTCGTTGAAATAATTTACGCCGAATGGAATGAGATAATTTTTAAAAAAGAAAATTGTTTCATCAGAATTCTCCAGCAGGCAACGCGGCTCCGGTTCAATATCGAGATGAATTATTTTCCCTGTCGAATTCCTGATCGCCGCCATTTCCTCCACGCATTTCATCAAATGAAAACAGGAAGACTTAATAATAAAATCCAACTGGGCGGTGTCTTTGATCCACGGTTTGAAAGATAACGGAGAAGTTGAAATTCCTCCTTCGGAATTTTCTGAGATTAATTCGGCCATCACATTGATGAGGTCAAGCGTGTATTGCAAACGAAGATCGGTGGTCCAGTCGGGTTTGTACACTTCATCTTTTACAATGGAATGATGAAAATTCCCGAATGGAAATCCATTCATCGTGAAAACATAACAATCCTTCCCCTTCAACCACGATTTGAATTCATCGAGATGATTTTCCGTCAACAGGACGCCTGCTGCTTCCGCACTCAATCGTAAACCAATTCCGAATTTTTTATCGGGAGAAACTGAATTTTTAATTCCGGGAATATTTTTCTTCAGCGCAGCGAAAACTTCTTCCCACGTTTCACCGGGATGAATGTTGGAACAATACGTGAGATGTAAATTCTCCGCGATCTCCATTTTCAGGATTTGAAATTCTTCAGAAAACCAACAGCATTCATCATCAGTTGCTCATGCACTTCATGAACTTCAATTCCTTTCCCGATCTTCTCCAGCAACATAATGGTCAATTCTCCCCCGAGATGTTCACGGAATTCCTGCAACCCTTCAAGTAAATTATTTTCCATCTCATTCGCGAACAATTTGAAATTTAATTTTTCCGAAAGATTGATGAGGCGCAACAATTCTTTTTCGCTCAATTTCCCAATGAGATTTGAATAAACGGCATCCAAACACATTCCAATAACCACGGCCTCACCATGACGAATTTCATACTTGCTCAATTGTTCAATCTTGTGCGCACTCCAGTGTCCGTAATCCAGCGGGCGCGAACTTCCTTGTTCAAAAGGATCGACGCTGGCAATATGTTGCAAATGCATCGAGGCGCAAACGTAAATTAATTGCTTAATAATTTTTTCATCACGATTATTTAATTCGTCTGCATGCTTCTCGATGAAATCAAAAAAATCTGCGTCTTTCACCAACGCAACTTTTATCGCTTCCGCAATTCCACAACGGAAATCACGATCATCTAAAGTTTTCAGAAAAGAACAATCGTTGATAACAGCAAAGGGTGGGGCAAAAGTTCCCAGAAAATTTTTCTTCCCGAAATAATTTATTCCATTTTTCACACCAACACCAGAATCGTTTTGAGATAAAACAGTTGACGGAAAACGAATGTGACGAATTCCACGATGAGAAATCGCAGCAGCGAATCCAACAACATCAAGAACGGCTCCTCCTCCAATTGCAACAACATAAGAATGTCGATCCATTTTATTTTCATCAATTGCCGAAAGAATATTTTGAAGAACTCCGAAATCATTTTTTGCTGTTTCTCCTCCACCAACAATCATTCTTGCTGTTGCCAATTTGTAAGGGGAATTTTTAAAATAATTTTCAATTCGATTTACTAAATCCAAATCAGTTCCAACAACTGCATTGTCGATTACAAAAAGAAATTTACTCCCTGCTTGAATTCCACATTGTGCGAAAATATCTTCTTTGTTTTTTTCTCGATCAAAAAATGAATCGACAAAAAAAACCGGGTAGGAAAAATTTATTTTGAATTGCTGGCGGATCACGGCGGTTTTCTGAAATTGATTCCGAAATTACCAATAAGTTCTCTCCCGATAACAATCGGGATTCTCCAGAACGGACAAAAAACAAAGATCAAAAAATCACGTTACAGAAAAAACCTTTGCAAGTAAAACAGAAACAGGAAGCAGCGCGAGGACGATCAAAGCATAGTGCCAGCCCATGAATGAAACGGAAATGGTAGCGTCCATCGCTATGAGTGCGAGCACGCCTGCTTTCACTGCCTTGCGGATATTCATTGGTGCGGGATCGGAAAACGCATTGAAAAGCGGCTGGTAAATGAGCGCGGCGAACAGGATGGCAAAAGCATCTGTGATGAAAATATCTGTTTTATGGATCACATAAAATGGAATAAAAAGTAATCCGGCGATCACCATCAAATAAAAAAATCCGGCAACAAGAATTGCTTTTTTATTTCCGCCCATTACTTCCCCGCGGCTGATCATGGTAATTGCAGCAATGTAAATGACCGGCAGGATCGCGAGCGGATAGCAATTGCGCAGGATCCAAACGGACGCGCTCATTCCTAATAATAAATTCCCACCGCGGCATAATCCCATATTGAGTGGGCCGAAAAATTTATGCGGCTTTGCGAAAAAATCGTAATTCAATGCGAATAACGCAACGAAAAAAGCTACTACTCCGCTGAGAAGTGAAACCATGCACGCCGCGCAAATCCCAAAGATCAGAAGGCAAATTCCGAAAATGGAGGCGCCTTTCCTGCTTGCCAATCCACTTGGAATAGATCGTTCCGGCCTTTCAATTTTATCCAGTTCAGCATCCGCAACATCATTCATTACCACACCACCGCCATACAAACCGATCGTTGCAATAATGAGAAAAAAAAGTTTTGAAGAATGATCCGTTACCGTGTCGTAATCTTTCCAGGTTACTAATGAAAATCCCGCGAGGATATCGGCGACTGCCGTCACAATATTTGCGGGACGCATCAATCGTAAATACGCGAGAATAGTTTTCATTTCACCAATGGATAAATCACATTCAACGATTATTTTTCAGGAAAGAAAAATACACAATGCCAAATGACATTGAACATTATTTTTTTCACCTGATGATTTATAGTTTTCATTTCACCAATGGATAAATCACATTCAACGATTATTTTTCAGGAAAGAAAAATACACAATGCCAAATGACATTGAACATTATTTTTTTCACCTGATGATTTTCGGATCCTTCTCTTCCACCAATGGTTTTTGTCCGCCGCGCAGAATGGAATTGCCATGATATTTCAGGTTCTGATCAACGGGATCTGCATTCAGCCAATCGCTCTCGTTGAATTGTCCGCTTTGTCCGAATGCTTCAAGCGCATTGGAGTAACAGACTTTTTTCACATCGTCTTCAGAAATTCCGCGCTCCAGCATCAGCGCGGCAGTTTTCGGAACGGCCAGCGGATCGCTCACGCCCCAGTCGGCTGCGGAGTTGATGAAAATATTCTTTGTACCATATTGCTTTACAATTTCCACCATACGTTCATTTCCCATTTTCGTGTGCGGGTAAATGGTGAAGCCCGCCCAGAATCCGCGGTCGAGCACTTCTTTCACGGTCTCTTCATTGTTATGATCGACGATCACCATGCGCGGGGAAAGGTTGTGTTCCAATACAACATCCATGCTGCGTGAAGTTCCTTTTTTCTTGTCGCGGTGCGGCGTATGGATCTGCACGGGAAGTTTTGCTTCTTTCGCCAATTCCAGTTGCAACCGGTAATATTTATCTTCAAGATCCGTCTGGTCGTCATAGCCGATCTCTCCTACTCCAACCACTCCGTCTTTGTAAATGAATTTCGGAAGCAGGTGCATCACCTGTTCGGCGAGCGCTTCGTTATTTGCTTCTTTTGAATTCAACCCGATGGTACAGTAATGTTTTATTCCGAATTGACTGGCACGGAATCTTTCGAAACCCACGAGCGTATTGAAATAATCGAGAAAAGTTCCGGCCGAAGTGCGCAATTGTCCCTGCCAGAAAGAAGGTTCAATGATGGCCACAATTCCGGCCTTGCGCATGGCTTCATAGTCGTCGGTCGTGCGCGAGACCATGTGTATGTGAGGATCGATGTATTTCATTCTGATAATTTACGATGTACAATTTACGATTTGAAATTCTGACTGGCTATTTTAAACTGACGCTGAGAACTGTCGCTTTTTTATTTAGTAGTCCATATTTCAACCCCGAGATTTCTCCAGTTGAGTTCTCCGCTTTCCACTTTCATTTTGTATTCACTCATCGCATAAATTTCTTCAGCATCAGTGATCTGGCATTGCGAACAACAGATTGCAGCTGCCATTCGCTCGAAATAATTTTCACTTCGCGATAGGCGATACATATCAGTCATGTCTTTCATTTCAAGAAAATCTCCAACCAATTGCCAGGTCTCCGGATTCAGTTCTCTTCCCGCAGCCCAGCGCTCGTGCGCGTAATCGCTTGCCATGTGCGCGAGTTTTTTATTCGGCCGCTTGTGTAAATTCTGAATTTTATACAATGGCTTTCCTACAAAAAGAGACTTCAACACCATCTGGTTGAATGCATCTTCCGGAAGATAATTCGACGGAAACGGGTTTTCATTGGCAACAGCTTCAAAAACTTCTCCCATATTTGAACGAACACCTTCCATGCATCGCGGAATAAATTTTTCCGGAAAATAAAAAAGAGGAAGCGCAGAATAGATCACCACCTGCTCACCGGCATCGGCCGTAGAAAAAAGATCTTCAATAGTATGCACATATTCAGTTTCATTCTCATTAGGAATCTGCAAAAGGATCAGCGTGCGGACCGCTTTATCAATTGAACGCGGCGGCCTCCATCCTTCACAGATCTTTCCGGCTTGCGCATATTCATCTGCAGAAAATTTCAATTCCGATCTTCCGAATAAGCGAACTGCTTTACTGAATGCATTCGATAAATAATCCGCCGAAGTATTTTCTTTCAGCCCGCTCAGCACGCTTTCCAGTTCCTCGTTAATATTTTTTTCAAGAATACCGCCCAGTTTTTCCTTCAGGAATTTCTTCGCCTTGGAAACATCAGTCGGTAAAAATGAAATTATACTCATCGTGCTTTTTATTGCATTGCAAATATACTAATGGGCATCTCTAAAAACACCGAAATGCAAGGCGGGATTTACTATTGGTAAATGAGGATTTTGAGGACGTAGCCCAACGCAGCAGTTCGAAGTTATTAGAGATGCCCTAATGTCATTGGCCAAATGTCATTAGCTATTGGACATTCGGAAATTCTCATTGGAAAATCATTTGCTTTTTTCTTTGGGCGTGCCCGACTCAGCATCATTCGGGCGGGCCTCACGCAAGGGAATATTTAGTTGCCTCTGAAACACCAGGTAGTGGGTCAGTTTGAAAATTCTTAGCGCCTTAGCGTCTTTGCGGTTTAATAAAAGAATGGTTTAGGAACCGCCCTTCAATTCTTCAGGGCAGGCTGCGGCGCCAAGGCGCGAAGTTGAATCGGAAAAGAGCAAACTGAGCCACTACCGAACACCAACCGAAAACAGGCAACTGCCAACAGTTAGCTACCTTTGCACGTATGTCATCCACCATTACGCCTTACGATTCCACGACC
This sequence comes from Bacteroidota bacterium, assembly GCA_016194975.1. Taxonomy (NCBI): domain Bacteria; kingdom Pseudomonadati; phylum Bacteroidota; species Bacteroidota bacterium. Next base: position 29,590 of record JACQAM010000003.1, read on the forward strand.
GGAAAAAAAACGCAGGTCGCAAAGATGTTCGACAACATCGCGCATCGGTACGATTTCATCAATACGTTGCTTTCGTTTGGAATTCACAAAAGCTGGAGAAGAAAAGCGGTGAAAAAACTTCTGAAGTTTCATCCCAAAACAGTTCTTGATGTGGCAACCGGCACCGGCGATTTTGCGATTGTAAGTCTGAAAAAACTTAATCCCGAAAAAATTGTCGGCGTGGATATTTCCGAAGGCATGCTCGCGTGCGGGAGAGAAAAACTGAAAAAAGCAGGACTCGAAAAAAAAATTAAATTGCAATATGGCGATTCGGAAAATCTTCCATTTGCTGATAATACTTTTGATGCGATCACCGTGGGATTCGGCGTCAGGAATTTTGAATCGCTTGAGAAAGGGCTTGCTTGCATGCTGCGTGTTCTTAAACCCGGCGGCACACTGGTGATCCTGGAATTTTCACGCCCTTCGAAATTCCCTGCAAAGCAATTCTACAATTTTCATTTTTATAAATTGACTCCCGCTATTGGCGGAATGATCTCGAAAGACAAAAAGGCCTATCGTTATCTTCCTGAATCGGTGAAAGTATTTCCCGACGGAAAAGCATTCACCGATATTCTTGAAAAAACCGGATTTGTGAATACAACAAGGCAACCTTTGGCTTTTGGCATCGCCTCTATCTATACAGGGATGAAGGAACAGGTTAAACAATAAACTTATCTTTGAACCCGTTAAATAATTGACAATGCGTTTCATTTTTTTGCGGTTCATTCTTTTTGTTTCACTGCTGCCGGCAGCACTTTGTGCACAACAGGGCGCGCAGTCGGCCATGAACCGTGCCGAATATTATGGCGACCCTATCCACTTCGGATTTTATCTCGGCGTAAACAGGACGAATTTCGTAATCACGCCCGTGCAAAACTGGAGAAGTGTGGCCGGCGATTCATTGAAAACAATTTTATCAAAGCCGGCTACCGGGTTCAACCTGGGAATTGTTTCAGAATTGCGAATGATGGAGTATGTAACGCTGCGTTTCACTCCCGATATTGCTTTCGGTTCGCGCGAACTCGAATACCATTTTGCCGGACAGGACACGTTCGATATTGTAAAAAAAGTAGAATCTACTTTTCTTGATTTCCCGCTCGATGTAAAAGTGCGTTCGAAACGTCTCGGAAATTTTGCAGCTTACATGATCGGTGGTGGAAAATATGTGCTCGATCTCGCATCGCAGAAAGATGTAAATAATGCTTCTGTTTCTTCGGCGCAGCAAGTGGTGAAGATCGCGAGAGACGACTGGGCCTACGAAGCAGGAGCCGGTGTCGATTTTTTTCTTCCTTATTTTAAATTCGGAATTGAGTTGAAACTTTCCATGGGACTGCGCAACCTGCTCATTAAAGACGACACCGTTTACGCACGCACGCTCGATTCGCTGAAATCGCAGGTGTTTCTTGTTTCCTTCACATTCGAGGGATAATCCGACATGATCCGTTCACTTCAATTAGCGCTCACGCCTGCACAGGCGAATGACGCGCGGGAAATACGTGCGCAGATATGCGAAGCCACTGGTATCGATCCTGAATCACTGAATGGTTTTCTATTGCGCAAAAGATCCATTGATGCACGTTCGCGTTTTGTGAAGATCATGCTCAGCGTAGATGTTTTCATTGACGAACCGGTGATGAATAAAATTTTCTCCTGGCAACCGAAAGAGGTGAGTGGAAAAGAAGAAGTGGTTATCATCGGGGCAGGCCCTGCGGGATTATTCGCAGCACTGCGTTTGATTGATCTCGGGAAAAAACCAATTCTTCTCGAACGCGGAAAAGATGTACGAAGAAGAAGACGTGATCTTGCTATACTCAATAAAGAAATGATCGTGGATCCCGATTCCAATTATTGTTTTGGCGAAGGCGGAGCAGGAACCTATTCCGATGGAAAATTATACACGCGTTCCGGAAAAAGAGGAGACATCAATTCTGTACTGGAATTATTTGTGGCCCATGGCGCCGATGAAAATATTCTCATTGATGCGCATCCGCACATAGGAACCAACAAACTACCGGAGATCATCGTGAAGATCCGGGAGAATATTCTTGCTTCCGGCGGAGAGATTCATTTCGATACGCGCGTAACTGATTTTATGCTCAATGAAAAAAAGATCATTTCAGTCACTGCTGTCCGGAATGGAACGGAAAAAGAATTTCCTGCAAAGAATATTATTCTCGCCACCGGCCATTCTGCGCGCGATATTTTCGAACTGCTTCATCGCAAAAAAATTCTGATCGAGGCAAAACCATTCGCGATGGGCGTGCGCGTGGAGCATCCGCAGGAACTGATCGATTCATTGCAATATCGTTGTCGTGTGGAAGAAGTGCAGAACCTGAGAAAATATTTACCGCCTGCTCCCTACTCGCTCGTTCACCAGGTGGATGGAAAAGGAGTTTATTCTTTCTGCATGTGCCCGGGCGGAATCATTGCGCCATGCGCGACCGCTCAGGAAGAAATTGTGACGAATGGATGGTCGCCTTCGAAGAGAAATAATCCATTTGCAAATTCCGGCATCGTTGTTCCGGTTGATCCGTTGGAATTGAAAAATGAAAATGGTAGTGCGGAATTTTCAGGATTGAATTTTCAGCGTCAGCTCGAACGTGCAGCATGGGAAGCCGGCGGAAAAACCCAAGTCGCACCCGCGCAGGCGCTCGCTGATTTTGCCTATGGAAATTTTTCGCGCAAACTTCCGGAATGCTCCTATACGCCGGGAATTATTTCTGCGCCGCTGCACGAATTACTTCCCGCATCTATCGGGAAAAGATTGCAGGAAGGATTCCGTGAATTCGGAAAAAAAATGAAAGGATACCTTTCGAATGAAGCCGTGGTGGTTGGAGTGGAATCGAGAACATCTTCTCCCGTGCGCATTCCGCGCGATAAAGAAAAATTGCATCACGTAGAGATCACGAATCTTTTTCCGTGCGGAGAAGGAGCAGGATATGCGGGAGGAATTGTTTCTGCGGCAATGGACGGGCAGAAATGTGCGGAGATGATCGCGGTTCTGTAAATTGCTTCGTTAATGAAGGCGATAAAACTAATTGCATTTATCATTTTAATTTTTCCATTGACGGAATGCCGTGAAAAGAAAGCAATATCTATTGAGCATCCGACCTATATTCCTACTTACGAAATTGCAGATTGTTCCCAACTTGACACGCTGGTTATTAGAGGCTGTTTAAAATTCATTTTTTGAAATTGTTATGATGCCATTTTTGTTCAGCCGAGGCGCATTTTGCAGGCCATAGTGGAGCGACTACGGCCAAGAAATGCAACGAAGGATGGACAAAAATGGCGCATAACAAAACAGAAGGATGAAATTTAAACAGCCTCTTAATGTAAGTTTTCAGGGTAAGAATATTTACTTCCAAAATCCTGAATTGATTTGTAAAGATTCAATCCCGGTATTCACCACAAGAAAAGTAGTGGTCAACGATTCGATTGAACTTTCGTTCGACAGCATTAATTCCAGCGCATTCGAAATTGCATTGACAAGGATGAAATTTCAGATGAATGATCCGGTGAAAATAAAATTGATCCATGTTTCAGAAGTGAGGCCGAAGATGCTTGGCCCTGAAGTGCGCTGATCATGCATTGAGAAAACGTATTCCTTCTTTCATCAGCTCAGCGAATTTTTTTTCAAGCGGTTCATTTATTCCTTTTATTTTTTCTATCACCGCTTCTGCCCAGAATAAATAATCGCGCCTGCGATCCATTCCCCAGTTTCCCGGAGGTGCATAAAGAATATCGTACACATTGCAGATCTTATCACTCAGGCGAATGAATCGCGCTTCCCGCGACAACGAAGCAGCAGAATCAAGTTGTGCTTTTTTTCTTTCATCTTTCGAAAGCGATTTATCATCCGTCAATTCAAGAACGATTTTTTCTACCCGCTTCCCGAATTTTTCACGGATGTCCTGACCCGTCACCTGCGTATCTTCTACTACATCGTGCAGCACGGCAGCAATAAGAATTTCATGATCATCAATTCCTCCTTCTGAAATGAGCAGGTGCATCACTTCAAGCGGATGATTGATATAAGGCGTGTGTCCGTCTTTCCGCACTTGGCCCGAATGACATTCAGAAGCAAAAAGAATAGCGTCTATCAGGAGTTTCATCAGCGTAATACAATATCATCGATCACATTTGCGCCTGCTTCGGAATTGAGCATACTGATGATCTTTGTTTTTCCATAAGAAAGTTCTTCACGAAGCGGAGCAGAATTCAATTCAATAAAAAGAATCCTGTTATTGATCTGCATTTTCTTCGTGTATTTTGATATCACCGGCCCCATCACTTTTTCCCAGGAATTCAGGACTTTCAGTTCATTTATTTTCCCATCAAGCCGGTAAGTTTCCATCATTTCCCGTATCGCCTCAGCTATCGTGTACTCATTTCCTTTTTTGACTGTCATCGCGATCAGGATTAATTGTTTGTGAATTTAAGAAGACGATGTTAAAAAAATTATCCTGTTCAAAAGATTTCCGGCTGGTTAACAACGTAGTTTATCAATTAATTTTCAATAATTTACGAGGAGATTGTACCCTTTCTGATCTTTGGCGTTATGTGAATATAAACTTGCCAATGACTTGACATTCAAAGGATAACTTTAGTATATTAGCAGGTCTGGCAGACACCCTATTTACCATGAAAAAAAAACTTACTCTATTCATCGCAGCCTGCTCATTTTCTGCGATTCCTGTGTTAGCACAGGTTTCCACGCAAACTGATAATGACATCGTGTTGGATTCTCTTGCAGGATTCCAGGTTGATGTTGCATTACAGCAATGCGGTGAAGCAAGCGACCCTGTTGAAGCAAACAACCAGATCGAACTCGCAAAACGCAATTACATCGATCAGAAATTCCATCTCGGAAAATATTCTGCCGGATATACTCCTCCGAATCTGAAACAGAATAATCCTTCCTATCCGGATGTAGCTTGTGATAACGTCGATTTTGAATTAGGTGATTTTACAGGTTGGGCAGGAGCGATCGGTGACAATACCGTGAGTTCACTCGGCCCTCTTCAGTCTCAAACTCCTGGTATTTTCACTATGGGATTGAATGCTGCGCTCAGCAATTCTTCTGCGCGTCATACTATTGTTTCAAATGCTTTTGGTCCCGATCCTTATGGCGGATTTCCTGTTGTACCAACAGGTGGCGGAATTTATGCTGCAAGAATGGGAGGCACCACACCAAACTACCAGGGAGAAATTCTCGAACAAACTTTTATTGTGGGCCCGAATTCTACAAGTTTTGCTTACCAGTATGCTTGTGTGCTTTGGAGCGGAGGACACCAACCGAGTTGGCAACCTTATATGCGTATTGAAGTGCTCGATCCAAGCGGACAACCGATTAATTCATGCACACAGCTTTATGTGGTTGCAGGAACTTCCGCAACTATAAATGGATTTTTCCAGTATGCTCCTGACACTACTATTTATTATAAACCGTGGACAACAGTGAACTTTGACTTATCTGCTTATCTCAATCAGCAGGTGACTGTTCGTTTCACTGTTGCAGGATGTACGCAGAGTGGCCATTGGGGATATGCTTATGTAGATTGTGCATGTTCTTCACTCGCAGCTCAGGTTCACTTCTGCCCTGGCAATACTCAACTGATACTTACTGCACCAACCGGTTACGGTTCTTATCAGTGGCTCGATCCGAATCATACTCCTATCAACGGCGCAACGAATGATACATTGATCGTAAGCAATCCAACCGTTGGAGATACTTTCTATGTTTATCTCGTTTCTTCGGTGGACACAAGTTGTCATAATACTCTTCCGGTTGCTCTTGAGTACACTCATATTTTCCCGAACGCCACAGCCACGCCTGCGAGTTGTTGGCGTTTCTCAGATGGTACACTGGCCGCAAGTGCCACAATGGGAATTCCTCCTTACACCTACGCGTGGAATACAACTCCACCTGCAAGTACGGCCAATGTTACCAATGTACCACCCGGCACTTACATCGTTAATCTCACCGACTCGCTGGGTTGTACTGATTTCGATACGGTCACGGTTAATGAACCGGCGCGATTAGACACGTCAAATATTATTTATGATTTCTGTCCGGGTGATCCTGATATCAAACTCATCGCTCCTTCCGGTTACCAGAATTATACCTGGATCGGTCCGAATTCAGATACACTTGCTTACCTCAGTTCTTCGAATACAATCACTGTAACGGGTCCGCAGATAGGTGCTGAATATATGTGTGTGCTCTGGTCACCGCCCGCTTGTCCGATCTACGATAGTATTATTCTGAATCTGAATCCGCCAGTAAACTTCTTCAACCCGGATACAACTGTGAACGTGTTCACGCCTAACGGCGACATGAAGAATGATTTCTTCTACCCGTATTATGATCAGACGGTAGCGAACCAGACTTCAACCACGAATTCTACTCCTGCTTATGATTTCCGTTATCTCTACATTGATGTTTACGAGATATGGATCTATGACCGCTGGGGCAACCAGGTTTTCTACTCCAATGATTACAATATTGGTTGGGATGGAAAAGCGCACGGCAAAGATTGTACAGAAGGCGTTTACTATTGGGTAACGAAAATGACATCGCGCTGCAAACCGGGAATGGCTCCAATAGAAAATCACGGATTCGTTCACGTCATCAGGTAAAAATACTTTTCTAAAGCCCGGCCTCCAAAGCCGGGTTTTATTTTTGCATGGATATTTTTTTAGACAAGTCTAAATTATTATTTTTGTTAACTGAAATATTGAAATGTCACATTCCGAAGAAAACTATCTCAAGGCGATCTGGAAACTCGTTGCAAAGAACGGCGAACCGGTCAGTACGAATGATATTGCCGCTATCGTGAGTACGAAGGCAGCTTCCGTTACCGATATGCTGAAAAAACTTTCTGAGAAAAAACTCATACGCTATAAACCCTATCGCGGCGTTTCACTTACCGGGAAAGGATTTTCTGTTGCAATAGAAGTAGTGCGAAAACACCGGCTCTGGGAAGTTTTCCTCGTCGAACAACTCGGTTACAAATGGGATGAAGTGCATGATATTGCCGAACAACTTGAGCATATTCACTCTTCTTCACTTACAGAAAAACTCGATGCTTACCTCGGTTTCCCGAAAACAGATCCGCATGGAGATCTTATTCCCGATAGCGAAGGAAAATTTCCGGACAACCGGAGTGTTCTTCTTTCAGAATTGCGCGCCGGCGACAAAGGCGTTGTGACCGGCGTAACAGAAGACAATCCTGTTTTTCTCCGCCACCTCGATAAAACCGGGACGCGGATTGGTAGTGCATTTGAAATAAAAAATATCGTTGAATACGATCGCTCCATAGTGGTCCGAATCAACAGAAAAAAAATCCACATGAGCCCGCAGATCACAAAAAATATTCTCGTTAAAAAAACAAGATCTGCTTCCCGATGAAATACAGTTCGCAAAATAGTAATTCACTCGGCGACGTTCATCAAACCATTGATGCTTCTGTGAAAAGAACCGGGTGGAAAAAATTCGCTGCATTCTTTGGCCCCGCTTATCTCGTGAGTGTCGGTTACATGGATCCGGGAAACTGGGCCACAGATATTGCCGGCGGAAGTAAATATGGTTTCACTTTATTGTGGGTGCTTGTCGTTTCAAACTTCATGGCACTGCTGTTGCAAAGCTTAAGCGCCCGGCTCGGATTGGTAACAGGGCTTGATCTCGCGCAGGCAACACGCGCACATTATCCGCGCACGATCAATTTTGTACTCTGGATATTTGCCGAGATCGCGATCGCCGCCTGCGATCTTGCTGAAGTTCTTGGTATGGCGCTCGGTTTAAAATTACTTTTTGGTTTGCCAATGATCGCCGGAGTTCTCATCACATTTTTCGACACGTTCCTCCTGCTCGCTTTGCAGCGATTCGGAATAAGAAGAATGGAAGCATTCATCATCGGACTCATTAGTGTGATCGGCCTTGCATTCATTGCAGAATTATTTCTTGCTAAACCTTCTGCACACGATATCATTGGCGGACTCAAGCCAGTGATCCCCGATTCATTTGCATTGTACATTACGATCAGCATCATTGGTGCAACAGTGATGCCGCATAATTTGTACCTGCATTCCGCACTCGTGCAAACGCGGAAGATCGATCGTTCGCCGAAAGGAGTGTGGCGCGCGATACGTTATAATGTTTTCGATTCGGCGATCGCGCTTAATCTTGCTTTGTTTGTGAATGCAGCGATTCTCATTCTTGCCGCCTGCGCATTTTTTATGAAAGGAAGAACAGATGTACAAACAATAGAAGCAGCACATCCGTTACTCGCAGGTTTACTCGGTGCGAAAATTGCACCTGTTCTTTTTGCGATCGCATTGATCGCGGCAGGGCAAAGTTCAACACTTACCGGAACACTCTCGGGCCAGATCGTGATGGAAGGTTATCTCAACATTCGTTTGCAACCGTGGATACGCCGTCTCATCACACGATTTCTCGCGATCATTCCTGCGGTGATCACGATCATGATCGCTGGAGAAAAAATGACGAACGACCTTATCATCCTCAGCCAGGTGATCCTGAGTCTTCAACTTGGATTTGCGATCATTCCGCTTATCCATTTTGTGAGCAGTAAAAAACTCATGGGAAAATTCAAAATCAATCTGCAACTCATCATTCCGGCATGGATCACCGCGGCACTGATCATCGTGCTCAATATTTTTCTTGTAAAATTTTCCATTCACGACTGGCTTTCAAAACCCGGCGATCACACGGTGATCCGTTTTCTCATTATCCCTGTTTCCATTCTTGTCGGAGGTTTATTATTGTGGATCACATTTCGTCCGCTGGTTTCCAAAGCACTTTCAGAAAAGAAAACAAAACCTCATGATGTTTCACATCTGCCGGCGATACACGAGAATATTTCATTCAAGCGTGTGGCGATGTGTGTTGATTTTTCTGCGAGCGATGAAGTGGCCATCAGCAATGCTATTGGCCAGGGTGGAAAACATGCAACTTACATCCTGATCCACGTAACCGAAACTGCGGGCGCGCGCGTAATGAGTGCCGAAACGGAAGACATGGAAACCACCTTCGATGAAAAAATGCTGGAGGTTTATGGAAAAAAACTACGCGAGAAAGGTTACCAGGTGGAAACCATTCTCGGTTTTGGTAATCCGAAAGAAATGATCCCGAAGATTGTGATCGAAGCAAAAAGTGATCTGCTCGTGATAGGAGCGCACGGACATAATTTTTTCAAAGACCTTCTTCTCGGAACGACTGTAGAAACTGTGCGGCACCGGATAAATATTCCTGTTCTTATTGTAAGAAAAAGTAAACATTAGCGGCAGGAAATAACGGCAGTAGCCAGAAAACGAGAAAAATTTACATTGAACATTTTTCAATTCCAAAAAAAATACAAAGGGTAATTTTAATCATTGCCATTCATTTTACGACTTCTACCTTAGCGCTTCAATGGAAGAACAGAACAACGATAACACAGGGAACGGAACTCCGGAAAGAAATCCGTGGTGGAAGAATTTTCTGAATGCGTTTATTCCGAAAGGCGATTACTTTTTCACTGCGATCATTCTTGATCTGAATATTCTGGTGTGGATCGCGATGTGTTTGACCGGATCAAATCCCATTGCGCCTGACTCCAATGATCTTGTTATTTGGGGAGCGAATTCGAGAAACCTGACGCTTGTTCACGGACAAATCTGGAGAATGTTCACCTGTATGTTCGTGCATTTTGGTATCATCCATCTTGCTGCGAACATGTACGCGTTCTTTGTCATTGGAAGAATGCTTGAAACTTTCATCGGCAAATGGAGATTTTTAATTCTCTACATCTGTTCAGGATTAGGAGCAAGTGCAGTAAGCATGTGGTGGCACGAAGATTCTGTTGCAGTTGGTGCATCGGGCGCCATCTTCGGAACATTCGGGGTTTTTGCAGCGTTACTCACAACGGATCTTATCAATAAAGAAGTTCGCGGAAGAATGCTGAGAGGAATGTTGCAGGCGATAGGAATTAATTTACTCATCGGCCTTTCGTGGCACATTGATAATTCTGCGCACATCGGCGGACTTATTACCGGAACCATTGGAGGATATCTCATTTATTTCGATCTTAAAAAATTCTATTACCAGAAGATCAACAGTCACACTTTTGTTTTTTTATCGGCTGTGATCACCTTTATCGGTATTCTTATTTTTCGTTTCATAACTCCGCTTGGCGGCGATGTGGAATCGCTGATGCTTCACTTCGAACAAACGGAAACATCAGCGCAGCATTATCTTATTGCTCATACGAATGAACAGCTTCTTGAAAATGTAGAGAAGAATTTCATTCAGCCCTGGCAGCGTTGCCGCGCCATTGCCGATTCGCTCGAAGGAAAAAATGATATTACCGACAGTGCACGGATTTATTTTCACGGCCTTGGCGCTTATGCAGAAATGAAATTGAATGCCGGCGATTATTTTCTCAAAGCAAAAAAAGAAAAAAACAGTTCTTTCATTGACAGCGCATACAATTTGAACCGTAAGGCAGATGAGGTCAGAAAAAAAATGTTGCTGCTAAATTTTGAAACGGAATCAAAATAACGCGAAAAAAAATCTGAAATTTATTTTACTGAATCCGCTTTCTCTATTTTCTTCATCTTCGCATCTACGTCATCCACCAGATATTCGCCGCCTAAACGGGATTTCTGAATCCCGAACAAATGATAAGCAAGTAATTTTCCTGCAAAACTATATTCGAAATCCTCTACATGGAATGATCCTTCCAACGGGTTTGAATCACCGATGGCAGAAGTGTGTGCGCCTTCCACGCTGTAATGAATATCCATTCCATCTTTCTTCACATCGAATTCCACGTGCACAACAGGAACATCAGAACGATTGCTGAAATCGATGGAGCATTCTTTCAATTGACGAATACAATTGCTGGCGGGATCATTTTTCTCACCGGCTTTCGAACCCCAGATGAGAATGGCCGCGAATAAAATGAAGAGCGTTGTTATTCCATAAACAAATTTCATTTTAATTTTCACACGGCCGGAACTAACGAGATAATACATTACAATTCCACCGAGTAATCCAATGCAACCAAAGAACCATCCGAATTTTCCAACTGCACTCACTCCTGAATCATTGATGTCGTTGCTGATGTCGAGATTGAATTTCATTTTTACATCGGAGAACGGAACGAGTTGTGGAAATGCTTCATACATTTTTCTCGTGTAGTAATAACGATCATCAGCGTTTGAAGTGGTGAGTGCAATTCCTTCGCACGCACGCGCGTAAAGCAATTTGTTGTATTCGTCATCAATATCCGGATCGTCGAGCACCTGGTTGAAATAATCCAGCGCCTTTGCATTGTCTCCTTCTGATGCATAAAGTTTTCCCAGAAAATATTTATAATATTTTTTGATGAGCGGACGTTTGTCTTTCTCCAGGAGATCAGAATAGAATTTGATGAAATAATCTGTTCCGAATCCATCGATCACGGTCCACACTTCATCAAAGTTGATGAGATTCTCACTCGAGAATATCGGGTAGATGACCTGCGCACGCTCGGGATTTGCGGCGACCATAGAAGCAAGAACAAGTTTCAGTTCACGGTTCTTCACAGAATATTCAAAAAGTTTCCACCAGTTAACCGGGTTGAACCAGAAATACCATTGATCATTCTCGAATAAATATTCTCTTTCAAAACGCAACTGATTGGAATAATTCAGCGTCATCACTGCGAGATTGTACTGTTCTTTTCCCCACGTGGTAGAAATATGTAGCTCGTCAAAATTTTGCGCTTTAATATTCCGCTGTTCACTTTCAGCCGTTAGTCCTTCATAATACAACGCACGTGCAAGTCCGATGGAATGCCATCCGAAACCGGGAGTCGATCCCTGCTTTTCGATCACCTGGCTGAGCAAAGTGTCGGCGAGATCAGGACGCGCACGGAACTCATCGAGATTGCCGCGCATATAATAAAATTCGCGCGTACGTTTTTCGGAAGTTCCTTCCCGTTGTTCTGCTTCATGAAAATAATCGTCGGCCGTTTTAAAATCTCCCAATGCATATTTGAATTCTGCATAATTGTTACTGCTGTAATAACCGGTGCGGAGAAGAATGTCGTAATAATAATTCGCGGAATCGATATTGAGTTTGTAATCGAAGAGTATCGCTTTGTAATGATAAACGTAGAGGTATTGCTGGTTGATGAACGTTGCATCGAAGATCCCCACATTCAGTTCTGCATTCTGCTGGTAAGTGGTGATCGCAGAATCGAGATACATCATCGCAACAGAATCATTGGCAGCGACAGAATTTTTCAGGAATTTAAAATTCTTCGAAGTATAAACACGATTCCTGTGATAGATCCACGCCATCGTGTTGTACGTATCTATCCCGTTTTCATACTGCAATCTTTTGTCGCGCACATGTTCGAGCACTGCAAACGCTTTGTCCGGCTCATCAATATTCTGGTAACTCTGTTCGAGCCAATAAGCGATCGTACAATAATCATTCTGGAGCGGACTCACTTTTAAATAACTGAAAAGGTCATTCGTGCGTGTACGCAACTGCGCATCGAATTCTTTTTCCATCAGTCGCATTGCATTCGAAAGCGGAACAACGACCTGTGTGAAACCGAGTTTATCATTCGCACGATAAAAATGAAACGCACCCATATACATATAGCCAACGTAATACGATGTGTCCATCCGGATGAATTCCCTCGCCTTCTCCAGCGTTTTTTCGTCTTCGTAAGAAAGTGAACGCCGGTCGGCATCGATCTGTTCGCGCACGGATTGCGCACGCATCACCTGCGGAAAAAAAATAATTGCCACACTCATCATTGCTATACAACGACAATCAGATAAAATAAACAGCAATATTTTTTTCAACGCAGTTCTCATTGAGAAATATGCAGGCGGGTGAGGCGTTCAAGTTCTTTATCGACGACCTGCGCCAGTGCAACGCGCGATGCTTCTTTATTACGGAAGATCAAACGGTGATGAAGCACAGGGCGTGAAATGGCGCGGATATCATCTTCAATCACATAATTTCTTCCGTTCACCAGCGCCCACGATTTTAAACATTTTATGAAAGTGATTCCTCCACGCGTTGAACAACCGAGCGCGATCTCAGGGTGACGGCGCGTATTCTGCGCGATGCTCACCACGGCTTTCACAAGTTCAGGATGAACAAAAATTGCTTCCGACTGTTTCTGCAATTCCACCACATCGTGATAAGAAAGAACTTGCTTCACATTCGCTTTGATGTCGCCGATAGCGATGTAATTATTATAAATGTCGAGTTCCACATCTTCTGTTACATAACCGAAAGAAATTTTCATGTAGAAACGATCGAGCTGTGCAGCAGGAAGCGGATACGTTCCTTCCATCTCGATAGGGTTCTGCGTTGCGATCGCGAAAAATAATTTATCGAGATGCCAGGTGCGATCTCCAACGGAGATCTGGTTCTCTGCCATGCACTCGAGCAACGCGCTCTGAACTTTAGGTGATGCGCGATTGATCTCATCCGCAAGAAGAATATTCGTGAAGAGCGGACCTTTTTTGAAAATGAATTCTTTTTTCGAATCATCGAAAATATGTGAACCGATCAGATCCATCGGGAGAAGATCGGGCGTGAATTGAATCCTGCGGAAAGCAACTGTTCCTGTCACTTCCACCGGCGCTTCGTCGAGCCCGCCGGAAATGGATTGCGCAAGCGTTTTTGCAAGAACAGTTTTTCCTGCGCCCGGATTGTCTTCGAGCAGGATGTGCCCGCGCGAAAGAAGCGCAGTGATCACAAATTTTATTTCTTTTTCTTTTCCGCGGATGATCTTACTGATGTTATCAATAAGCAGCGGAATTTTATTGGGGCCGGTTGTCGGCGCTAAGTGGTCCGTCATGTTCTTTGTTTTTATTTTGGTCTGCTTCCAACGGTCTTCTGAAAAAACGATTTGCGCGGGAAATGTTTGTGTAACTGATGAGAATTGAGAAAAATCCTTTTGCTTTTCTTGCAGATGAGAGAATGGATGAAGCGAAATTGCGGATGATCTGCTCATCACCATTCATCATTTGTCCACCGGAATATTTCAGCCGCAGATAAACGTTCATGAAATTTCCGAACCCGTTTCTGAAAACCGGATCTGATTTTATGGTGGCGTACTCCAGCGGAGTTTCATTGGCGATCTCCGTTCCGCTCATGTGATAATGATAAAGCGCAAGACGATAAGCGCGGTCTGCTTTTTTCTTCGCCGCCGAAGATAATTTCATCCGCACAAAAAGTATCCACATCCAGAATAACGGGAGGAGAAATGTGAAAACGGTTACTGCTGCGACGATGATGAGCATGCGCACGATGATCTGCATCCACGTTATGGGTTTTGCATTTGCTTTTCCATTCTTCTTATCGATCTCTTCTTTTTCCTTTGGTTTTTCCTTCGGCTGCTTATGTATTTCATCGGCAATAACAGGAACCGGAAATTTTTCCACCTGGTCTTCGATCTTCATACCGGTTATTGGCTGAGGAACCTTTTTTGCCGCATCGTCATACGACACAACGAAAATGGAATCTCCTGCATGAATTGCTGCGAGTGTAGTATCTTTTTTTCCATACATCACACGACAAACTGTTGCATCCACATCACGCGTGAACGAGCGATTCAAATGATATTCATCGTTGAAAAAAATAATTTTATCAAATGAAACGCTGAGATGTTTTGTTTTCGGATCGGGATCTGTTTCAGCTTTCCCTTCTATGACGAGCCACGGTTCCGGTGGAGGAAGCGGGGGAGTTCCGTCGGGCTTCGGCGCTTCTTTCTGATCTTCATTACCGATCGTCATATCAAAATCAAGCCAGCCGTATCCCGGAAAATAAACCTGTGTCCACGCATGCGCCTGGCTCGCGTAAAACCAATACCATCCTTTATTCTTATCGCTTCGATCGATCGTTGCAAATCCCGTTGTGAATCGCGCGGGAACTCCAACAGAACGCAAAAGGAAAAGTGAAGCGCCTGCGTAATACGTGCAATAGCCCGTGTGTGTTTTAAAAAGAAAATTCCTGAGCATCGATGCATTCGGAATATTCGGATCGCTCGGAACACCGGCATCGAGTGAATAGCGATAGATCCTTTTTCCATTCTCATCGCGCTGTAAAAAATAATCGCGTACTGCTATCACTTTGTCGACCGGAGTTGTTGCATTCTTCGTGATGCGTTGTGCGAGCGCGCGAATGGAATCGTAAAGCACGCCCGTAGGCATGTCGGTGTAGTAATTGTAAAGTTTTTTATCGGCAGAAAAATAATCAGTTACTTTTCTCAGTTCGTTAAAACGCTCCTGCTGGTAATCTTCGAGTTGCGGATTGGCGGAAGGATTGTAAACGAAATACGCATTGTTCAGATCAGAAACATAAGAGCGAACCTTGTATGCATTGCGAAACATATTTTTGTAAGTGCAATCGACCGGAATGGTCTGCACCGAATACGTTCCGGACGGACCTAGTAATGCATGTTTCCACGTGTTGGAAGAAACGTAAACTTCCGACTCCACTGTTTTTCTTTCTTTCGTTGCGAGCGAATTTTTTATCACCGAACTATCTGTTCTCGAACGATACATTGGCAAAGTGGAAGGATCCACGCGCATCTCATCGAAGTAAGGCATCGCAGTGTCGCGGATAAAACTTTCGGAATGCGGATCGTATTTGGTGAGGTAGTGATAAACGAAGTATAAAGGTTTGGGAGTTCCGTCGGGAAAATAATTTTTGATCTTAGCACAGAACATCACGAAATCGGCCTGGCTCATTTTATCACTCATCTTCATCGTGTCCTTCATCTTGTAACCACCATCACCATTATCATCCGGCTTGTTCCCGCCCTGTCCGCCTTTTCCGTCTTTATTTGGTTTCTGTCCTTTATCACCGCGCTCGAGCAGTCCGTTATTTTCATCGTACGGATTTTTTTTATCGCCGTTATCAGGAGGATGCGGGCCAATTCCTCCTCTTGACTCGAGAATTTTTTCAACGGCTTTCAGCGGATTCGATGTGGTGATATTCATTGTGAAAATAAAAATGGCGAACATCAGCGCCATGAACGCGATCGCACGCATCACAATTCTTCCGCTTCTCTTTAAACCGGTATCAGGAATTTCCACCAGTACAGGTGAAATGAAAAGCATGAACATCACGTAAGCAAATAAAGCGAAGAGGTGATCGAAGATGTATGATTTTAAAACGTCGTCGAATGTTTTTCCATCGGGAACGGTCATGTCCATATTCTGCCCGATGGAACTGATCGTAGTAATTCCGAGTCCGATGGCAATGGCGATGAAAGCAAATCTCCATCTCGAAAGAAGTAACCCGAAAGCCCAGCCGATGAAAAATAAAGTTGAAAATATCTGGTACTGAACTTCGCGTTTGAAAAGATCGAATTCTCCCGGAGTTTTTGAAATTATTTTTGCGACGATCCAATTAGCAAGCAAAAGAAGAATAATCGTAACTGCAATGCGGGCGCGATAAAAATAAAGTACGAATGAAATAACAAGTCCGGCGGCGAGCCAGATGGCTTGTGTGGCAACAGAAGTTTCGAGCGCTGTGAAATAATTATTGATATAACCGAGCGTAACGTAGCTGATGAAAATGGTAGGCGCCACCTCGAAGAGCAGCCGGAACAAAAGCTGCAGGATCGTTTTCCGTGTATGGATCTCCTCGCTCATTTTCCGTTCACATCAATTAAAAAAGCATTTCCTCTCCGGTTGAAAAGTGACTGTAATTCGCGTTCGTTTTTTTTCAATCGTGCTCTCATAGGAGAAAGCAACCAGCGGCTGCGGAGTGAATCAGCGGGTTGCGGTTCGGGTTTGAAAAAAATATTTTTAAAACGAAAACGGAACACGGAAGGAATTCCATCGGAAAGTTTTATAGCTACAACCGGAACATACATCGGCAGGTTGTCCATCGCACGCGCCACATCCTGCGCAGGCACGAGCGAGGACACGCACACAAAAGCAGCTTTGCGCGGTTCAACAAATTCTACGGGGCGTTTGTCTTTCTGCCAATGCGCAGCGGTGATATGGAAGAGATCATTTTTCTTATCTCCTACGCCGGCGAGTTTCGGTGTTTCCTGGTCGTGAGGCATGCGCACTTCAAATCCGTTCAACTGAAGTGAATCCAGGATATTCCGCAGACGGTCTTTGTAACCATTGAGCAATTCTGTTTCAAAAACTTCTTCGCTCACATCGCGATCTGCGCGGAAAAAACTTGCATAGAAATAAAGATGCGATGCATAAGGATCCATTGTTTCCGGAATGCGCACAACGAGTTCTTTACTGCGCGCGTAAATTTTCCATACGATCCTGCGCACATCATCACCGGTTTCAAAATCTTTATAGTTGAGGTATTCTCCTTCTACACGTTTCGGAATTTCAATACGCTGCAACTGTTCTTCGGTGGTATTCGGATTTGCCTTGATGAGTTTCTCTTCCTGTTTCTGCGGAAGTGTATAGAATTGATTCGAAACATGAATGGAAAAAGGAAGCATGATGATGCGGAGTGCATCGAAGAACTGGAGATGAATTTCCTCCACGTCATAAATTCCACGATCATGCAGCATGGTTTCCCCTTTGCCGGAAATGGATTGGCGGAGAATACTTCCTTTCGGAAAATTATTTTCATCAAGCAATACCGGGGAAGAAAGTTTCATTCCTGTAAAAACAAGTTTGCCGCGGACCGTGCCGAGCAGCGGACGAAAAATCCCTTTTACCGTCAACCGGTACG
Source organism: Bacteroidota bacterium (assembly GCA_016194975.1). Taxonomy (NCBI): domain Bacteria; kingdom Pseudomonadati; phylum Bacteroidota; species Bacteroidota bacterium. Next base: position 47,366 of record JACQAM010000003.1, read on the forward strand.
GAACCATTCCTGCGAGTGCCTGTTGGCCATCGCCGAATTTCAGAGTAACGGAAACTTTTTTTGAACGATAGCGGAAAATAAACCAGAGGTAGGAACAGAGCGAAGTGAGCACACTGAAACCGAGTACGAGCAGGAGCGCGCGCGCGAGCACAGGAAGAAATGCATGGAGGATAAGTAATGATTGATCGCTGTTGTCGTAAATCTTGAAATGCTCATCAGTGAATCCGTAAATGGCCCAAACGCAGAGGAGCGTCGCGATCAGTTGCCATCGCATTACGGTAAATCCAAGCCAGTAGGAGATCTTTCTAAACATAAACTATTGTACGAACTACGAAACGGACGAATTACGAAATACGAATGACCGAAAAATACGAAGTGTTGTTCATTTGCTGATTATTTGCAGGTTGAGTGTTTTAGCAATCAGTATTTCGTGATCTGGCCAATCATCTTGTCTAAAGTTAGCAAGTTTGATTTGGCACCAAAATACTATTTTTCAATTGAGCGATTCTTAACAATAGTTGGGAGTTTCGTGAGGATATGTGATCAGAAATCACAACTGCCACTCCAGCAATTGTACCCTGAAAATATTTCCGTTGCAATTTCTTTTTCGGATATCCCGAAAACAGCAGAGCCGCTTCCACTCATAGATGCATAGATGGCGCCTTTTTCATACAAACGCATTTTCAGTTTTTCTATTTCAGGATATTTCTTAAAAATAGTTTTTTCGAAATCATTCACGAGTACATCCTTCCACTTTTCGATCGGCATTTCAGTGATAATTTTTGCAGGAGAAATTTCACTCTTGCGCGGAGTCATGCCGGCATACGCTTCCGCCGTACTCACGTGCGCGGGAGGATGGACAATGACAATGAATTTTCCCCGTCCGACCGCTTCGCCCGGGCGGGCTTTCATAGAAAATTGAATTCCTTCGAGATCATCTCCTTTTCCCTGCGCAAATACCGGTTTATTGGTAACAAAAAAACTGCAATCCGATCCGAGTTGTTTTGCGTAATGATGCAATTCTCCCCACGACAAATTCAGATCATAAATTTCATTGAGCATTTTCAGAACAGAAACTGCATCGGAAGAACCGCCGCCTAATCCGGCCCCACTTGGAATATTTTTATGCAGATGAATTTTTACGGGAGGAATCCTATGATCTTTTTTCAACAACTCATACGCACGCATACAGAGATTTTCGTTCAACTTTCCTTCCACCGGGTTCCCCGTGATCTTCAGTTCGGTTGCTTTGGAAGGGGTGATCTCGATAATATCCTTCCACCCTACCGGATAGAAAACCGTCTCGATGTTGTGAAATCCGTCGGGGCGTTTTTCGACGATATTGAGGCCGAGATTTATTTTGGAGTTGGGGAAGGAGATCATTTCAATTCTGATGCAAAATTTATTTATGTTTTCTCTTGTAAACAAAAAGCACATCGCATAGCCCCTTTTGCTTATCAAAATAGAATTCGGCACTAGTTTGCCTTTTTAATAGAATCAATTCTTCATTGTTACATTCGTAAATTTCCATATCACTACACCAATTTGCGGTTTTGTATTTTAGACAATCGTTCCAGAATACAAAAAGTAATTTATTATCCTTTTCGACAATATTTCCCCCTTCAGCTGCTTCGCTTAGATTCATAATAAATTGGTTTGAATCAATTTCCAGATTTGTGGCAAAATAATTTTTCTCTTTTGAATGCTTTTTATTCAGGATCATTATGCAGTCGAATTCCCAACTACCCTGAATCAATTTCATAGTATCTGCTGAAGAAATATGGGTTTTGGAAACGGAAATGGTTCTGACCGAAAAACCCCCGAACAGAATCAAGCAAAACGAAACACAGAACATTCTGACCAACAACATAATTTCACTGAATATCTGATAAAAGCAGCTTTATTCCCCCCCGAAATATACCCATTTTCCCAATGATATTGTCGTATTCCACCCCTTCGTCGAAACAGTAACTTTCCAGTCCCAGTATTCTGTATTTTTGTCGCCAATCAATATTACTCCCGGAATGAACTATCTTGATTTTGAGAAACCACTCGAAGAGCTTGATGAGCTTCGTGAAAAAATAATCTCCACCGCCGAAAAAAGCAAAGTGGATGTTTCCAAATCACTCGCCGAGGTTGATGAAAAAATTCAACTGAAGCGCAAAGAATTATACAGCAATCTTACGCCATGGCAATGCGTGCAGGTATCGCGTCACCCCGATCGCCCGTACACGCTCGACTACATCAAAAGTTTATGCGGCGATACGTTCATCGAACTGCACGGCGACCGCACGGTGAAAGATGACAAAGCGATGGTGGGCGGATTCGGACAAGTGGATGGAGAAACCATCATGTTCATTGGCCAGCAGAAAGGAAGAAATACAAAGCTGCGCCAGTTTCATAATTTCGGAATGCCGAATCCCGAAGGATACCGCAAAGCATTGCGCCTGATGAAACTCGCTGAGAAATTCAACAAACCGATCGTCACGCTCATCGATACTCCCGGCGCTTATCCCGGAATCGAAGCGGAAGAGCGTGGACAAGGCGAAGCGATCGCGAGAAATCTTTTAGAAATGTCGAAGCTCACTGTTCCCGTCATCTGCATCATCATCGGTGAAGGCGCATCGGGCGGTGCATTGGGAATAGGTGTGGGTGATAAAGTGCTGATGCTGGAAAATTCCTGGTACTCGGTGATCTCTCCCGAAAACTGCTCGACCATTTTGTGGAGAAGTTCCAATGAAAAAGAAAAAGCTGCTGTTGCGATGAAACTCACTGCGAAAGATATGCTCGGACAACATCTTATTGACGGAGTGATCAAAGAACCTGTAGGTGGCGCACACGTGAACTGGGATGAAATTTTTGCAACAGTAAAAACAGAAATTCTGAAACAGGTGGCCGAACTGAAAATGCCGGATGCAAAAACGTTAGTAAAAAACCGCATCGAAAAATTCTGCGCGATGGGAGTTGTAATTGAGGAAGGATAGTTATTTGGCGGGAGGATTACGGATTTTCTACGGAGAATACAGATTACAGATTCAGACAGATTCTGGGTTAAGATTTTTGGCTATTGAGCCAACTATATTCGTTTAGTTGCGTCTGAATGTTAATGCTGAAGCGAATTATTCCATTTCTTCTGATTTTTCTGTTTTCCTGCACGCATTACAGGAAAACAAATATTGCATCAGCAAAAATTTATTTTGATTTCACTAATTCATGGAATCAACAGCCGGTCGTGAATGATTTCGGCGCATTTCCTAAGAAAATAAGACATGCTTTGAACAATTGTCACTACAAATACAGTAGTGATTCGACCGATGCATGCAGAAAAAAAATCGCTCGTTTTTATCAGGGCACATATTCACTTGATGGTTCAGTCGCCTGCATTATTTCTGATTATCCTTCTGATTCATTTCCAACCAACAGTGCTTTACTGCTGGGAATCGCCGGGGATTCTGTTCAAACTTTTTGCTTCCGAATTCCAGATTCCGTGAAAACAATTTCTGGAGCAATACCTTTCATGACCTGGAATAATGAACTGTTATTCGGCGGAGGTATTATGACAAAACACCAATCCGAAAAGTATGAGCGAAAATTGAAAAGAAAATATGCACAGAGCGAGAAAAGAGAAAAAAAATAAAATCCAAACTCCAAAATTAAATTGGGGCATCTCTAAAAACACAGAAATGCAAGGCGGGCAAGTCCGAAAAACCGGAATTTACTATTCGTAAATGAGGATTTTGAGGACGCAGCCCAACGCAGCAGTTCGAAGTTATTAGAGATGCCCATTGGAAATTTCTGAGCTAAGTATTGGTATAACTCAAAGCTCACCGATTGTACCACAAACTCAGATCAAGAATATTGGAAGAAGACGTATACGTGCGCAACAGCGCCGCGGTAGAAAAAGAATATTTTTTCAGCGCACTTCCTTCCGTCCAGAAAACAGCATCGTCGGGCTGATCGTATTCCACCAGCGAAGGATAGACGCCCGCTTTCCATGTGAGCAATCCTACAGGAGAATAAGTGAATTTATAAACAACGCTGTTGCTCATAGCGATCAGCAAAGTAGTGTTGTCGATCTGTGCAGCGCAGGTAATTGTTGCGCCGGCTGCAAGCGAAACCGGTTCCCAGAATCCATTGGAATTATAATCGTAAATAAAAAGATGCCCCTGCCCGGCCCAGTTTCCAAGTGTATAAATATTATCAGCGTCTTTTTCAAAAAAAGAAACCACATCGAGATTCATCGGTGATTCCTGCAATCCGACGCCGGAAGTATTATACACCACGATCTTCGAATCGAACGTAGTAACATTTCTCTGCTCGGTAAACACGCGCGAACCAACATTGAAAATTTTCAGTGCATAATAACCGGCATCCGTTGCACCCTGCGCTTTGGTAAGGCCGGTCTCGTCAAAACTCCTGATCATTCCTGAACCGGGCATCGTTACCCAATAGCGTTGGCCTGTTGAACAGATACCGCCCCACACCGGTGAAGCAGCGCCGGAAGAATAATAATTGAATGCATTTATTGTTCCCAATGAATAACCGTTTACATAACCCAGATCATTTCCTTCCACAACGGCCTGCTGCCAGTAAGAATTGACAAACATATCGGTGAAACCATAATAGAATCCGGAAATATTTGCCACGTTGATCATTGCAGTGTCAATGGAATTCACCTCGAAATAATTTGCAGAAGGCGAGATCACCACGCAAGCGCCTTTCAGTTTTCTCGGAACTTCGGTAACGTAAATATTCCGGAAAATCCTTTTCAGATTGGTTCCATCGCTCACTTCTATCACGAGATAATAAGTTCCGGATGTGAGACGGATTTCGCTGATCGGGTAATCGAATGAAATATCGGCACTCATTCCGGTGAGCGTTCCCGAAACTCCGGGAATCACAGAAATGTTATTCGCATCTTCGAGTTTCACATTGTAATTTGTGAGTTGCGTTTCATCGTGCGCCGTGAAGTGAACATGAATAGTATCGAACACATTGAATTGCTGCATGTCATAAGGAGTCACTACTGAAATATCCGGCGGCGCAGTGTCGGTATCTCTTTTACAAGTAGCAAAAAAAAGGCACAACAAAAAAAATGGTAATGCTCTTCGCATGAATCTAATTTACGAAAAACAAAAAGACCACTCACATCTGGAATATTCCATGATTTAACAGGTCAAACGCAATTGCTGATCTTTCATTGGTGAAAAATAGGTAGTGGCTCAGTTTGCTCTTTTCCGATTCAACTTCGCGCCGGAGCTTGCCCTGAAGAATTGAAGGACGGTTCCTAAACCATTCTTTTATTAAACCGCAAAGACGCTAAGGCACTAAGAATTTTCAAACTGACCCACTACCTGAAAATACCATCTTGTGTTCGCATCTTCTTCTTTGCTAATTTTGGCTCATGCCTATTCCAATTTATTTTCCGCATAAAGAAGAACACGTCAAAAAGCATTGTGCTAAATGAAAAAATTCCTCTTCTTCTACATTCTCCTCCTTCCGTTCTCCGAACTCATTGCGCAGATGCCGGAAACGGATATCTGGGTGTTCGATACGTATGGAGAAGCTGCATTAGGGACATTCACCAATGGAAAGAATATCACAAATCGCCCCGGCTATGATAATCAACCGTGGTTTTCCTCTGATGAAGAAAATATTTTCTGGACATCCGTTCGTGACAGTGGTGAAACGGATATTTATTGTCACAACTCCAACGGAACTTCACGCGTCACGAGTACTAACGTCAGCGAATATTCTCCGATGTTTATTCCGGGAACACATTTCATGACTGCTGTTGTGGTAGAACAAGATTCAACACAAAGATTATGGAGCTACGATGAAACAAAAGCAGATGTCGTTCATCCTAAAACAGAAATTCTTTTTCCCGATCTGAAAGGTGTTGCTTATTACAGATGGCTTGACGCTAACACCGTTTTCATTGCTGATCTTCCGGAACCGATGACACTTTACATTGGTTATCTGAACAGCGGGAAAACAATAAAAGTTGATGAGAGCATCGGCCGTTCTTTCGGTGTTTACGGTGATATTATGTTTTACACCAAAACAGATACCAGTGGCAATTGTTGGGTCACTGGATTGACAAATACGGGTGTACACAATGATTCTCTGGCTCCGGCGATCATACTTCCTAAGGGCAGTCAGGATTTTGCCATTGATAAAAACGGGCGGATCTTCTCAGCGCAAGGAACAAAACTCTACAGCACGATGTTCAATTCCGGAGTCTGGAAACTCGAACACGATTTCGCCACCAACGGATTACACAAGATCACCCGCATTGCTATTTCTCCCTATGGGGATCTCATTGCATTAACCGACAACCTCTGATCATGTACGAAAGCAAACACAAACCATTAGCGACAAAAAAAGAATTCACGAAGCGGCTCATAGGTAGTTTCATGCTTGCGATGCTGTTGCTTTTCATTTCGCTGATGATCGGCGTACTTGGTTATCATTTTTTCAATTCACTGGGTTGGGTTGATTCATTACTGAACGCGTCAATGATCTTAACCGGAATGGGGCCAATAGATCCGATGAAAAATGAAACAGCAAAAATTTTCGCTTCGTTCTACGCTATCTTCAGCGGTGTAGCTTTTCTCACAACAGTTGGCGTTCTCCTCGCTCCTGTCATTCACCGCGCCATGCATAAATTTCACGTGAAAGAATAAGTATGGAAATTGTTTTCGGAGAATTCATCATCAATGATTCAACAGAAAAAGTTGATATGAATTTTATTCATCATGAACTGTCGAACAGTTACTGGTGCAAAAATATTCCCCGTACTCTTTTAGAAAAAGCAATTCAAAGCGGAATCAACTTCAATGTTTATCAAGGAGAAAAACAAATTGCATTCGCGCGCGTGATCACAGACAAGGCGACGTATGCGTACCTGTGCGATGTGATCGTGAATGAAAATTACCGCGGAAAAGGAATCGGTAAGGCGATGATGAAATTCATCATAGATCATCCCGATCTGCAAGGATTACGAAGATTCACGCTCGCCACGCGCGATGCACACACGCTCTACACGCAATTCGGTTTTGAAGTGACGAAGAATCCGCAGAACATGATGGAAATTATCAGGAGAGATATTTATATGTAGGCAGTAGACAGTAGACAGAAGCGAAGAAGAAAAAAAAATCAAAAATCTAATCGATCCGCTGGCCGTAGAAATCTTTTGCTATCAGTTGCTCGAGTGTGAATCTTTCTCCTTTGTAAGTCACGGTGATCCACGCATCTTTAATTCCAAGGCGAATGCATTGCTGCCGGAAAATTTCTGCATCACGCACGGTATCGAAAGTTTTCATAGTGAAGCGAGTGAGTGTGTCGGGATAATCTTTAATAGTTGCCGGGCCGAATTTATCCAGTTGAGAATATTTGAAATTCTGCGGGTGATGATAAGCGCCGATCTGCACAGTGTAGGTCAATCCCGGGCGACAATAATTTCCTGCGAGCCCGAGAAATTTATGATAGACTGCTGTATCGTTGAGTGATTTATTTTTAAATGCGGTAAGATCGACGGGGTTGTTATTGCAGGGAAGATTATTGAAGAAATCCGGAACGGTTTTACGCTGGCCGAAATAGAAAACAGTGATAAGAGATTTTGCCGCAGTAGAATCGCTGCTGATAAGATTGTTCCTGAAATCTTCCGCTTCCTTCAGTGTTTTCCACGGGCCGAGATAATAGCGCACAGTTCCATCCGGGTATTGCTTGCGTTCTATTTTTCCATGCTTGGCGAAAAAAGTTGTGTCGTTCGGATTTTTTATTTCAAGTTTATATTCGAGTCCGTCGGCCTGGAATGTTCCGTAGTCATTCACAATTTTATCATAACCGTAATCGCTGCCAATAGTTGTATTGAGCGTTCCTTTTTTGCTCATCACAACGCGCGTATCCGTGCGCGGCGTGTAACCCGATCTTTTATAATCATTGCGGTAGTAAGAAGGAATAGTAGAACGTTTTCCATTCTTGTAAATCACCACTTCCGAATTTGATGCGATGGTGGAATCGTGTGAAGTCAATCGCGATCGGTAAAGCTCAGCGTCGATCAGATTTTTGAATGGCCCCACCGAATAACGCACGTATCCATCGGCGGTAACGGTTCGTGTGATCGGCCCCATATCAGCAACTTTTGATGAATCAAAATCTTTTGCGTTCTCATACGTGCCGAGTTCAACTACATAATTCATTGTAGAATCATAATCTGTTCCGTGTTTTTTCAGCACCTGTTTGTAAATGCGCTGTTCATACACCTGGTCATTCTGCTCTGCACGGATCTCTTTTAATTGCGTATCTATCTTTTTCTGCAACACATCATTTGAATCTTCAACTGCGGGAGTAACTGTTGTTCCCGAATCAGTTTTCATTGTGGTGAAATTGTAATCTTTATTCACCTGCACATACGTATCGAGCCCTTTCACATTCACATATTCGAAATAAGGATCAGCACCTTCTACTTCGATCGCAACTTTATAAGTATTTCCGGGTTTGAGGGCAATAAGATATTTTCCGCTCATTGAATTGGAATGATAATTTCCATACACTTTCCCAGTGGTAGAATCAGTGACGTTGATATTTGCATCAGTCGGCGCTCCGTCTTTCGTAACAAAACCAACAACAAGTGCGAGTATCGGCGGCTCTCCCTGGAATCCCGGACTCACCGTATAAATATCCTGCTGGCCATATCCGCCTTTCATATCTGAAGAATAATAACCCGTTGCTCCGTCAGCAGAAAGTGTGTAATATCTTTCGTTCGAAGGAGTATTCACCGGGTAACCGAGATTCACAGGATCTCCCCATTGGCCATCTTTGAAAGTGGAATAAAAAAGATCATACCCTCCCATACTGTTGTGTCCTTCGGAACTGAAAAATAAATTGATGCCATCAGGATGAATGAAAGGCGCATCATCATTGTAAGGCGTGTTGATAGTGGGTCCCATGTTGATCGCAGGCCCCCATGATCCGTCGCTCTGCTTATTGGAATAATAAATATCTCTTCCACCTAATCCGCCGGGACGATCAGAAGCGAAATACAGAATTTGCCCGTCACTGGAAAGCGAACAACTTCCTTCCCAATATTTATCGGTGTTGATGGTCGGCCCTAATCTTTCAGGCGTTGACCAATTATCACCGTTGAGTGTGCTCATGTAAATATCGCCGCCGTCTTTTGAATTGCTTTTAAAAATGAAAAGTATTTGCCCGTCATTCGACAACGCAATACTTGCATCGTGTCCTTTTGTGTTGATGTTATTACTGATCGGTTCCGGGTCGAGCCAGCGATCGCCCACGCGCATGGAATACATGATGTCTTCATAATAATCGCCGGTAGTATCTGATCTGAATTTTGCATCCTCGAGTCCGCCCGTACTTCTTTCCCCACGGTAAGTGAAAATAAGATTCGATTCATCAATAGAGATCACCGGAACATATTCTGAATTCGCAGTATTGATCGGGTCGCCGATATTTTTCAATTCCACATCGGCAGTATCCTGCATGAGTTTTTTTGCACTTTCGCAATAGCCGATATACTGGTTGAGTTCTTTTTTATCCTTGTCATTGAGTTCATCATTCTGCATGGAGAGATTGAATTCATTGATGGCGTCATCGAAACGATAATTCAGATGATAAGCACGGCCTAAATAATAATCAATCCGCGGTAATGTATTGTCCAGTTGTTTTGCAGATTCAAGATTGGTGATCGATTTTTCTTTTTCGTCTCCTTTGTACAGGTAACAAATTCCCAACTGGTAATGGAAATACGCATCATCAGTATGGGCGTCCGACAATAATTTGTAATACGGCAACGCGCGGAGATAATTTCCTTCTTCGTAAAAATATTCTGCGGTCTCCAGCCATTTTTCCTCTTTCTTCTCCGTCGCTTTATCTTTCTTCTGCGCCAATAAATGACTGGCACAGAAAACCAATGCAACGAGCAGAAATCGGAGCTTTCTCATAATCAGGCTAAATTGAACAAATCGGAATAGCGCGCTTATTAACAAATTCTCAACTTTTGAACACAAGAAAGTTAAGAAGGACTGACATTGTAGCAGTTTTTACGTTTTTTTCCACGGGATGTTACCTTTGAAAAAACATTTAAGATGAATTTTATTGATCCGAAAATTGAAGAATATTCCATTGAGAAAACTACAGCAGAAAGTGAATTACTCAGGCGGCTTTCCCGGGAAACACATCTGAAAACATACATGCCCCGAATGCTGTCGGGACATCTGCAGGGACGTTTGCTCAGCATGATCTCGAAAATGTGTAATCCTTCGCTTATCGTTGAAGTAGGAACGTTCACCGGTTATTCTGCGCTTTGCCTTGCGGAAGGATTGCCCGCAGAAGGAAAACTGATCACGATCGATATCAATGAAGAATTGAAACCATTAGTACAGCCATTTTTTGAAGGATCAATTCACGGAAAAAAAATAGAAATGCGTTATGGCAATGCGCTGACTATTCTCAAAGAGATCAAAGACCCGATCGATCTTGCGTTCATTGATGCTGACAAAGAAAATTATCCGGCTTACTGGGAAATTATTTTTCCAAAAATGAAAAGCGGCGGCATCATCATAGCCGATAACATGCTCTGGAGTGGAAAGGTCATTGATGAAAATGAAAAAGACATAGAAACGGAAGGCGTCAGAAAATTTGCAGCAATAGCGCTGAACGAAAAAAAAGCAGAACAGGTTTTACTTCCGGTGCGCGATGGTTTGCTCATCATCCGGAAAAAATGATCAGCGTTTTTTTTCCTGGAATTTTTTCGGCCCGTCTTTATACGGATCACCGGCAATCATTGAGATCAAACCCAGGAAAGGAATGATCCCGAGAAAAAGCATTGCAGCGCCGAGCAGGATAAGCAATGCGCTCGGCGCGAGAATTCCCACGACCAGTATTCCACCACCGTATCCCATCAGGAAAAGTCCGACGATGATCATGCCCAGAATAATAATTGCGGAATGGTCATTGGGCGGATCTCCCTTGCGAAAATTCTTTTTGAATGGAAAATTTTTTCTGAGCACGCCTGCATGCAGGAAAGAGGAAATTTTTTTTTCTCCGCGCATTAAATGAGAAATGGAATCGTTCCCGGAAAAACAGGCGGGCTTAGCCGGAAGTACAATTTCATTCGCGTATAAATTTTCATTTTGTGCGGCCACTAAAGCGGCTTGAGTATCCGGATCATTTTTTCTGATGGCTGCACATTTTTCTTCACTGGGAATGCCGTGAGCAGGAATTTTTTTCAGCGATGAATAGCGCTCGTGAAAAAAACTATTGCATCCCGTGGAAAGAATGATGATAGCCGATATGAAACTGATTTTTTTCACTTGGTGCCGGTTGTATTTTCCAATGGAGATCCGCCTTTGTCAAAATCAATTTTATTTCCGTAATTCTTCATTTGCCCGAGTGCCCATGTCATTCGATTAATAACAATTCCACTTGCAGCATCTGCTTTCATCCCGAGAGGATTAGGAAGTACCACGGCAAGCCGCGCCGCTTCGGCATTGGACAGAAGGGAAACATCCTTATGAAAAAAATGCTCTGCGGCCGACCCGCATCCGTAAATTCCGTTTCCGAATTCGATCGAATTCAGGTAAACTTCCATGATCCTTTTTTTGCCCCATAAAAATTCTATCAGCAGTGTGAACCATACTTCAAATCCTTTACGCACATACGTGCTGCTGGGCCAGAGAAAAACATTTTTCGCCGTTTGCTGACTGATAGTGCTGGCCCCTCGCGTTCTTCCGCCATCTTCTGCTTCCTTACTTGCGCGTTCTATTTCTTCGAGATCAAATCCGTGATGAAGAAGAAAACGCTGGTCTTCGCAACACACCACTGCAAGCTCGAGATTGTCCGGAATACTTTTGAACCCCACCCATTGATGATCGATCTTTTTTTCCTTTTCATTGTGCTGGCAAAGCCGGATGAACATGAGCGGTGTATAGGAAACGGGGAGCCATCGGAGAACCAGCACAAGCAGAAAACTGAACGTAATAAAAAATATTCCGGCGCGAATGAAAAACCGGAAAATCTTCAATGGGAATTGAGTCATAAACAAATTTACTTCGTTTCGGGCAGAAGTTTCCCCCACTTCATCCACAGTTATTAAACCATAGTGAATGAAAACCCACTCTTTTCGCAATGAAAATGTTCAATAAATCGTCCATTTACACATTGCCTGATAACCTGTTTTTTTCTATCTTGTCGCTGGCAAACCTGTGTATTGAACTCCAATGAAAAAAGGGCTACATTTCTTATCCTTATTTTCTTTCTTTTTGATTTTTCTGTTTTCCCCGCGTACGACACGCGCACAGGCGTCTGCATGTCCTGCAGTTGACGCCGGGCCTGATCAGAGTATCTGCTCCGGCCAATGTGTAAATCTCAATGCAAGTGTCCAGGGTTCTGTAGGAACAACTTCATACACGGTGAATCCTATTGCTTATAATCCATATCCGTACACTGGCGGAAATTCTGTACTCATCAATATTGATGATACCTGGTCCGGAACAATTGCTCTTCCATTCTGTTTTGAATTTTTCGGAAACACTTATAACTCGATCGTCATCGGTTCAAACGCAATCATCACTTTCGATCTTACTCAGGCGAGTGGTTATTGCCAATGGCCCATTGGCGCTGCGATTCCTTCGAATGCAGATCCGATGAACAGCATCATGTGTCCGTGGCACGATATTGATCCTTCAGTTGCTACTGCCAATTCCGCCACCGATGTTAACTGGCAGGTTTATGGTTCTGCTCCTTGTCGCGAATTTGTGGTGAGCTGGAATGATGTTGCGATGTATCAATGCAACAACCTCATCGCTACTTCTGAAGTTGTGCTTCACGAAACTACCAACATCATCGATGTCTATTGCCAGGATAAACCGGTTTGCACAACCTGGAATGGAGGAGCAGCAATAGAAGGAATACAGAACGCAACAGGTACAAATGCATTTTTTGTTCCGGGAAGAAATTATCCTACACAATGGACCGCGACTAATGACGGACAACGATTTATGCCGGCGGGCGCACCGAATTATTCTGTTTCGTGGACAGGACCAAGCGGTGTGATCGGAACAACGAACACTGTGAACGTGTGTCCGACTGCAACTACTACTTACACTGCAACTGTTACCAACACAAGTTGCTCCGGTCCTATTGTTGTCAATGACCAGATCACGATCAATGTTTCGAATTCATTAACTGCAACAACATCCACAACGGCATCTTCGTGTGCTTCCAATACAGGATCGGCAACAGTTGTTCCTTCTGGCGGATCCGGAACTTACACTTACAATTGGACTCCTTCAGGTGGAACAAATGCCACAGCAATTAATCTTGCTTCCGGAAATTACACTTGTGTGATCACTGATGCAAATACAGGTTGCGCAACTACTGTAACACTCACTGTTCCGAATACAGGAAATCTAACCGCGACTTCTTCTTCCGCATCGCCAACATGCACTGGAGGAAATAATGGAAATGCATCCGTCACCGCAAGTGGTGGTTCCGGAGTTTACACTTACAGTTGGGCACCTTCCGGCGGAAATGGAGCAACTGCAACCAATCTTTCTTCCGGAACTTATACCTGCACAATCACCGACAGTAATGGCTGCACAAATCTACAGGTGGTTAATGTAACTCAACCTCCTCCCATTACTGCAACAAGTACGCAAACAAATGTTTTGTGTAATGGTGGAAATAACGGAAGTACTACTATCAGTCCGTTCGGAGGAACACCATCATACAATTATTCATGGGCACCGACTGGAGGAACAAATGCAACAGCTTCAGGTCTTACAGCAGGCACTTATACTTGCATGATCACTGATGCGAACGGATGTTCCGGTACTGCCACAGTAACAATTACAGAACCCAATATTCTTGCTGCTACGATTACGGTCGTCAATGCGGGCTGTTCTTCCAATGGATCAGCGACCGCAAATCCTTCCGGAGGAACTATGCCTTATTCTTACAGCTGGTCGAGCGGTGGCAATGCACAAACAGAAAATAATCTCGTTCAGGGAACCTACACGTGCACGATCACGGATGCCAATGGTTGTACTACAACACAAACCTGTTCTGTTACGAATCCTACAGGTGTTACAGCAACTTCCACTTTTACCGATGTTCAGTGTTTCGGGAATAATAACGGAAGTGCCTCGGTAACCGCTTCCGGCGGAACAGGAATTTATTCTTACAGCTGGGCTCCATTCGGTGGAAATGCAGCAACGGCTTCCGGACTACCGGGCGGTAGTTATACTTGTACTATCACTGACAGCAACGGATGTTCAACCGTGCAGATCGTGACGATCTCGGAACCCGCTCAACTGATCACCAGCACGAGTGCAGTTCCCGTGAGTTGTTTTGGCTGGAGTGATGGTTCGGGAACGCTGAATGTTTCCGGCGGAACCCCGGCGTATACTTTCAACTGGGCTCCATCAGGAGGAACAGGCCAAACTGCGAACAGCCTGCCTGCCGGGAACTATACCGTAACGGTGACCGATGCGAATGGTTGTATTTCAACACAACCGCTTTCGATCACGCAGCCGACACAGATCGCGGTGAATACTTCCGGCAATTCTGTTTGTTACGGTGTGAATTCTGTTATTACTTCAGGTGCATCCGGTGGAACCGGCCCTTACTTTTACACCTGGTCACCCGGCGGACAAACGACTCAGAATATCAATGTGAATCTCATCAGCACCACGTCCTACACTGTGACGGTTACTGACTTGAACGGATGCACAGCAACAGGCACTGTTACTGCAACGGTGAATCCTCTTCCGCTTGCAACGATCAGTTCGAATGCAACCAACGGTGTTTTTCAATTGACCGGATCGTCGGGACAATTATGTTTCACCGGGAATTCCGGCGTGGTCAGCTGGAACTGGTTACTCGGAACATCTGATACTTCTTCTTCGCAGAATCCCTGCATTACCATAACATCAGGTAACATCGGAAGTTATTGTGCGCAACTCATTGTCGAAAATTCATTTGGTTGTACCGATACAACAAACACCTGCATCGAGATCACTAATTCATCTTACAGCATTCCGAATGTATTCACACCGAATGGTGACGGCAACAACGACCTGTTCGTGATAACCAATACTGGAATGCAATCGTTACAGTGCTCCATTTATAACCGATGGGGCGAACTTATTTACCAATGGAATTCCACCTCCGGTGGTTGGGATGGAAAAACAAAAAATGGTTCGCCGGCAAGCGACGGTGTTTATTATTTCACTGCACGACTCACTGATTATTCTGAAAAAGTATATGATGAAAGTGGATTCATTCATCTCATCAAAGACAATTAAGATCATGTTCACAATCCCAATTTAATCGACCATGAAAAAATTTTACAACACTTTAATTCTTCTTGCGGGTATTTTTCTGGCCGCTGAGATCCCTGCACAGGTGCAAACTTCTACCGGATGTCCAGGCGTTCCCGGTGCATGCGGTTATCATCATACGAATAACAATAATGCAAATCACTCCGGCCCGAACCAAACTCCGCAGGATGGTAATGGTTCTCTCGGAAGTATTTATTCAAATACCGAATGTGGATTGAATTTTACAACTGCATCTCAACGACTCGGACAACGGTTTTCTCCAGCGGGAATTGCTCAACCTGCGCCATTCGTTATCTCCGGAATTCCTGCTTGTGCAACAATTGATAAAGCTTTTTTGTGGGCTGAAGGTTCCGGAAATGGTGCCGCTCAAACAGCAACAGTCAACGGCCCGCTAGGAAGTGCAAATTATCCGATGACGATTTCCGGTGCGGGTCCGGATAAATGCTGGGGCTATGTGGGATCCTATACTTACCGTGCAGATATCTCTGCATCTGTAAACGGAAACGGAACATACAACGTCAGTGGTTTGTGGACAAGTCTCACTTCCGGTTCTGCAAATGATATGGACGGAGCAACACTCATGATCATTTATTCTGATCCTACTCAAACTTACCAGGGAAATATTTACATCAGCGATGGTGCAATCATTATCGGAGGAGGAGCCACTTCTTCTACGCTCACTTATCCTGCAGTTTGCGGAACTGCTTCCAATGTAATTGCATTCGGAGGATTCGGTGATATTCAGATGGCAGTGAATTCTCTTGACCTGAATGGAACACCAGATCCGATAACCTGGAACTGGTGGAATTTCGAACAGGTGAATAGTACACTCGCTGTAGGGCAAACCTCATCACTCTACGACATTTCTACTGGCGGTGATTGTTACAATTTCTGTATCGCCGGATTATATTTTCAAACGAGTTGTAGTACATGTACGCCTTCTGCATCTTCTATTACTGCAACGGGAAGTTCTACTGCAGCAACATGTTCTGCTTGCGATGGAACCGCAACTGTTACACCATCACCGGCAGGATCCTATACTTACTCCTGGACACCCGGTGGACAAACTACGCAAACAGCAACAGGATTATGTCCCGGATCATATACCGTTACTGTTACAGGAACATGTGCAACTGCAACTCAAGTTGTGACTGTCACCAGCAATGGGAATTTATCCGGCAGTGCAGCAGTTACAAATATTCCTTGCGCGAATGGAAATAATGGGTCCATCACTGTTACACCATCCGGAGGAACCGGACCTTATACTTATGCATGGACACCCAACGTAGGAAGTGGCGCAACTGTGGGTGGACTCGCGGCGGGAACGTATACTTGCACAGTCACCGATGCAAACGGGTGCACCTTTAACCAAGTGAGTATGATCACGCAACCTGCGGCTCTCAGTTCAACTTCTTCCAACACATCTCCTGCTTGTAACGGCCAGGCAACAGGAACTGCAAGTGTTACTGTGAGCGGCGGAACACCCGCCTACACGTACTCGTGGTCACCGAGCGGCGGATCGGGCGCGGGCGCAATCAATCTTCCTGCCGGAAATTATTCCGTAACAGTGGTCGATGCGAATGGTTGTGTTATAACACAAACCCTGGCCATTACAGAACCGCCTGCACTCACATTATCCATGACTGCTGTTCCTGCGGGATGCAATGGACAGGGAAGTGCAACAGCAACTGTAGGTGGCGGAACACCCGGTTACACCTACTCCTGGTCATCTGGCGGAACTGCTGCTACAGAACCGAACCTGAATCCCGGAACTTATACCGTTACCATCACAGATGCGAATGGCTGCACGATCATTGATTCTGCTACCATTACCAGTTCAACACCTATCACTATTGCTGCATCACAAACTGATCTCTCCTGTTTCGCTGGCAATAACGGCAGCGCCACTGCTACTCCATCAGGCGGAACAGGTCCTTACACTTATTCCTGGTCACCATCAGGAGGAAATGCGCAAACAGCGAATAATCTCGCCGCCGGCCAGTATACATGTACGATCACTGATGCAGCAGGTTGTACTGCAACACAAACCTTCACTATCACATCACCTACTGCGTTGAACACTACTGCAACTTCAGTGAATGAAAGTTGCTTCGGCCAATCGATCGGATCGGGAACTGTGAATGTTTCCGGCGGAACAGGCCCATACGTATATGCATGGACTCCATCGGGAGGAAATGCGGCTACTGCCAGCAATCTTGCTGCCGGAACCTACACAGTAACAGCATCAGATGCCAATGGTTGTATTATAACACAAACCGTTCAGGTAACACAGCCAACACTCCTAACCGTGGCGATGACACCCGATTCTTCCTGCGCCGGCGGACCGGTCACTCTCAATTCATCTGGTGGAGGGGGAACAGGACCCTATACTTATTCCTGGTCGAACGGCGCGAATACGGCATCAACAACATTCAATCTTTTAGCTTCAACTACGCTGACAGTAATTGTAACAGATGCGAACGGGTGTACTACAACTGGAATTGCAAGCGCATCACTTCTCCCCTCACCGGTTGCAGCTTTCACAGTGAATGATATCAACGGATATTTCATTTTAGGTTCTGGTGATCTTTGTCCGACAGATATTACCAATGGTTCGGTGGCTTGGTCATGGAATTTCAATGGTACTGGCTCTTCGAATATTCAGAATCCATGCGTGACGCTGACTCCCGGCGATACCGGTTCTTACTGCATCACACTGACCACTTCAAACGTATATGGATGCCTTGACACCACAAACACCTGCATCGAGATCACGAACATTTCTTATTTCATCCCGAACGTTTTCACACCGAATGCTGATGGCACGAATGATATTTTCACGATCACGAATGAAGGAATGAAATCACTGCGCTGTGAAATTTACAATCGCTGGGGGGAGTTGATCTACGAATGGGATTCTACTTCCGGTGGATGGGATGGAAAAACGAAGAACGGATCCCTGGCAAGCGATGGCGTTTATTATTACACAGCTCACCTCGTTGATTACACAGATAAAATCTATGACGAGAGCGGCTTCCTTCACCTGATAAAAGACAAACAATAAATTCTCAAAAAAAACAGAACCAAATAATTCCGCGATGAAATATTTTTCCAGATTAATTCTGAGTTACGTTTTAGTTTTTTCTGCAATTGCAGTTAAAGCACAGCACGCAACCAACTGTCCTGGTGTACCCGGAGCATGTGGCTACAATGCAACCAATTCTACTGCAAGAAGCAGTGGCCACCAGAATACGCAGGATGGAAACAACACGCTTGGAAATACTTTCATGCTTTCCAAATGCGGATTGAATTATATTTCTATTTCGCAGCGACTCGGCCAACGATTTACACCGATCGGAATTCCGCAACCAGCTCCTTACACTATCAGCGGATTACAAACCTGCGATACCATTGAAAAAGCTTACCTGTACGTGGAAGGTTCCGGAACTGGCGCTGCGCAAACAGTAACGATACAACCTCCTGCCGGTGGCCCACAGAATTTTCCATTGACAGTTATCGGTAGCGGCCCCGACAAATGCTGGGGATACCAGGGAACTTACACTTATCGCGCAGATGTTACTTCTATCATCAGCGGAAACGGAACTTATAATCTCAGCAACGTATTTACAAATCCACCGACTGCAGGAGAAGATATGGATGGTGCAACGCTCATCGTGATCTACAGTAATCGTACACAACCGTGGCAGGGAACTCTCGTCATTGATGACGGATGTATTGAAGTGAGTGGAGGAGTTGCAAATTACAATATGAATTTTCCGCCAGTATGTGGTGCAACAACAAATGCAACTGCTTTCATCTGCGTTGGCGATATTCAATTCTCGGTAACATCGCTGACCATGAACGGAACGCCTGCAACATTTGCATGGGACTGGTGGAATTATGTTTCAGTTCCAACCACCGTTAACGCTGCGCAAACTACTTCCAATTTTAATCTCAACACCGGTGGAGATTGTTTCAATCTTTGCGTTGCAGGGTTGTATTGGCAGACAACCACATGTTCTGTTTGTCCGAGCGGAAGCAATCTTATTTCGCTCAGCGCAAGTTCAAATCCGGCGACGTGCGGAAACTGCGATGGATCTGCAACGATCACTCCTACTCCTGCGGGATCTTACACGTACAGTTGGTCACCGAGTGGCGGCAGCGCTGCTACAGCAACTAATCTTTGTTCCGGAACTTACACGGTAACTGTTGGTGGAGGATGTATTGCTTCAACACAAACTGTTTCTGTTGGAAATTCCGCGAATCTTTCTGCAACTGCTGCTGTGAATAGTGTAACATGTTTTGGTAACAACGATGGAACAGCAACTGTTACACCAACGGGAGGAACTGGTCCTTACACTTACAATTGGTCACCATCAGGTGGAAACGGCCCTACTGCTTCCGGACTTTCTCCTGGAACTTACACTTGTGTTGTTACTGATGCAACACCATGCACATACAATGAAGTTGTGGTGATCACACAACCTCCATCGATGGCTTTGACTTTCACTTCAACATCACCGGTGTGCAACGGACAATCAACAGGCACTGCAATTGTTTACACGAGTGGCGGAAATCCGACATACAATTATCTCTGGAGTCCTGCCGGAGGAACGAATGATACAGCAACAGGATTAGCTGCCGGAACTTACACCGTGAATGTGACCGATGCAAATGGATGCAGCGCTTCTCAAACTTTTACGCTTACAGATCCTCCGGTGCTTCTGAATACCATGACCACTTTCCCTGTTGGATGTACGGGTCCAGGAAGTGCAACTGCAAATCCGAGTGGAGGAAGTTCGCCTTACACTTATTTGTGGACCGATGGAAGTACGAGTGCAACTGATCTCAATCTTTCTGTTGGAACTTATACCGTAACAATTACTGATGCGAATGGATGTTCGATCATTGACACTGCTGTGATCACTTCTGTAAATCCGATTTCCATTGCATCAAGCCAAACCAATATTACATGCAACGGAAATTTTGACGGAACAGCAACTGCAATTCCTTCCGGAGGAACCGGCCCATACACTTTCTTCTGGTCTCCAACGGGAGGAAATAACCAGACCGCAACGAATCTTGCAGCCGGACAATACACGTGTACAATAACGGATGCTAACGGGTGTAATGCCACGCAGATATTTATGATCATAGAACCTCCCGCCATAACGTCGACGCTAAATGTTTTAAATGTGAGTTGTTTCGGTAATGCGGATGGTTCAGCTTCAATGGTCGTCAATGGCGGATCACCACCGTACAGTTACACATGGTCGCCGAGCGGAGGGCCCGGGCCAACTTCGAATGGATTGCCTGCAGGATCATACACAGTGACTGCAACCGATACGAGTGGTTGTGCTGCAATACAAACCTTCCAGGTGACGCAGCCAACACAACTTAACGTGACGATGACACCGGATTCCATTTGTCCCGGTGGAAATGCAACAGTGACTGCGAATGCAAATGGCGGCGTGGGTCCGTATTTCTATTCGTGGGCCGATGGTGGAAACGGATCATCACATTCGGTGAATCCTGTTGTTTCGACTACTTATACAGTTTCTGTAACGGATGCTAATGGTTGCATACAAACCGGAACTGCATCAGTGATCTTGAATTCTCCACCTATAGTTTCATTCACAACGAATGCAGTGAATGGAGTTTTCTCGCTCAGTGCAGGGAATCTCTGCGTGACCGATAATACAACAGGCGCTGTGCAGTGGTCGTGGAATTTCAATAATACAGATACATCCACTTCACAGAATCCGTGCATGGCGCTAACTGCTTCAAATGTCGGATCGTATTGCATTGCATTGACAGCGACAAATGCAGCAGGATGTACATCGAGCGACAGTACGTGCATTGAAGTGACGAATGTTTCTTACTCGATCCCGAATGTGTTCACCCCAAATGGCGACGGCAATAATGATCTCTGGTTCATCACGAATTCAGGAATGAAAACTGTGCATGTGGATATCTATGATCGCTGGGGCGCGCTCGTGTATGTGTGGGAAGGGCCTACCGGTGGATGGAACGGAATGGCGAAGAATGGAAAAGAAGCAACAGACGGTGTTTATTATTTCACTGCTCACATGATAGATGATACCGATAAGATCTACAATGAAAAAGGATTTATTCATCTGATCAGGGGAAATTAAGATTGGAATATTTTTCCGGAAGAGATCCTGTTCGCAAGACTTCTTTTTTTTTAAGTTTATTCCATTCGCCGTGGTGGAAATTGTCATGCCGTTTTTATTCTGTAAGTTCAAATCCGGATGAACTGGTTAAATTCTTTTTCTGTGAAAAAAATAATTTTTGGTATCACTTTATTATTTTCGGTGAGCGGCGCGGCGCAGAATAATGATTCACTTCTTCATATCTGGAATGATCATGGCCGGCCCGACACAGTTCGGCTGAAAGCAAATCATGCTTTAGCGAGAAGTTATGTGAATACAGATCCTGATACTGCAATCATTCTTCTTAAAAGAGAACTGGATCTTGCCACTTCCATCCACAATCAGAAATTCGAAAGCATTGCCCTCAGTACAATGGGAATGGCTTATTATTTCAAAGGAAATTTCGACACCTCGTTTATCATTTACAAAAGATCAGTAGCGCTCGACAGCGCGCAACATGATAAAAGAGGAATGGCGTCGGGAATTAATAACATCGGGAATATTTTTAAAATGAAGGGAGATTACCCATCCGCAATTTTCTATTACCAGGAAAGTATGAGAATAAAAGATGAATTGAAAGATGTGAAAGGGATAGCGACCACGCTCAACAATATCGGGTTGATCTATAAAGAGCAGGGAGACTATGATGATGCTCTGAAAAATTTTGAGCAGAGTCTTCATATCCAGGATAGCGTTAAGAATAAGCGGGGAATGGCTAATTCACTCAGTAATATCGGTGGAATTTACCAACTCGAAAAAAAATTTTCAGAAGCGCTTTCCTATTATGAAAAATGTAAATTGATCGAGGAAGAACTCGGCGATGAAGAAAGTCTTGCCGGGACTTACAACAACATAGGTGGAATCTACAAAGATCTCGGTGATCCTGATAACGCCGAAAAAAATTACCGGGAGAGTCTGCAATTAGCAGAGAAAACAAACAGTACGATCGATCTTGCACGCATTTATTCTTCTCTCGGAATTCTTTATAACAGCCGAAATGATTTTATTAATGGAAAAACTTTTTGCATGAAAGCTTATGATCTTGCCATGGAAATAGGTGATCCGGAAGTGGAACGCGATGATTGCAATTGTCTTTCGGAATCTTTCAGCGGATTGCATGATTATAAATCATCGCTGAACTATTTCATCAAATACCAGGATTATAAGGATTCACTGGTAAATGATGCTCACACAAAAGAAATCACGAAGACCACACTCCGTTACGAGTTCGAGAAAAAAGCAGAAGCAGACAGCATCCTCCAAGCCGATCAGATCAAACTGACAGATGCGCAATTGCAGGCAAAAGACGCCCGGCTCCAAAAAGAAAAGTACCTACGCGTTTCCCTTATTCTCGGAATTTCCGGACTTGCTTTTCTTATCATTTTTGTTTTCCGCCGTTTGCGCGAATCGGAAAAACAGAAAAAAATAATTGCAAAACAAAAATTACTGGTCGAAGAAAAACAAACAGAGATTCTCGATTCCATTATCTACGCAAAAAAGATACAGAAAGCGTTGCTTAAACCAGAAGAGCATGTTTCACTTCATCTCCCACCCCATTTCATTTTTTTTAAACCGAGAAATATTGTGAGTGGTGATTTTTTCTGGGCACTGGAAAAAGAGGATTATCTCTATTTCTGCGCGGCCGATTGCACAGGCCACGGAGTTCCCGGTGCATTGCTCACCATGCTGGGTACTGCTTTTCTGAATGAGATCAACGCAACTTCCCGGCTTCTTTCTCCTGCGGAAATTCTTGAAGAACTCCGGAAAAAATTCATCAGTGAACTCGATCAGCACGAACACGGTTCGAATTACGACGGGATGGATATTTCACTCTTGCGGCTCAACCTTCGAACGAAAGAACTCACATGGTCAGGTGCCAATAATCCGCTCTATTACATTCGGGGAGGAGAATTGATTGAAATAAAAGCGACGAAGCAGCCGATCGGCTTCATGTATGAAATGACTCCCTTCAAGGATCATTGTCTTCATTTGGAAAAAGATGATATTATTTATCTTTTCACCGATGGTTTTGCCGACCAGTTCGGGGGCGAGCAGGGAAAAAAATTCAGGTATTCGCGGCTGAAAGAAACGCTGCTCTCTCTGCGCAATGAACCAATGTCGCGGCAGAAAATTTTACTGAAGGATATTCTCGAAAAATGGAAAGGTAATTACGAGCAGGTGGATGATATCTGTTTGATCGGGATGAAGGTATGAGGAGGAAAATTCCTTTTCAAAAAAAAATGCGCTACTAATCAGCGCATTTTCATTTTCAGAAAAAATATTTTTAAAACAATCCGTTGATCTCCGCACTGATCTTATTCATGATCTCGCCAAGATGTTCGGGATTCTCGTGGAATTTATTTTCATCTACATCTATCACGAGTAGCTTTCCTGATTCATAAGTAGAAATGAAAGCTTCGTAACGTTCGTTGAGTCGTTTCAGGTAATCGATTCGAATTGCATTTTCATAATCGCGCCCGCGCTTCTGTATGTTCGCCACGAGTGTGGGCACGGATGCGCGCAGGTAAATGATAAGATCGGGTGGGGCAATGAGTGACTCCATTAATTTGAAAAGAGAAAAATAATTTTCAAAATCGCGGGTCGTCATCAGTCCCATTGCATGAAGATTGGGGGCAAAAATATGTGCGTCTTCGTAGATCGTCCGGTCTTGTATCACATTCTTTCCGGATTTGTGAATATCCTGCACCTGAGCAAAACGGCTGTTCAGGAAATAAATCTGAAGGTTGAATGACCAGCGTTGCATGTCTTCATAAAAATCGCTGAGGTAAGGATTCTCATCAGCGTCTTCGTAATGCGCCTGCCATCCGAATTGTTTGGAGAGTAAGGTCGTGAGAGTGGTTTTTCCGGAACCGATATTTCCGGCAATGGCAATATGCATAAGTGTGTATTAAATTTTGTGCGTGTGTGCGGCTAAAGTAGGAAAATCCCTATTGGTGAGCAACTGATAAATACTAACAATTTTCATCTCTTAAATTCAAAAACTCAATGATTCAAAGATTTACGAATAAAGATTTCCAGTATAAATTTTTGAATTATTGAATCATTGAATTCTAAGTCATAATCCGGTCTTCTCCCTGCAATTTCGTATCGATGGCATCGCGCAAACCGTAACCGAGCAGTGTAAAAGCAAGCACGACGAACATAATCGCGAGTCCGGGCAATACCGCGAGATAAGCATCACCGGTAAGAATGTAACCTTTGTATTCGCTGATCATCACACCCCATGATGGAGTTGGACGTGTAACGCCAATACCGAGATAACTCAATCCTGCTTCGATAAGAATGGCAGAAGCAAAATTATTGGCAGAGATAACGATCACCGGCCCCATTACATTTGGAAGAATGTGCCGCATGATTATGCGTGCATTCCTGAATCCGAGCGCTCGTCCTGCTTCTACGAATTCTTTTTCGCGCACACTGAGAATTTGTCCGCGCACAACACGTGCAGTTTCCACCCACATCGTCAAACCAACGGCAACGAAGATCGGAAAGATACCGGTGCGGAATAAAAGTGTAATTCCGATCACGAGAAGCAAAGTTGGAATCGACCAGACCACGTTGATGATCCACATGATCACATCGTCCACCCATCCGCGGAAAAAACCGGAGATAGCACCCAGCAGAATTCCGATAAGAAGAGAAATAGCAACGGAAACCAATCCGACAAAAAGTGATATTCTCGTTCCTATCATCAACCTGCTGAGCAGATCTCTGCCGAAATGATCTGTGCCGAGTAAAAATCTTTTTTCAAAAATATTATCCTTCACTTCTGCCTGCAATTCCTTTACCGTTTTGTGGATCTTGCGCACTTCACCGTAAGCATAAAAATCATCGGTGCCATTGATACTATCATCTAAAATGGGAAATGCCTGATTGATGGCGTACACCGCATCAGCAAGATTGTAGGGAATAATCTTTCCCATCGTGGTATCACCTGTATATTCTTCATAATAAATATTATTCCCGGAAAACCAATAGCGTTTTATCGCATGGTATTCGTAATCATTTTTTTTACCGGTGAACATCCAGGAAAAAAAACTTTTGTCTTCAGACTCCGCATTTTTTCTCAATCGAATCATCAGCACTTTGAAACCGGGGCGATTAATACCGATCTCGTCTACGTGTGTATCAGCATCAGGGCTTGAATCGGGTGTAATGCTGTAACCGAGAATAGAAACAAGAATAGCAATTACGATGATCGTAATGCCGGTCATAGCAAGCTTATTTCTCCGGAGACGATGCCACGCGAATGAGGCGAGTGAATAAGATCGGTTATTGCCGCTGTTATCCATAGAAATGCGGGAGATTCAATTATTCCAAACTCTTTTTTTCCATTTCATTTTTTTCCGAACACTCATTGCGATGGCAATGATACTGACGAAAGGATAAATGATCTCTGCAGGAATGAAGGTTAAAAAAACAATTCGTTCCCCGAAAAACGGAACGGATAAAGATAGCAACAAAACGTCAACCGTCATCTTGTACAAAGCTGCGATTCCCAATGGAAAAAGTGCGTGGGACTGGTAAACTGCGATGAATAAAAATGCGGGGACGATAAGGTTAGAGAAGAATACGACGAGCGCAGTAAACCTTAGTGCGGTGTTTTTCATTCCCTTCATTTTCGAAAGCCACCGGGAACGTTGCTGTATCGCTTCTTTCCAGTTCGCGGGCGCGAGCGTATGCACTATGGATGCGCGCGAATGAAGAAACCTGCAGCCGGCCGGATATTTTTTTTTCACTCTGTAGAGCAGCATCATGTCGTCCCCCGAAACATATTTATCGTTTGCATATCCGCCGGTTTTAAAAAATATTTTTCTTCTGTAGGCAAGATTAGCTCCGCTGGCAAACATCGGATCATTCATGGGGGATCCTCCTGCAAAAACCTGGATCGCCAACTGTTCGTTCTGAAAAAAATAAGAGAGAAAATTTTTTCTCGCATATATTACGGGACCGACAAATAATTGCAATTCTTCATTGGAGAATGCACTGGAAATTTCCTGCAGCCATTGAGTGGGCAAACTACAATCAGCGTCGGTAGTGGCAATGATCTCTCCTTTCGCTTCGGAAATTCCTTTTGTAAGGGCAGCTTTTTTCCCATTCTCATTTGCACCTGCGCGCAGAATTTTAAAATTCATTTCATCGCTGATCATATCTTCCACCCGCTGCACCGTTTCATCGTCCGAATGATCATCAACAATAATAATCTCAAATTTATCTGAAGGATATTCAAGTTGCATGATGGAAGAAATGAGTTTACCGATATTGGTCTCTTCATTTCTCGCCGCAACCACTATGGAAATAAAATGATTTTCATTTTCAGTGCGCCTGAAATTTTTCCGGAAAAAAAAACGGATCGCGGGTACAAGAAGGCGCATGGAATAAGCAGCAAGGAGCAATGAAATAATCGCGCTGAGAATATCTTTCATTTTACCCGGTTGAAGAATTTCAATCTGAAAACGAAAATACTTCCAATGAGTGAAGGTATCGCCACATTGATTATCCAGAGTACAACAGCGGCAATGAATCCTGCTTTACCGAAACCTGATGCAGAAAAAACAAGGCCGGCAATACTTCCTCTTATCAAAACCTCGGTAAAAGCAAAAGTCGGTACCAGTGTTATTACGAGATAACAAACAAGAATGCCGCCAATAATATCTGAAAGAAACATCTCCGGTTTTTCGAGATGAAGAAGCAATGCGAACTGGAACACATAAATCCCGTAACGGATTATGGAAAGGAAAAATATTTTTGAGAAAACACTGATCGGAAAATTCCTCAATTGTTTTGTTCTCTCTTTCCACTTGCTGGAAAGAAGCGGAAGAAGAAAAGGTGTGCAGCAGAAAAGAGCACCTGAAACATAAATGAAAATTTTTTCATTCTGCGTCAGCCCGGCATTATCACCGAGTACGAGCATACCGGCGATACCCGCAAGGAACGTAACCATCACCTGGCAAAAACTACAAATGAAGGAGAGAAATAAAAGCGGCAAACGGTCTTCTTCTTTTTCCATAAAAATTCTTCCGGCAAATTCTCCCACGCGATTCGGGGTTGCAGTACCAATGGTTACTCCTGCTAGAACACCGCGAACGGCTTGCATAAAATTCATCTGCACCTGTTGACCGGCAGCTAATTTCCACTTCAATGATTCGAGCGCCCAATTCACCGGCATTAAAAAAAATACAAATAGGAAATCAACCGGAAAAAATTTTATCTCGCGAAAAATCCTGGTTGTGATACCAACTGGATCGTCACCTTTTTGTAATCTCCACACGATATAACCGACCGCAAGCAAAACAATTGCTAATTTTATTGCAAAGCTGAATGCATCACGACTGTTTGCTGGTCTCATTACAAATGTAAATTTACAAAAGCCGGCCATGGCTTTCCCGATGGAAATAAAGAAGAACAAGGATAAGATCATTCTCGGGATAGATCCCGGAACAAATATTATGGGGTTCGGTGTGATACATCTTACCGGGAAAAAAATGCTCCTGCTTGAAATGGGTGTTATCCGGATGGAAAAAATCAAAGATCCGGCAACCAAATTAAAGATGATCTTCTCGGAAACCGAGAAAATAATTTCGAGGCACCTCCCGGATGAATTTGCAATCGAAGCTCCGTTCTTCGGAAAGAATGTTCAGTCGATGCTCAAATTGGGTCGCGCGCAGGGCGTAGCGATCGCAGCTGCATTATCGAAAAATATTCCTGTTCGTGAATACAGCCCGAAAAAAATAAAACAATCGATCACCGGGAATGGAAATGCGTCGAAAGAACAGGTAGCTGCAATGCTTAAAACTTTATTATCATTTCGTGAGACACCCGAATTCCTCGATGCTACTGATGCATTAGCTGCGGCGGTTTGCCATCATTTTCAGAATAACGGAAATGGAAATCTTGAAAAAAAAGTCAGCGGATGGAAAAATTTTCTGACTGAAAATCCATCGCGACTTATCGGGAAGAAAAAGTGAACTGTTATTTCATTCCTGCAAAGCAGCGCGGATCTTTTCGGCAACAGCAGCGAGTTCTTCAGCAGAAGGTTTGAGTTTAGTCCGGGAAAAATTAATATCAGAAATATTATTGAGGGGTACAAGGTGAATGTGTGCGTGAGGAACTTCAAGCCCGATAACTGCCACGCCAATGCGTTTGCAGGAAATTACTTTTTCAATCGCTTTGGCGATCTTTTTTGAGAACAGATTTATTTCTGCAAGTAATTCATCATCGAGATCGAAAAGGTAATCCACTTCTTTTTTTGGAACAACGAGCACATGTCCTTCAACGAGTGGAAACACATCGAGGAAAGCAAAGCAATTAGTTGTTTCACCGATCTTGTGACATCTAATTTCTCCTGCAATGATCTTCGAAAAAATACTGGGCATCAGCGGGAAATATCTACGATCTGAAACTGCATCTTACCTGAAGGAACAACCACATCAGCAATGTCGCCCACTTTTTTTCCCAGCAATCCTTTCGAAATAGGGGAATTGATAGAGAGCTTTCCTGATTTGAGATCCGCTTCATTTTCGGGAACAAGCGTATAGGTCATTTTCTGGCCGTTCTTTGTATTCCTGATCGTGACTTTGCAAAGAATAAGAACTTTAGAAAGATCGAGTTGTGACGCATCAACCACGCGTGCATTACTGACCATTTCTTCCAGCTTTGAAATTTTCAGTTCTAATAAGCCCTGTGCATCTTTAGCTGCGTCGTACTCGGCATTTTCGGAGAGATCACCCTTATCGCGGGCTTCTGCGATCTGGCGCGAAATACTGGCCCTTTCCTTGGTTTTAAGAAAGAGAAGTTCTTCGTGTAATTTTTTGAGGCCCTCTTCGGTTACATAAGTAATCTGGGACATGACTTTGGGTTTTTCGGTGGTATTATTGAAAAGCGAAGGAGAATCCCGTTTTACCGGAACTCTCCTGCCAGAGCAAAGATAATAAAATCAGGCTAAAAGCCCAAGTGCATCAGAGGTTGAGTCGCGCTCCAAACGAGTGAACACCACTGAAAGGATTTGTAAAGCGATAAGAATAATCGATCGCGAAAGTCGATCCTTTTTTTCCGAAAGGAACTTCAAAAGTTGCGCCTGCTGTAGGTCCCGTGAAAGCAGTTGTACGATCTGTTGTTGAAGTAATGCCTTGCTCATAGTAATAACCCGCGCGAACCATCAACATAGATTTCCAGGTATACTGGACACCTGTATTGAACTGGTCTTTTGAAAATGAATTCGAAACAAATGTTCCGGCAACGGTGATCTTGTGATTTTTCATGCTCAAACTGTCGTTTGAAAAATAGAAATCATAAGATGCTCCGATGTTCAGACAAGTCGGAAGATCAAAATCCGCCGAACGCTGCTCGAGCGTCATTGCATAATTTCCATTGGGCGAAGTTCCTTTGAACGAAAGTCCATCGCCGGAGAAACGCATCCGTGGCCCAACATTTTTCAATGAGATTCCAAAATGCAACTGATCATATTTCCCAGTTACGTATTGAATTCCGGCATCAAGGGCCACACCTCTTGCTGCAACGTCTGCTATAGATTCTGAAATCGCTTTCACCACAACACCACCAAAAATATGCTCTGAAAATCCTTTCGCGTATGACAAACCAATATTGGTATAGGTTGGATGAAAAGTTCCAATACCACCTTCAGGAAGATCAGTTGTAGTGATCATGATGTCACCGAAATCCATTGACATAACACCAAGACCGATAGCACCGGTAGTTCCAACTCTTTGTGTAAATCCGAAAGAATTGATACCAATGCCGGTTCCTCCCAGCCAATTTGTATGGGCGAAAAGAAGTTCTGTTTTCTGAGTGAAAGCTGTTCCTCCAACGTTCAGATACATCGCTTCAAGCCCGCGTACAGAAGCAGAATTGGATCCTGCCCATCCGGAAGTCCTTGCGTAAGGATTGATGAGCAATTCCTGTGCACCTGCCTGGCCGGCGCGATCCTTATTCCCCGCGAATGCATTTTCAGTGCAAGCGAAAAGCAATCCTGCTGTGAGAATTATGATGATCGATTTATTTGATGTTTTCATATTCTGTTTTTAAAAAATTCATTCGGAAGATTACATTCTACAGATCATGATTAATATGCATCGAGATCTATTGGACGCATCACGCCAAACCATTTCAGGATCTTCTCTCCTGTTGAACCGTCCGGCATTGTAGCTTCAATGTGAATAATATATAATCCGCTGGCGATAGGAATTCCTGCCTGATTTTTTAAATCCCAGTCGAGGTAAGTTTGCGCCGACGCTTTGGTCAACTTGCGGACTTGTGTACCATTGACCGTATAAATTCTTATGGTACAGTTTTCAGGCAGGCAGGTGAATTTAACGCGATTATCTATCTGATTCTTTTCATACGCAGAATAAGCGTAGTAAGGATTCGGAACGATATTGATAAGCGCCATAGCATCCTGTGCGGTTTGATTATCACCGAGTGTTACTTTCAGATCATGAGTATCGAAATAGTACATAGGATTATTACCATTTTGCGAAGTGGCAACACTATCTGTAGGCAATAATGGATTCTGCGCATTCGGTGTAATTCCGGTGAGCATACGTTTGTATGGTTTCGCAAGACGCAAACGAACCTTCACATCGGTAGGAATAACAGTAGAACTGCTATAAGGCCATGACCATGTTCTGTAATTATCATTGAGCATTGGAATACTGCACCACATTGCATCACGGAAAACCTCATTTCGATCTGTGGCAGCGGTTGCAGATGACATGATCTTCATGATCGCTTTACCATAATCGTATGCTGGAATATCTTTCAATTCACCATTCAACGCACCGGTGGTATAGCGTGCATTTCCATTATGGCCGAAAATATAAATGTAATGTTGTCCGCCGAAAAGAGGATACTGGTAAGGGAAGTCAGAGTATTCGTCAGCTGTTGGATTGAATAACATATCATTTCCACGCTCAGCTGTAAGAGAAGAATTCTCGCCGAAAGCAATATTCAAACGTTCACCGGTTTCAACATTCACTGCATATCCCGGGAACCAACTCATTCCTGTTCCACTGATGAAGTCACTATTGCCGGTTCCGGAACCAGAGGATCCACCATGAGCAATATCTCTTCCATACTGATCTACTGACGATCCGCTTCGGAGCAACAATGGCCCAACACCGCCGGCATTAAGAGAAGGATTCGAACCGACTTCGAAAACAGGAACACGTGTCCATTGCGCACGATTATTTGTGAGTACAACATCTACGTTTGCAAGGTTTTCAAATTTATTCGTCTGCATTGTAGGCGTATCCCAATATGCAAGTCCGGTCTCATAGCAGACCGTGGTCACACTTGATTTGATGGCATCATCGCACAAGCGATACGGTCCCCAGGTTCCGCCCACTAATTTTTCATAATCTCCATTAGCGTCGATTGGTGTAGCACCCGTAAATCGGTCATCGAATGACTGAGCACACGGAGGAGGATTGGATTGAGTGTATCGATAATCTCCAGCTCGAATCCAATTTGCAACAGATGAACCATCTTCGTCAACAACACCGGTAAGGAAAGATTTGGAAGGATCGGCGAATGTGATCGAAGATTCAAGGGCACTATTTGCAAGAGGATTGGCGCCTAATCCCGGGGTTTGAACCTGTGCCATGGTCACAGACATTCCCAATTCAGGAATGATCTGTTCATTAGCGTAAACACTGTAGAAAGTAAGCGACGTATCAGATGCCCACGATCGAACAGATGGTGACGTTTCATTCAATACCCAGTGAGTTGTACCAGCTGCAACTGTATAACTGGAAGCAACATTATTCGTTATCTTAATGTTGAATATACCATCAGGTACATTGAGCGGATCGATCACTTTAATATTTACCGGTCCTTTTCCATTCTGGTATTGCACCTGGTCGACACGGGCGGTTCCATTCCAAGTTCCTGTAGAACCATCAAACACAACCGGCGGAGCCGCTACAATTGCATTCTCCGATTCCTCAGTCAGATCGAGAACATTTTGTCCGCTACCGGAACCTTCCATCCTTGTGAGTTTAGGCCCGCTTGCATAATTTGAAAGTTGCAGCGTACCATTTGCTTCCGGAGAAGTAATGTGCGGTATGCCGGAATAAATTTTCACATTTCTTCTTCCTGCGAGATACGGTTTTTTCTGACCGATATTTGATGCGTTCAATGGATAAAGTGAATCGAAAGTTACATCTGCATAAGGCAAATACTGGTTGTAGGCGTAAGACAGAACCAGGAAATAATAGGTCTTGTTATTTATCAGCGTCCGGCTACCGGTTGCGAAAGCATCTTCCGTTACATCGAAGGAGTGAGCAATTCCCACATCATTTGCTTCAATGGTCATATCCTGCGGAACATCCGCATTCAATGACTGGTCAAATTCTCTGTTCACCAATTGCGTTACACCATTTCTCAAATCACACTCCTGAACCAATCTTGCTTTGTCAAGATTATAAAGATCGGCTGTTGTGACTGTCGCATCTTTCAACTGAAATATCTGGTAACCTTCAAAATCGTAAGTAGTATCGATATTTGCAAGTGCAGAATTCAAAGAAGAATAAACGATCGATGGATCATATGCTTCGTATTTTTCGAGATAATTATTTGAATTCGATTTGTTCGTGAGATAAAGAACAAGTTGCTTATCGAGTTCCTGGATCGTCATATCCGGAGCATCAGGTCCATCCAGAGTACGGAAACAATTATTGAAAAGACGCTGCGCTTTATCGTCAACAGTACGCATCAGATTTACAGATGCTGTTGGTCCCCCACTGGAGGCACGCGCCCAAACTGCGCCTACAGTAATGTAATTCACTGCTCCAGGTTGAAGGGTGAATGGTCCCGCAGACTGCATCATACGACGGTCGAAAGGAGTGTTCCCAACAGACGCTTCGCTCCAAAGTGGTTGCGGCTGGAAATTGGTTCCCCATCCTTGTGGATCGGAATCTCCGGGGAACATAAAATCACACACAATAGAACCACCATAGGCATTTCCTCCATAGGTAAAAGGCGATCCATCTTTCCAGAATCCTGAGAGATAATTGTAATAATGGGTTCCATTTTCAGGATTACCGATAACAGAAAAGTCGTTGTTATAATAAACAAATTTCGACATGATGATCTGCTCACCCGGCTCATCAGTTACTCCATTCCGATTGTTGTCAATTCCATCGCCGGGATCAGCAAGTGGTCCTTCGAAAAAGTCCATTCCAATCGCTGGCGGATTTGCTCCATACGTTCCAATTGTGGGAAGTGCACTTGTGCCATCATTCGCATCACCATTATAAGTGTAACCCAATCCGCGCGAAACATCACAACCTACATAATCATCGTCATAGGCACCAAGGTCGGCGTCGGTCCATTGTCCGAAATAAGTATCATTCATCGCAACGGTAGATCTGTTGATCACTTTGTAACGATAAAAAGTCATATTGTTGATCTCATCATTTGTAGAAAATCCAAATGCCTGTGCCTGCACTTCAAGTCCAATAGCTGCAGCGCCAGTTTCAGAGTGAACGTTTCCTTTATCATTGAACACCCACCAAAGAGTTTGATCACCGAATAACTGGAAGCGGGAACAGCCGAGAGTACCGTTAAGATCGTATGCAGGATAATCTCCCGCAGCCCAATTGTAATAACCATCTCCATCTACATCAACAAATGGCGCGAGATAATGTCCCTGGCCTAAAGAAGCATCTCCATTGCCCGGCCAGCTCTGAATGACAAGAGGAACTGTATAACCTGGTGCACCGTTGCCAGCATTGTAAAGAGCAAAATCATCAACGTCTTTACGTGTAATCTTCCAGTGTTTGTCATAAGCCTGGCAGGTTGTTGCATCAATAGAAACTGTTGTGGTGTCCAAAGGACCGGGCCAGAAGTCATTTCCGGTTTGCCGGTAAGTCATGGCAGCAACTTTTAATTGTCCACCTGCATCCAGTCCCCCTACCCAAAGTGCGCCGGCAAAAATTGAATGTGCTTTACCGTCTTTTGGAATTTCGTAACGCGCAGTGCTCAAATCCCACCACATATCACCACCGGTCATAATAGTAGTTCTTACGTTGTTTACATCGAGATCTGTTTTCGCAGTTGCGGGCGTACAGGATGACGCGAGCTGATCCTGTGTGGTAACACGGTGAGCAGATGCTTCACGGTGACCATTTGCTCCATTTTCTCTTGCACTTGCAGCGAATGAGAAAAACATTGCTGCGGAGATCAGGATTGCGATAATACTAAACTTGATTTTCATTTTGCTTCCTTTTAGATTTTACGTGTTTTCTTTTTTTGTATTGATAAAAATCACACGTTCGATTAGAAGTCGAGCATTACACCTATACGAATGCGGCGCGGGATGCTGTAATTTGATGGATTAGCAACTTTCACTGAATAAAGATCGCGGAATGAAGTGGGGTCATTCTGTGAATTAATAAGCGATTGTGTTTCCGCAGCAGCAAGATAACCGTCGTCAAGCGGGTTTCCTGTGTAGCGATAAATTCCGAGAATATTTTTTGTATTCAGAACATTCAGAACCTGCAGGTATACATTTAGGTTGGCCATTTTCTGTCCTTCCCCGTTCTCATTTCCTCCCCAATGAAGATCAATATTTTTGTCAATGCGGAGGTCAACGCGAATCTGCCATGGAAGTCTTGATCCGTTAATAGATCCTTGCAGTATCTGGCGACTTGCAACGCCGAATTGGGCTTCAGGAGAAACATTCGATTGTTTGGAATAAGGAGTACCTGAGCCAGCACGGAAAACCATATTTGCACCGCAGTTATCGAAAAGCTTCACTGTTTTTCCACCTTTACGTTCCCAAACCGGGCCGTGGTAGTTTGCACCAGAACCAAAACGATAGTCAACGTTAGCAACAATAGAATGACGCTGATCGAAGTCCAGAGGAATAGTAGTACGCAAATTAGGCTGACCCGCAGAAACAAGATTCGCGCCGGAACCTGCTCCTGATCCAGATCCATCAGCGAACTGAAGCGTGTAACTTGCAGTAAGCTGAACTCCTCCGGTACGGCGGAGATCATAAGCAACTGTAAATCCTTTTACCGTTCCGAAGTCGATATTGCCATAAGTAAGATATTTCGCAGGGTATGCATAATTCACCGCAACTGTTTCAATCATATTTCTCATTTCGCGATAGAATGCAGAAAGTGTGATCGCAGAATTCTTACGAGCTGTAAGTGTTTGTGTGAATCCCAATTCGTAATCTGTAGTACGCATTGGTTTCAGGTCAGGATTATTATTGAACAACGCTACTCGATTCGCGATGTAATAATATTCAAGTGGATCCAAACGATAAGCGTCAGTCGGACGTTGTGTGAGCACATCATAGTGCGCAAAGAAATTCGCCTCCTCAGAGATCGGGAATGCAAACGCAATACGCGGCATTACGTTGATCTGAGGTGAGTAATCTTTGAATGCTTTTGAATCGATCTGGGTTTGATTGCAATTCACGAGGATTGGTGATATCTGTCCTGTCTGAGAAGCCTGTGCAATAACTGAAGGATCGGCAACTTCATTTCCATTTCCATCATACCAGGTATCACCATTCCTGAATCCTACTATCGTATTCCAGTTACACGTAGCATCACCATACACAACATAATCATCACCCATATTATCAGGAATACTTGTGCCGGGAAATTCCGATTTGATTTCTGATACTGTTTTTGCTTCATAGAAAAGATACTTGTCCTTAAGAACTTTCTGATTTGCATCAAAACGATCAAAGCGAACACCGACATTAAATTTTAAATCTTTGAAATCGAATTTATCCTGAATATATCCAGCCATATAGATCGGACGGAAAGCAGGTACAGCACGAGTGAAATTCCCATTCGCATCTTTCTGATTGAAGAAATCATCAAAAGATGGATTGCCTTTGCTTCTCTTACCTGTGTAATCGTAACCATAATAAGAAACAATATTATTCCCATCAAGCAACATATCATCAGCACTGAACATATCAAGAGTAAAGAAAGAAGGTGGCAAAGCATCAATATCGATCCAGTCTGTACTGTTCTCCGGCATTCCTAGTTTGGCGCGAAGTGATTTGTCAAAATATTTCTGCTGTGATGCATCATAATAACGATCGTACAGATAAGCATTATAAGTTCCATAATTATACATATGCGGATTTGCAAGATCAAGTTGTGTAAGATGTGCATTTGCCAATTGACGCATCCTGTCCCAAAGACCCGCAGCTGAAAGATCATATCCACGCTCAGCCCGCTGCTCGAATTCGAAACCAACCTGGATAGCGTGATTTTTAATGTCGGCCGAGAAACTGGTTGATACCCTCACTTGCGTATTATCTGTTATATGATATCCGGGATACTGTCGACCTGTATTATACCACAATGAATAAACGTTGCCAGGACGATCACCGTTAAGCAAACCAAGATTTGCTCTCACCTCATCACCATTGACCACGTTGCCGCCAAGATTATCATATACATAAGAAGTATAGTTTGTTTCAAGCGGGTTCAGAGGATCGTGCTGACCATCGTAAGTATAGTCTAGTCCGTTGCTACCATAAGATCCTGTATAGGTATCATAATAATGCGGGTCGAATGTGAGAGCAGAATCGGAATAAGCTGTTTGAATATAACCGAGCGTAGTATCTCCGTTGTAAATAATATTTCCCGGAGCAAAAGTTCGTGTTTTATACTGGTGGAAAGTTCCGATATGACCGTAATCAAAGAACTTGTCTTTATGCGTATCGTCTTCGGTAACTTTTTTATAGCGGGTGTATCCTACCTGCAAAGTATAGTACGCGTTCTTGATGTTGGACGCACTTTTATCAGCTTCAACTCCTGAACTTCCGAAACGCTGAGTGAGTCGCCCGTAAACACGCCAGGTATTTTCATTCACCATTGGATTATTGGTTGGATTGAAAAGAGCGTATTCATAAATATAATCGTGGCGATTATTGTAATCAACAGAACCTCCAAAAGTAAGATTCAGATTTTCTGTTGGTTTGAAATCGATCTTTGCATTCAAACGAAGCGTGCGTGATTCCACATTCTGTCTTGCTTTGATTTTCTGGAGATCATCCATATGCGTGAATTCTGTATTGCGAACAAATCCAGCTCCATTCGGTGCCGGACGCAACGGATTCTCTTCAAGATACCGGAGCGTATCATCGTTCACTTTGTAAGTTCCTATTGCAGATGGATTCGGATCTTTTTCGATCGAACCTTCGCCTGAAAGAATGAATCCGAGAATCGGACGAATGTTATTCGAATCTTTTGTTGAGATGAGAATCGGACCGCCCACACTAAATCCGACAAAATTGTAACCATACTTATCAAGAACTTCAGAGGTGATCAATTCTACTCCACCAAAATATTGCGCTTGTGGGCCACGGGTTGTAATATTTACAATTCCACCGGCAGCATCACCGAATTGTGCGGGAACACCACCTGTAATAACGTTAACCTGTTCAATAGCTGATTGAGGCAGATTCGCACTTCCGATTACACGCTGACCATCTATGAAATAAGCAGTTCCTCCGTCACGCATTCCGCGCATGTTAAGTCCTTTTCCTTCGTCGGCCTGGTAAACTCCCGCAGTGGTAGCCGCAACAGAATTAATATTTTTCGAAGGCATTGCGAGAAATTCTTCGCGCGTAACCGTACTTCCGGATTTTGTATCAGGATCGATCAGTGGTTCTTTATAATCAACAATAACCGCTTCCGTCATTTGAACAGAAGTTGCGTTGAGTTCGAGAGGAGTTTGATCGAAATAAGTTGTTTTAAGATCAGACACGATCACGCCTTTCACTTCCAGCGGCTGGTAACCGGCATATTGAACTTTCACAAGATAAACACCGGCGTTGAGTGGCTTGATCTGAAATTCACCATTCATGTCTGTGGTTGTTCCGCCGGCATTAACGCCATTTGAAGAAACCGTAACTACAGCGAAGGGAATGCCTTCGCGTGTGGCTTTGTCAATGACTTTGCCTTTGATTGCTCCTCCGCTTTGTGCATAAGCGATAGAGACGCTTGCCAGAATGAAAGCAAGAACTACGTAGAATTTTCGCAGCATAGTGGTTCAGTTTCGTGTTGTGTATTGGTCGTGCAAAATTAAAGTCGGTAAATATAGAGAGTTTTATTTCTGTCATGCAAATTTGTTTTTAACAAAAGTTTACATGTCCAAAGCATGCTCAGCAACGCTGAAAATTGTGCTCAGATCAGCAATAAAATTCCATGTTATTCACCGGAAATTTCAGTATGTGAAACCCGCTGCCGGGAGGATGTTGCAGCGGAGACAAAGACCTGTTTGGGATGGGATCTTTGTCGACCGTTACCCGGAATAAATCCGGGACCAGTGAGCCTCGAATGAAAGGAGGACTTCGGGTTATTCGACAATGCGAATAAAGAACGTGATAGTCAAATTTAACGAAAGAATCTGAAGAAGGTTAAACCAAACTTCTCTTTCTTTTTCGCGGCGATAGAAGGGCGATAATTGGTTTACTTTTCAGCACAAGTGGTCAGTGTCAGAGATGGTGAATCCATCGAATCAGAAAAAATTCACTTTTATGTTCATTATTCCGTTGCGCTTCGCGCTGATCGCGTTTCATTCGCCTGCGTGTTTTTTTTGAATTGTATTTTTTATTGTATTCCTTTTTCGCTTTCTCATCTTCCAGTTCCTGTTTTCTGTTTTTCTTCCATTCGCGCTTTGCTTTTTTCTTTTCCAGTTTGCTATCCGGCGCTTTTGCTCCTTCCGAAGTTCCGTTATCAGAGCTTCCTCCTGTTCCTGCATCGGTTTGCGCGTGAATGAAAATTGGCAACAGCAGCCCGGCAACGCAAAGGAAAATTATTCGTCTAATGGAAAACATCTTCATCATTGCAAAATTAACCTTTTCAATGTAAAACGGATTGCCATAATGGAATTGTATCTTTGATAAACCAAAATGAAAAAATATTTCGTCAGCGGCATTTTCCTTTTGTTCTTTTCTGCCTGCCAGAAAGAACACCAGTACGTGCCGAATGTATATGTGAACCTGATCGTTTATG
The DNA here is from genome assembly GCA_016194975.1 of Bacteroidota bacterium. Lineage (NCBI taxonomy): Bacteria > Pseudomonadati > Bacteroidota > Bacteroidota bacterium. The sequence goes on from JACQAM010000003.1 coordinate 86,942, forward strand.
TGAATGACCCGCAGAATATTTCTTTGACCACGGTTGGCGGATGGAAATATTTTTCCGGCGGCAACCGCGGAATTGTGATTTACAGAAAAGGGCAAAGTGAATTCATGGCTTACGACAGGACTTGTCCTTACAAACCTGAAGATCCGTCTTCGGTTGTTGCGGTCGACACTACGAATAATGTGCTGATGAAAGATGTGAGTTGCGGTTCGCAATTTCTGCTGAGTGATGGAAGCAACGTTGCAGGGCACGCAGTAATTCCGCTGAAAATGTATCGGACAACTTTTGACGGAACTACACTTCGGGTGACGAACTGAAAAAGTTTCTCCGGCAAATTCAATTTACCAGAAATAAAAAAAAGACATTCATTGAGAATGTCTTTCCAGTTTTCTGAAGATCTGTTTCTCAATAGCGATAATGATCTGTTTTGAACGGCCCCTGAACCGTTACACCAATGTAATCGGCCTGCTCTTTGGTAAGTGTGTCTAATTCTACACCGATCTTTTTCAAATGAAGTCGTGCTACTTTTTCATCGAGGTGTTTCGGAAGTGTATAAACTTTTTTCTCGTATTTATCAGAATGATTCCAGAGCTCGATCTGCGCAAGGGTCTGGTTCGTGAATGAATTTGACATCACGAAAGAAGGATGCCCGGTTGCACAACCGAGATTCACCAAACGGCCTTCTGCAAGAACGATGATATCTTTTCCGTCGATCGTATATTTATCTACCTGCGGTTTTATTTCATCGCGCGATTTTCCGTAATTCTTATTCAGCCAGGCCATATCGATCTCCGTATCGAAGTGTCCAATGTTACAGACGATCGCATTATGCTTCATCGCTTTGAAATGACGATCAACCACAATGTCTTTATTCCCGGTTGCAGTGACAATGATATCGGCCCGCTTCACTGCATCATCCATTTTTTTCACTTCATATCCATCCATCGCTGCCTGCAGTGCACAGATCGGATCGATCTCCGTCACGATCACGCGCACGCCCTGACTCGAGAGCGATTGCGCGGAACCTTTTCCTACATCGCCATAACCGGCAACGGCTGCAACTTTTCCGGCGAGCATAAGATCGGTAGCACGGCGAATAGCATCAACAAGTGATTCGCGACAGCCGTATTTATTATCGAACTTCGACTTGGTTACCGAATCATTTACATTGATAGCGGGCATCAGCAAAGTTCCGTTCTTCATTCTTTCATACAGGCGATGAACACCGGTAGTTGTTTCTTCAGAAAGTCCTTTGATGCCGGGAGCTAGCTCAGGATATTTATCGAAAACCATATTGGTAAGATCTCCTCCGTCGTCGAGGATCATGTTCAATGGCTTTTTATCTGCACCGAAGAAAAGTGTCTGCTCAATGCACCAGTCGAATTCTTCTGCATTCATTCCTTTCCATGCATAAACGGAAATTCCTGCTGCTGCAATTGCTGCTGCTGCGTGATCCTGCGTAGAAAAAATATTGCAGGATGACCAGGTAACTTCCGCACCGAGTTCAACGAGCGTTTCGATGAGTACTGCTGTCTGGATCGTCATGTGAAGGCAACCCGCAATGCGTGCTCCTTTCAACGGTTTTGAAGAACGGAATTCTTCACGCAGCGACATCAGCCCTGGCATTTCTGCTTCGGCGAGTTTTATTTCTTTTCTTCCCCACTCTGCGAGGGAAATATCTTTCACTTTGTATTTCATTTGCTTTTCAGCGGTTAAGTGGCTCATTGTTTCTTTTTTTGGAATGCAAAGTTACAAAAAAGCAACAAAGGCCGGTTGGCGTTAAAAGTTCGTAACGTCGTGGATGAAATGGAAGAACATTATTGATTTAATTTGCTGCTGAAAATTCCGAACATGCCTCTCATTGATAAACTTTCGCCCGGAAAAAATACTTTGATAGGAATATGGGAAGTGACGGAAAATATCAATGAGTTGGAGCAACTGTATGTGCCCGATGAGCATGAAAAGATGCAGTACGATTCTTTCACTCATGTTTTCCGCAGATCGCAATGGCTTGCTTCGAGGTGCCTGCTTCAGCAACTTCACCCGGGCGGAAAAATAAATTATGATGAGAACGGAAAACCCCGGATGCACAGCGGAACAGATTTTATTTCAATTTCTCATTCCGGAAAAATGATCGCACTCATGATCTCTGATTCTTCCTGTGGAATTGACATTGAACTGATCCGTCCGAAGATCGATCTCATCGCTCACAAATTTCTTTCGGAAGAAGAATTAAAAATTGTGAATGCAGAATCACTAACGGAGCGACTTCATGCTTACTGGTGCATCAAGGAAGCGATCTACAAAATGAATGGAAAAAAATTTATTTCCATGCGAACAGATATTTCAGTTCCGGAAATAAATATTCCTGATCATGGTGAAGTGGTCGCCTCGGTCAGGAATGGAACAACAATCATTTCAGCGAATGTACGGTATGAAATTTTCCGCGAACACATGCTTGCTTATACTCTTCATTCTGCAAAATGACCGTTCTATTTCCTGAAATATTCAAAAAACAATCGCGCAGAAAAAAACTGGCGGTCCTTATTGATCCGGAAAAAACAACTTACCTCGGCGAGATCCTTAATGCGGCCGAAAATTTTCCTCCCGATATTTTTCTGGTGGGCGGTAGTTCTCCGGGAAATAAAAATCTCGATCGGCTGATCAGCTCCATAAAAAAAAGATCAAATATCCCTGTGCTTATCTTCCCGGGAAATCCGGAGCAAATAAGTGAACATGCAGATGGCCTGTTACTTTTGTCAGTGATATCCGGAAGAAATCCCGATCTGCTCATTGGGCAACATGTGAAAGCCGCCATGCATCTGAAGAAAACGGCGATAAAAATATTTCCGACGGGATATATCCTTATTGAAAGCGGGCGCGAAACATCTGTGAATAAATTCAGCAGTACAAAACCCATCAGCAGGAAAGACAATGCCCTCGCGGTGTCAACCGCTGTAGCCGGGGAACAACTCGGAATGAAATTCATTTACCTTGAAGCCGGAAGCGGAGCCAGAAATTCCGTTCCTGAAAAAATGATCACAGCAGTCAAAAAAAATATTTCCATCCCGCTAATCGTTGGCGGAGGAATACGTTCAGCGCCGGAGATGAAAAAAAAATTCGCGGTCGGAGCCGATATTGTCGTCATTGGTAATCATCTGGAAAATTTTCCGGAATCACTTTCTGAATTTGTAAAAGCTGTCCCGAAATAGCGCATGAAACTTCTTTTAATTTCTCCATCCAGAACAACTGAAAAAGAGATCCAGCAGGTCATCTCTTTCTTCGAACACGGGCTACGCGTTTATCACCTGCGCAAGCCCAATATGAGTACGCGCGAGATGAAAGAATACCTGAAGAAAATTCCCGCTGCATTCCACAACCGAATCATTATTCACAGTCATCATAAACTTGCATCGCAATTCAATTTAAAAGGAATTCATCTCACGCGCATACACCTGAAACGGCGCTTCCGTACCTGGTGGCGCCTGCGCACGTTGCTTCTGAAAAAACCTGGACTGGTGGTCACCACAAGTTTTCATAAGATAGGCAGCGTTTATTCCAATGATCAGAATTATCATTATGCATTCCTCGGAACGATCTTCGACAAAGTGAGTGGAAAATATAATGTGGGTTACAGCGAACACAGCCTGCGTGCCGGAATTGAACGTTCAACTAATCCACTCATTGCGCGCGGGGGAACCGCTCTTGAAAATGTGGCGCTCTGCCGTGATCTTGGATTTTCGGGAATGGTTTTTTACAGCGGGATATGGAAAGCGGAAGATCCACTTCAGAAATTATGCGCGATCAAGGATAAATTCAGGGAATTGAATATTGAGGAAGACTAAAAAATATTTTTTTGTTTTTTTTATTATTTCAAACTCCTGTTTTTTTTCTGATCGCCGGTTGTGTATTAAAACAACCAGTTGTTGACCGGCAATGCACTTTGACTTCCTTACACGGGTTTGGCACAGATTGTGACTTTTATGCGGTAGCTGCATTATGAATGCAACCACCCAAACTCCGAAGCACATGAAAACCGCTGCACTTTTCATCCCGGCTATTTTTATTTTCCCTGCTTATTCTTTCGCCCAGAATTCCGGCGTACATGATCCCGGAACAACAGAGAATAATCCCTACCTCTATTGTACAACGTGTGCAGGTTCCATCTGGAATGATGCAGCGAATGTGAATGAAACGGATAACGATTATTCTACTCTCCAACTGGCGCCTTACCTTAATTGTTTCCAGAGCACGTGCTACTGGTCGCGCTATCTCTCTTGTTACAATTTCAATTTTTCCATTCCGCAGAATGCGGTCATTGAAGGAATTGAAATGGACATGAATGGATTTTCCTCTTTGAGTTCAGCCGTTCTCGATTGCACCATCGTGATCCGGAGAAATGCAAATTCTGTTGCCGGAACAAATATGGCTTCGCTGATTTCGTGGAGTACTTCTGATGAAACGCGTCATTACGGTGGAAACGGGGAACTCTGGGGATACAACTGGACACCCGCAGAAATAAATGCTCCTGATTTTGGTGTGAATATTAAACTATACAACCCGACTACTTTTTCTCCGTCGGTAAGTGTCGATCATGTTTCCATGACTGTTACCTATGAAGTTTCTACCGGAATCTATTCACAAACTTCTTCTCCTCATCCGCTGCGTGTGAATGTGAATACGGCGCAGCAAACTATGAATATGTCGTTCGATATTCCGGATGAAAGCAATGCCGTTCATTTTTATGTTTATGATATGAATGGCGCAGAAGTTTTTGCTTCGGTTGCGGAAGGTGTGAACGGCGGAACTTACACGGAAAAAGTAAACACGGAAAATCTCAGCCCGGGAATGTACATCTGCACCGTAGTGGACGGTGATAAAATTTATTCGGAGAAAACGATCATCGGGAATTGATGTTTGAGTTGGGACGGGATTTTTTCCGTTAAGAGACAGAAAAAATATTCTGAATGAATGATCATGCTCTTTCTCCTGCATGGCATCGACCGTTTTTATCACCCCATCGAAATTGAAATAATCAAACGCCGGAACTGTCATAAACTTGTTTCAGGATTACGTTCATTGACAATAATTATATACCCACTTATTTATCTCTGTAATTTTTTTATTTCTTAAAATCTACCGCTATGAAAACAATTACACCAACCCTTATCATCGGAACATTTTTATTGCTGAATGTTCCAGCGTATGCACAAAGTGAAGGACCCATGTATCCTTCTTCGACCGACAACGAACCTTATACTTATTGTTCAGCATGCGCCGGCGCTATCTGGAATAATACCAGCAACATCTCGTCGAGTGACGGACAATTTTCGGATGTTCAACTGCAGCCATTTCTCAATTGTTTCCAGTCTTCCTGTTACCGCTCGCGTTACCTGACGTGTTTTGATTTCGGATTTAATATTCCATGGAATGCGGAAATAAAAGGAATAGAAGTAGATGTAACGGGTTTCTGCAATATGGCTTCCGCAGTTCTTGACTGCACAATCGTATTACGGCAAAACAGCGTTTCACTCAGCGGGAACAACCAGTCCAACTATCTCCCTTGGTCAACCACCAATTCCGAACGCTCGTATGGCGGGCCCAATGAATTATGGGGACTCACCTGGTCACCCGGCGATATTAATTCGCAGGATTTCGGAACCTATATTAAAGTTTACAATCCTACTTTGTCCTCACCCATTATCAGTGTCGATTGTGTTTCCATGACGGTGACCTATGCAATGACCACAGGAATTTATTCGCAGACTTCCTACCCGCGCCCGTTGCGCGTGAGTACAAATCCATTTCTCCATTGCATGAATATTACATTCGATGTTCCGCACGAAAACAATGCGATCCGTTTTTACGTTTATGATCTGAATGGTGCAGAAATTTTTGCCTCGGTAGTAGAAGGAGCGAACGGTGGAACATTCACACAGAAAGTGAATACAGAAAATTTCGAATCCGGCATGTATATCTGCACAGTGATTGACGGAGAAAAAGTTTATTCAGCGAAAACTATTATAGAAAACTGACGTATTAGTTGCGATGAGATTTTTGGGGAAGAAGGAAGTTGGAAGAAGACTGCGTTTTAGTTGTTGAAAAAAAAGAACGAGTCCCTTAATTGAAATAAGTCCATCTTCCATTAAAAAACAAAAAATATTTCCCTTAAGAAAAACAAGAAAGGAGGTAATAAACTATTCCGACAAGAATCAACGGTCAGAACAATGGCAGGGTGGAGAAAAATAAATCGTTGTATTCGGCAGGTATCCACGGATCTTATTCTGCGTTTCATAATTGATGAGGATTACGCGCAGATCAAGTATTTGAAGATTACCGGCAATATCTTTCAGCTCTTCCGGAAAAACAGAAATGTTATTACTCCACAGATCGAGGTATTTCAGTTTTTTCAATTTCCCGATCTGCGGGGGTATCATGGTCAGTTCATTCTGATTGATGTCGAGAATAGTGAGATTGGAAAGATCTCCCAATTCGCGTGGAAGCGATTCGATCTTGTTCCTTGAGAGGTGAAGCACTTGTAAATTTTTCAGTTTTGCAAGTGTGTCGGGAAATTCCTTGATCTTGTTTTTGCTGAGATCAAGATATTGCAGATTAGGAAAACTCCAGATCTCCTTCGGGAATTCGGTATATCCCTGCTTGCGCAACACGAGCTTTACCACTTTATCCGGTTCCTTCATCGCTTCTGCAAGATCCGTGTAGGCGGTCATCGTATCGAGCGTGAGAGAATCCATAAGCGGGATCACCGTTTTCGAAACATCCGCCTGCGCGAATGCGCGCAATGAGAACAAAAGAATAATTGCCGCCGTGAAAAGAATATTTCTGAAAATTCTCATTGTAATATTTCCTTCGCCAGTGCGCGGTCTTTCTCCAATTGAGATTTCAGAGAGGAAAGTCCATCGAATTTTACTTCGTCGCGCATACGTTTTACAAACTCCAAGATAAGCGTTTCCCCGTAAAGATCTCCATTGAAATCAAAGATATTCACTTCCAGCGTCCGCTCCTTTCCATTCACCGTAGGCCGCATTCCTATATTCATCATTCCTTTCATTTCTTCTTTCCCGCGTTTTACTTTCACTGCGTAAACACCATCGGCAGGAACAATTTTAAATACATCACTCACGGAAATATTTGCTGTCGGAAAATCGATACTTCTTCCCGCCATTCTTCCCTTCACCACTGTTCCTCCCAATTTGTAATCATACCCGAGATATTGTGCAGCGAGTTCCACATTCCCGCTCATCAACGCGTTCCTGATCTGCGTAGAACTGATATTTATTTTTTGCGACATGATCACCGGTATCTCTTCTACCTCAAATCCATAAATCGCGCCAGAACTTTTCAATTGAAAAAAACTTCCCTCCCGGTCTTTACCGAAATGATGATCGTGGCCGATCACTAATTTTTTTGTGTGCAATTTTTTCACGAGAATTTCAGCAATGAAATCGTGCGATGTGAGCATGGAAAATTCTCTTGTGAACGGATGAATGATCAGATGGGCGACGCCGGCTTTTTCCAGCAATTCTGTTTTCTCGGCAATCGTAGTCAGCAGCAATTGTTTTCTCTCCGGGAACAAAACCATTCTTGGGTGAGGAAAAAAAGTTAGCAGGACTGTTTCTCCCCCGCACGCATCCGCCAATACACGCATCATGCGTATGATCTCAAGGTGGCCCAGGTGCACTCCGTCGAAAGTTCCGGTGGTCACCACGGCGTTTTTCACTCCGGAGAATTCATCAATGTGATTGTAGCTTTTCATTCAGCGAACAAAGATAATCATGTGCTTATTTCGCAAGGGGAATTCATTTTACGATTCGCGTGCCGATCATGACAATCATCATATCTCTTGCAGAATTCTCCAATTTTATCAACAAGCCGGAATCATGAACAACTAAAAACAACTATTTTTGCGCCGAATTTCAAGAACCATTTATTCTACATCCATGCAAAAAGGAAAAATTGCCCAGGTCATCGGTCCGGTTATCGATGTCAGTTTCTCTGAAGGAGGATCGCTTCCGAATATTCTCGACGCACTCATTGTTACACGAAGCAGTGGACAGAAAATAGTTCTCGAGTGCCAGAAACACATTGGTGAAAATACCATCCGCACAGTAGCAATGGATTCTACCGACGGCCTTGCAAGAGGAATGGAAGTTGTTGCAACCGGTTCACCGATAAAAATGCCGATTGGCAACCAAATCAAAGGACGGCTTTTTAATGTGGTAGGTGAAGCAATCGACGGAATTGGAACGGTCAGCAATGAAAATGGTTATGCCATTCACCGTACTCCACCGAAATTCGAAGATCTTTCCACAGCATCCGAAGTACTTTTCACAGGAATTAAAGTCATCGATCTTATCGAGCCGTATTCCAAAGGAGGAAAGATCGGTTTGTTCGGTGGTGCAGGCGTAGGAAAAACAGTTTTGATCCAGGAACTCATCAATAATATTGCAAAAGGTTATTCCGGTTATTCTGTTTTCGCCGGTGTAGGCGAGCGTACGCGTGAAGGAAATGATCTTCTGCGCGAAATGATCGAAAGCGGAATTGTAAAATACGGCGACGAATTCAACGAGTCGCTTCATAAAGGCGGATGGGATCTTTCTAAAGTGGACAAGAATAAATTGCTCGAATCACAAGCCACTTTTATTTTCGGACAAATGAATGAACCTCCGGGAGCACGTGCACGTGTTGCGCTCTCCGGACTTACACTCGCAGAATATTTCCGCGATGGAGATTCGTCGGGTGGTGGAAAAGATATTCTTTTCTTCATCGATAATATTTTTCGTTTCACCCAAGCCGGATCAGAAGTTTCTGCTCTTCTCGGTCGTATGCCTTCTGCGGTTGGATACCAGCCGACGCTCGCAACTGAAATGGGCGCCATGCAGGAACGCATCACTTCCACTAAGCGAGGTTCCATCACTTCGGTGCAGGCGGTTTATGTTCCTGCTGATGATTTGACAGATCCTGCTCCTGCTACCACATTCGCTCACCTTGATGCAACCACTGTATTGAGCCGCAAAATTGCTGAGCTTGGAATTTATCCCGCGGTTGATCCGCTCGATTCTACTTCGAGAATTCTTACCGCGGCTGTTGTGGGTGAAGCGCATTACGGATGTGCACAGCGCGTGAAAATGCTGCTGCAGCGTTACAAAGAATTACAGGACATCATTGCCATTCTCGGTATGGATGAACTTTCGGAAGAAGATAAACTGGTGGTGCATCGTGCGCGCCGCGTGCAGCGCTTCCTCTCTCAACCCTTCCATGTTGCAGAACAATTCACCGGGCTCAAAGGAGTTTTCGTTCCCATCGAAGATACGATCAAGGGTTTCAACATGATCATGGACGGAGAAGTGGATGAATATCCTGAAGCTGCGTTCAACCTCGTTGGTACAATTGAAAATGCCATTGAGAAAGGAAAGAAAATGATGGCGGAAGCAAACTAGTGATAAGCGATGAGTTACAAATTCGTACAAATTGCTTATCACTCATAACTCTTAACTCAAATGAAACTCGATATCATCACACCTGACAAACAGCTTTTCAGCGGAGAAGTAAAATCTGTGCAGTTGCCAGGCCTTGCCGGAAAATTCGGAGTACTCAATAAACATGCATCAATGATCTCGTCCCTGAAGAAGGGAAAAATCAAAGTGGTGGACACACAGTCACAAACTCAATTCTTCGAGATCAACGGTGGGGTTGCTGAAGTTCATAAGAACAAGATCATCATTCTCGCGGAATAATTTTATTTTTCAGATGATCTCATCTTTTTTTAACAGGAGGCGGGATTTTTTATTGATGCGGATCGAATTCATCTTTCCCGTGCTTGTGCTTTTTCTTTGTGGGTGGTGTTACAGCACAACTTCCTCCTGTGCACGGCGATGAAACAGTGTGAATGATGAGCGGGTGATGAAGATCGGCGCCGAAGCGAATGATCATTCCCGTTTCAACTGAAATTCCATCCGGAGTAAATCCAACCGATGAGATCATTTTGAAAACAGAAGTGGTGATACCGCCGCGCACTTCATAGTGCGGAACTTCATGCCGGGAATAAGTCACTCCCCCACCTATGCCGACAATACTGTACCAGCGGAACATGGCACCAAGCTGTGCAACATATTCTTTTCCATCATACATCGCGTTGGTCTCCGCAAGAATATCCCAATTGTACCCGGCCGGAATAATTCCACCGGCAACAATATTATACCCACGATCCCTATTCACATTCGCAGCAGCTCCGTCAGAAGCAACATTTTTTTTATTCATGGCAGGAATGTGCTGCACCGCAAAACCGGAATAAAATCCTTTCTGGTTCGTCAGAAAAATTCCTCCATCCAGATCAGCAAAAGACATTTTCACAGAATGGGAAACTCCTTCGCCGGAAAATTTCTGCTCCATGTTCACGTACGAGAAACGCATCCCGGCAGAAAAACGCCATTTCTTATTCAGTTTCTGCTCGTACGCATAACGCAGGCTGTAGCCGTTCGCGCGCGAATCATCACCAACAGCATTCGTGTAACTGATGTCCCACGGCCCGTGTAATTTGTTCGGCCCGTCACATCCTACAGCAAAAAAATCGCCGTGAATATTTTTATTTCCGGGCATAAAAATAAAACCGGTTGAAAAAAAAGTACTGCCTTTGCAGTATGGACAAAGCGATGCAGGATTATAAAAAGAACGCTGGTTGAGTCCAAGGCGGTAGAGATGATCATTGCATGCAAACGAAACGAGCATTGCGAATGAAAAGGCGAGTGTAAAAAATGTTTTCATGTTGCGGGGTTTTGCATTTATAACGTGATCTGGAAAAATAGATACACGCTTATGAGAATCTTTTTCCCTGCCGATTGCTTTCTCTTCATTGCACCACACGATTTGAGTAATTTTATGCAGTTATGAACGAATATGATATAGCCATTATTGGTGGCGGCCCGGCCGGATCTTCTGCTGCAACTTATCTTTCAAAGATGGGTTACAACGTTGCAGTTTTCGAAAAAGAAAAATTCCCGCGCGAGCACGTGGGCGAATCGCTCATTCCTTTTTGTTATTACCGCCTTAAAGACATGGGCGTGATCGACGAGGTGAGAAAATTTGCAACAAAAAAACCCGGAATAAATTTCATTGACAAGGATGGCAGGCGCGAATCTGTCTGGTGTTTCGAACGCGTGCTTACCGACGGAGCCGGAATGATCTTTCACACGCCACGTGCTGAGTTCGACAAATGTTTGCTCGATCATTCTGCAAAATGCGGCGCACATATTTTTGAAGAACATCGCGTGTTTGAAGTGAATCTTGAAAATACAAATGAGGTAACGCTTCGGGCTCAGGATATTTCAGGCGAAGAAAAAATTATTCGTGCAAAATTTCTTCTTGATGCCAGCGGACAGTCTTCTTTTCTCGCAAAAAAATTAAACGACAAAACACATTATGCAGGGCTTGATCGTGTAGCTTTTTACCGCCGCTGGGTGAATAACAAATATGATGATTCTCTCAATGCAGGAATGATCAAGATCGTTTATCTCGGCGGAGAAAAGAAAGGTTGGTTCTGGGTGATCCCTATTGGCAGAAATTATCTCAGCATCGGCGTTTCGCTGAATCATGATTATGTGCGTGAGCAGAAAAAAAAGTTTACCGGCGATGACTGGAAAAACAAATTGTATGCGCAGGAACTTTCTGAAGCGGTTTGTCTTCATGATATCCTGCGTGATTCAGTTCCTGAGCACGACACACTTACCATCAGCGATTATTCTTACTTCGCGAAAAAAAAATACGGAAAGAACTGGGCAATGATCGGCGATGCCGGCGCTTTTCTCGACCCTATTTTTTCCAGCGGATTATTCGTGGCAATGGAAACTGCATTCCGTGTTACAAAAGTTGTGGACACGCATCTGAAAAAAGGAATTGACAACGCGCAATTGGAATTCGCAGAAGCGTTCATCGATATTGAAGGAGGTTACCGGCTCATCGAACAATTCGTTCGTTTATTCTATGATCAGGAGTTGATGAAATTTTCTGATACAGGAAGCAGCGACGATGGTTTTCAGAAATTCCTGAATGCCTACGATACTTTTCATTACCTGCTTGCCGGAGATTTTTTTTCGCATTGGAAAAAATATTCCGGATTCCTCGACACGCTCACAAAGGAGCGCAATTTCAACCAGTTCATTCATTATGTGAAATCGCGGGCCGGACAGATCGCGGATAAAGAATATTGCCGCTATTCCTTCGAAGAAATTTACGGACACCTGCCTGAAAAAAGTACCATTGAGAAACAAAATGAAAAAATATCAAAATGAAAACCTTAAGCATATTCATTCCTTCAATCTTTTTTCTCCTGCTTGTGAATTGCTCTGGAAATGTTGCTGGTGAAACTAAAAGTGATTCTGTTCCTGATACAACAAAAGTCGTGGCCACCGGCAAAAAAATTTCCGCCCCGTTGAAAATTACATTCGCCGCTGCTGATGGCATTATTATTTCTGCCGACAGTTATTTCAGCAATGATACTTTGCCGTGGTTACTTCTTTGTCACCAGGCTGGATTCAGTCGCGGTGAATACATCGAGACCGCGCCGAAACTGGCGGAGCTTGGTTACAATTGTCTCGCCATTGATCAACGTTCGGGAAATGAAGTGAACGGCGTGAAAAATGAAACAGCACAACGCGCGAAAGATGCTGGCAGGCCCACTACTTATCTCGATGCAGAACAGGACATCATTGCAGCAATTAATTATCTCTATGAGCAAACAAAAAAACCGGTGATCCTCGTTGGCAGTTCTTACTCCGCAGGATTAGTTCTGAAAATTGCAACGGTGAATCCATTGGTAAAAGCAGTGCTCGCATTTTCTCCCGGGGAATATTACGGCGACAAATTAAATCTTGCAAAAACTGTGAGCACACTCGACAAACCTGTTTTCATCACCTGCTCGCACGACGAAATTCCTGATGTGAGAAAAATTTACGACGCTATTCCATCTCAGCACAAAACTTTTTTCGAGCCGAAGTCGCCGGGTATTCACGCTTCGAGATGTTTGTGGGAAACAACCGATGATTATAAAGAATACTGGGTTGCGGTAAAAGCATTTCTGAAAACCGGAATATGAATCCCGAATTGTGGCGTGAAGACAAAGATCCTTACAGCATCGAATCAATTCCCGTTTATCAGTTTATTGAGTAATGCCAGTACGGCGAGTGATGCTGCGAGCAAAAGTATTCCCGCTGAATAGGCCACCGCTTTTTTCGCTTCACCGGAACCTTCTTCTTTTTCAGGCGGCGCTTCCCTTGCGATTTCTTTCTGCGCTTTCCATCCGAAATAAATGGCAAGAACGTAAAATACAAATGCAAGTCCCGCAAGTAAGATCGCGATTTCCATTAATCCCGTCAACAGCAGGATGAATCCGGCGATAGCGAGCAATTGTGCTATGACGAATGAATAAGCAGCGATACGTGACTTTTTATTCACGTTATCGTTTTTACCGCGTGGAATATTCTTCAGCACAGAAAAATGCGACCTGATTTTCTTTCGCTGCAATAGCACCGCAACTGATTTTATTTTTCCGGAAATACCCGCGTTCTTTAAAGTATCTTTTTGCTTGGCAGAAAAACGACTTTGTTCTGCACTTTTTCTATCCGCCGTTGAAATGAAATGCTTGTCCTTACTTCTTCCTGGCAAATTGTTTTCACGCGACTTTCCCCTCTCATCAAAATAATATCCAGGCCGGTAATGTCTTTTTTCAGGATGAAAATACGATGAGCATGAAACAAATAAAATTGCCGGAATGAAAAATGATAATCTATTCTTCATGAATTTTATCGCCATGATAAAAATTATTTCACGACCAGACTGATCCCATTAATTTTTCTCACGATAGTATCTTCCGAAGGCGCACGCATTTTCACTTTTACATTACTGAAAATTAAACGGTCGCCCTGTTCCAATAGCGTGAGTTGTTTTGACATTTCATCGGTGAACTCTGGCCCGGAAGCTTTCATGTCTTTGAATTTTTCGTCATGAAAAACGGAAAGATCATAACTGACAATATTAAAACCACAATCGAAATCAAAATTCACCATCTTCGCAAAAACTCCCTTCTGAGAAACAAGTTCTTTCGGAAAAATGGAATCGTCCTGCAAATGGGAACCGACACAAAACTTCGGATCAGGAACTTTCTTTGTTCTGAATTTGATCACGCCGGAGAAAATAATAGTTGAATATTTTTTCATGTTTTTGTTTTAAAAAATTATTCTCAGCGGCGGCCAGCAACTTACCGTTGGAATTTCCGGAAGAATATCACCGGGATAAGTACAATCTTCATTTACTTCCTGGTTCAAATCACAGGCGTTCTGCTGATTATTCATATTCTGGAATCTTGAAAGCGATCCGTCTTCGCAATAATATTTCCAGCAATCAACCGGTTTGCCGTTTTTGTAGAATTCAATTCTGTTCAGTTTTCCCCGCCCGAGCGAGTCATTCGGGCGGGCATCAGGGTAATAATATTCTGCCGAACCTTCCTCGTTCCCGTGTTTATCATAAATAATTCTTGAACGCAATTTGCCGTCCGGATAATATTCCACAAGCGAATCGACCGGGGAACTTTTCCAGGTGCGCTTCATCCAGGGCAAATGATATTTCGGATCCCAGTATTTATTAGAACCAATTCCCAACTTCGTTTTTTGCCAGTCAGATTTAATGATGTAATGCGCCTGCGCTTTCAGTTTTCCCCGCCCGACCGAGTCATTCGGGCTGGTATTTTCATAATACCAGCGCCAGGTTCCGCTGTTCATGTGCATGAAATATTGTCCCTGCGAAAGCAATTGTCCGTTCTCATAATATGTTTTCCACAAACCAACTTTATATCCTTCCTCATTATATCCTTCCGAATATTCTTTCCCGCTTTCGTAATAGAATTTCCATAATCCATCCATTTCACCTTTTTTAAAATTTCCGTGAGCGCGCGGATTTCCATTCGCATAATATTCGTTCCACAAGCCCACCCTGTTTCCTTTTGAATAAACACCACTACATTTTATTTTTCCGCCCGGGTAAGTTTCAAGATATTTTCCTTCGAAGAGATCGGTGCCAAGAATTTGTATCCACACACTGACCGAAGAATCGGCATCAAAATCGAAATGGTATTTTGTTCCATCGAAGATCGTATCGCGCTTGCGAAGAAAAAAATACAATGTTTGCTGCTGCCCTTCTTTCACCACCACGCGGATCGTTGCGTAGCCATTGCGCTCGACCTGCAGTGAATCGCCATACAAAGCAGCAACATGGTAATAACCGGAATCGTCGGTAACTCCTCCACGTTCATCATTCCGATAACGAACTGAATCCGGAAAATGATCGGCAAAGAAAACACCCGCATACTTCATTGGCTTCCTGGTTTCAGCATCATATACTTTTCCCGAAACGACGGTGGGTTGTGCAAAAACACAACCTATACAAAACAGGAATAGAATTAAGGTAAAATATAACTTTTCCGGAATGCGGTCAACAGCCATGCTATAAAGATAATGCACCGCGATCAGAATCGAAATGGCATGAATGAAGCCCGGTACCAGCCAAACAGGATATCGAATATTCTCAATGGTTGGTGCCTTTAATAAGATATCCGGCAGAAAGACTTACCCGGTGTTCCGGTGTTCATCATTCCTTGTTTCTATTTTTATATCTTTCGAGGAGAAACCATTCTATGCCGAAAAGAATTTCACCTTATTTTTTTCTTCTTCTCTTTTTTCTTCCTGTTTTTTCCTTCGCTCAACATTACAACCTGAAAAATTATTCTATTGAAGATGGACTTCCACAATCGCAGGTGATGAAGATCATACAGGACAGCCGCGGTTACCTGTGGCTGTGTACTGATGGCGGAGGAGCTGCGCGTTTTGATGGAAAAAAATTCGAAGTATTCAATGTAGAGAACGGAATGGCAGACAATCGTGTGAATACAGTTTATGAAGACCGGAAAGGCAATATCTGGTTCGGCACTTTCAGCGGCCTTACCCGGTGGGATGGAAATAAAATGGAGATCTTCTTCAACAAAATAAATGCGAATGCAAATTCGATTAACGCAATCTGCGAAGATGCATCCGGTTTATTGTGGCTGGGTTCAGATAAAGAAGGAGTGTGGACATTTGACGGAAAAAATTTCAAAAAAATTTCACTCACACTTGGCAATGGAACTCCTTTCAACGACGGAATAAAATCAATCCTCTGTACGCGTGATGGAACGATATGGATAGCGAGCGACGGTGCAGTATTTTCAAGTAAAAATGATTCACTGATCTCTTACCAGCAGCCCCGCTATGATATTTGTTCGAATGGCGCATGGTCGCTTTGCGAAGATCATTTCAATAATATCTGGATCGGTTCTTATGGAAATTTTTCGTGCAAATACAACAAGAAAAAAAATTCATGGCAGCATATTGAAAGCAGTTACGGCCTTTCGAATGGTTTGATCCTGAATATGACTGAAGATCGTCAGCGCCATTTGTGGGTGTGCACGGATGGAGGAGGAATTTACCAGTTTGATAATTCAAAAGAAGATACGCTCACGCTTCTGCAAAACATCACTGAAAAAAACGGACTTCCCAATGATCGCGTTCGCTGCATCATGCAGGACAAAGAAGGAAATATGTGGATAGGCAGTGACCAGGGATTAACGCGCTATGATCTCGGTGCATTCACAACTTACGACCGGAAAGACGGGCTGAATAATTCTTATGTGCTGAATATTTTTGAAGACAGTAAAAATAATTTGTGGTTCGGATCACAGCGTGGCGTAAATGTTTTTGATGGAACCTCTTTCAGTGATTATGCTGTTGACGGAAAACCGGTGAGTAATTATGTGTGGAAAATTTTCGAGGATCGCGATCATACTATCTGGCTGGGAACATATTTGGGCGGAGCCATTAAATGCGATGGAAAAAAATCCACTGTTTACACGAATGATCATGGTTTGCCCAATAGTGCGATCTTCGACATCAACCAGGACCACGATGGAAATATATGGCTGGGTACTGATTATGGGATCGCATTTTTCTGGAAGGATTCCCTGTTCTATTATAATTCGGTAAACGGGCTGAACAATTGCCGCGTGCGATCGATCTTCATTGACAAAAAAGGAATTGTCTGGATCGGCACACGTAATGGTGTTCTTCAATTTACACCAACAGGAAAAAAACCACTTGCCACTGATTTCAAACAAATAAAAATAAATGACAAGGTGGATAAAAGTGTGGTGCACTCCATTACCGGCGATGACAATGGAAATATCTGGTTCACCACTTATGGATACGGCATCATTCGTTATGATCCGGCCACCGGAAAAAGTGTGGAGCTGGAAACGAAAGACGGATTAAGCCACAACACTGTTCTGTCGATAGTGAAAGACGGAAAATATTTCTGGATCGGAACCGTGAACGGGATCAATAAATTCAACGTTGTGTTGTTTGATTCCACCGGTGAAAAATCTTTTCAGCATTTCGGAAAAGCAGAAGGATTCAACGGCGTGGAATGCACACAGAATTCTGCATTCAGGGACAGTAAGGGAAATATCTGGTTCGGAACCGGAAGCGGCGCAATAAAATACGATGCGCGTTATGAAACGCACAATGCGATTGAACCGGCAACACACATAACGGGCATGCGATTGTTCTATGAAAAAACAGACTGGAGTAAATTCGCTGACAGCGTTGACCATTCTACCGGTATGCCTTTTGATCTTACACTGGGCTATGATCAGAATCACATCACTTTCGATTTTATAGGAATCAGTCTCACATCACCGGAAAAAGTTCAGTACCGTTACAAACTCGAAGGACTCGACAAAGACTGGTCGCCTCCTACTACCGAAACTTTTGCATCGTATCCCGGATTACCACCCGGCGATTACACTTTTTATGTGAAGGCCTGCAACAACGAAGGCGTGTGGAATAAAGTTCCGCAATCATTTTCTTTTTCTGTCGACCCGCCTTTCTATAAAACAAAAGTATTTTATGGCTTCTGCATTTTACTTTTACTGAGTGGCGGTTTGGGATACAGCCGCGTGCGTACGCGCAGTTTGCGCAATGCAAAAAAACGGTTGGAAAAACAAGTACGTGCGCGAACGGCGGAGTTGCACGAAAAAAATATTACGCTCGAAAATCAGAAGACCGTCATTGAAGAAAAAAATAAAGACATTACCGATAGCATTACGTACGCGAGGAAAATACAATTGTCGGTTCTTCCTCCGGAAGATCTTGTCACAAAACTTTTTCCTGAATCCTTCATTCTTTTCAAACCGCGCGATATTGTGAGCGGCGATTTTTACTGGGTGGGAGAACGCGATAAATTGAAATTCTTTTCAGTAACGGATTGCACCGGCCACGGCGTTCCCGGCGGATTCATGAGTATGCTCGGGATCACTTTGCTCAATGAAATTCTCGCTGAAAAAAATATTATTTCTCCCGGGCTCATGCTCGATGAATTGCGCGAACAGGTGATACAGGCGCTTAACCGCTCGCGCAAGGAAGGCGAAATGCCTGCACGCGATGGAATGGACATTTCACTCTGCTGCATTGATGAAAAAAATAAAAAACTGCATTACGCAGGAGCCAACAATCCTGTTTATATAGTTCGCGGAAAAGAACTGATCGAACTTGCCCCGGATAAACAACCGGTGGGCGCGCACGAAAGAATAAAACCATTCACGCTTCAAACAGTCGGCCTTTCCACCGGCGATATTATTATTTCTGCTTCAGATGGCTTTCCCGACCAATTCAACTCGGAGACAGGAAAAAAATTCTCCTATCGTAAATTCCGGGAAACACTTTTACTCGGTGCCGGATTACCGATACGCGATTTCGGAAAAATGCTGGAAAAGGAATTTGACGAATGGAAAGGCGATGAACCGCAGATCGACGATGTGTGCGTGATGGGAGTGAAGGTTTAAGGTTAATGCAATAGGTTTTTCATTTTGGATTTTCCATTTGGGATTTGGAATTTTTTAAGTTTGATAATATTGCCACGGATTTTCACAGATTATGCACAGATTTTTTTCAGAGAATTATGCGCTTGAATTTAAGAGAGTACTCGCCGAAATTCATTATCAACCCGATTTTACATTTCGATACTGCGAGATAATTTATTGTTTGTTTTAAATCTTCATTTGAAATTCCATTCTGCGCTTTTATTTCAAGTATCACCGAATTTTCAATGACAAAATCCGAGAAAAAATAATGGGGAAGAATAATTCCCTTATAGGTCACATCATACTTTTTCTCCCTCTCAAAATTAATCCCGCTCATTTTGAATTCCCGTTCAATCGCATCTTTGTAAACGATCTCAAGAAACCCGTGACCGAGATTTCTGTGAACTTCCATGCATAATCCAATGGCCTTGCTGTAATTTCTGATTCCGGATAAAACGTTTTATCAAAACGCTTTTTTTCTTTTTCCATATTAATCTGTGTATAATCTGTGAAAATCCGTGGCAATATTTTCCCCATCGCCACTAATAAATTTGTTAGTAAATCACCCCGCCCAATTCTCTCTATCTAAACTTCGGTACTGAATAGCTTCTGCAATATGATTCGAAAGAATTTTTTCTGATTCATCCAGGTCGGCGATCGTTCTCGATACTTTCAGGATGCGATCATACGCACGCGCGGAGAGCCCGATTTTTTCCATTGCAGTTTTCAGCAACTGAATGCTCACTTCATCGATCACACAAACTTCCCGCAGCAAACTCGCGCCCATCTGCGCATTCGAATAAATATTTTCCTGCTTTTCAAATCGCGCCAGTTGCCTGTTCCGCGCACGCACCACACGCGCACGCACATCGGAACTGCGCTCGGAATTTTTACGATCAATGAGTTCTCCGAATCCAACCGGCGTAACTTCAATATGAATATCGATCCGGTCGAGCAGCGGGCCCGACAAACGATTGAGATATTTCTGTATACCACCGGGCGGACACACACAATCGTATTCCGGCAATTCATTGAGAAACAAAACTCCATTGTGTGCAAGAGAAATTTCGCCGGGCATGGGAATTCCGCCACCGCCTACAAGCGCCACATCGGAAATCGTATGATGCGGCGCGCGGAAAGGCCGTTGCGTAATAAGCCCTGAATTCTTCATCGTCTTTCCGGCGACCGAATGAATTTTCGTTGTCTCGAGCGATTCGCGCAAAGTCATTGGCGGAAGAATGCCAGGCAATCTTTTTGCGAGCATAGTTTTTCCTGCGCCGGGTGGGCCCACCATGAGAAGATTATGTCCGCCAGCCGCTGCGATCTCGAGTGCGCGTTTAATATTTTCCTGTCCTTTTACATCCGAAAAATCAGAATCGGTGAGAATTTCGGCAGCAGCAAATTCTTTGTCAAGATCAAGTTTCATGGGCTTGAATTCCCTTTTTCCTTCGAAGAAAGCACACACTTCACTGAGGTGTTCCATGGCATAAACATCGATCCCGTTCACTACGGCAGCTTCGCGCGCATTTTCCTTTGGAAGGATCAATCCTTTGAATCCCTCTTCTTTCGCATGAATGGAAATGGGTAATGCGCCACGCACCGGTCGGAGAATTCCATCAAGCGCCAATTCTCCCATGATCACAAATTCTTCCGGGTTGATTTCGTCAATGAGTTGTCCGGATGCAGAAAGGATTCCAATTGCAATAGGAAGATCATAAGCAGAACCTTCTTTGCGGATATCGGCCGGGGCAAGATTCACTGTAATTTTTTTTCCGGGAATTTTAAAACCATTATTGTTGAGCGCTGCATCAATTCGCTGCTGGCTTTCACGAATGGCGCTGTCGGCAAGCCCTACAATATGGTAATTGATACCGGTGTCAATATTGACCTCAATGGTTACTGTCTTTGCATTAATGCCGGAAACGGCACAACCGAACATTTTTACGAGTGGCATGGCTTTTCATTTTACAATTAAAATTTTTCAAATTCATTAACGATATGATTCTTACAAATAATAGAAGTGCAGCAAAGGAATTCTCTTTTTTCCGGATCGCCAAGGATGTTAGTAACTTTTATTCGCCGGAAGAAAACTCCCGCAACAAATCACAAAACCCAATACCTCAATACCACATTAACTCATAACCCATAACTCACAACCCATAACCCAATTCCCCATTGGTACAGATTTTGTTATCTTTATCTCCACACCACAAACACACCCTATTCATGAAAAAAGTTTACGCCGGAATCACCGGGATTCTTTTTGCTTTCGCAGCATTCGCGCAGACCTCCGGCGGAACTACCACTGCAAGCAAGGGCACAGCCACCACAACCACAACTACTACTTCTACCGGGGCCGGCTCTGCAGCGCCTTCCAATTGCTACACGAAGTGGGAACAGAAATTCGAAGAACGCGGAGCAGAAGATGTGAAAGACGGAGTTTATGACGATGTGATCATCAGCGTGCGCAGCGGGCCCGATGCACAATGCTACACAGGAAGAGTGGAAGTGAAAGAAGGAAAAATAATTTCAATGGAACGCAAACTCCAGGACGGCACTTACGAAACTTACAAACCGAAATTGAAATATGATGTGCCGATGACCATCACCAACGGAGTTTCTGCAACACTGCTCACCAAAGAGGACGATCTCATAAATGTGATCTTTCCGAAATCACTCAAACCGAAAAAAGTGGGCTACTCTACTGCCCCTGAACCACCGGAAGATTAATTCGATAATAAATAATGCATAATTAAATTTCATTCCTCATTATTCATTATTCATTATGCATTACCGGGAATTATTTACCGAATAATAAATCGCATCCATTCTTCCCTTCTTCATCACCGCGCTGTCTTCCATCACCACTATTTCGAAATTTTTGTCCGGCTTCCGGTTTTTATCCACGAACGGAATATGTTGTTTCGTGTGATCGGGATAAAAAATAAAAAGATTCTTCTTCATCATTTTCTGCACATACAACGCTTCTTCATTCAGCAGAATTCTTCCGTACTCATCGAACCGGAAATAAACCGTATCAGCCGTACTTCGCGCATTCATCGGCGCATTCTTGTCCGTATTAAAATGTATTTGCAAAGTTCCATGGTAACCCGGCTCCATCACAAAAATAAAAACCGGCTGCCTGTATTCTTCGCGCTGGTTAATGATGTACAACACCGGCGCAAGCACGATGGCCACCTGCAGGATCACATCCAGTTCCCATGGCATCGTAATCTTCGAGAGAACGAATGAACAGAAAATGAAACCAGCCGCACAAGCCGGAAATAAATACCAGAAATGAGCCATCTCCATTTTTCCCAAACGATGATAACCGTACGAAGCCGCAAAAACAAAGAGCACCGCATACGCAACTAAGGAAAGAGGATATTTGTAAAACTTCATGGGAGCTGGTGGTTATTGGTTGGTGGTTGGGAGTAAAATAATCCGGAGAGCACGCAGCCACCTACTACCAACCTACTTCAGTTCATCAATCTCAAATTCATAAAACTCCATGATCTGGTTCGACAGTAATTTTTTGCACGCTTCATCCACTTTTGTTTTCGCTGCATTTTTATCACTTGCTTCAACTTCCAGGGTAATGTGTTTTCCTATTCTCACATTCTGAATTTCCGGCAACCCGAGATTTTTCATGGAACCGGTCACCGCTTTCCCCTGCGGATCAAGGAGCGCCTTCAGTGGCATAACATCTATTTCTGCTTTAAATTTCATTGGAATAATTTACTGATTTGTGAAAGTGCAAATGTGCTAATGTTCGTTGGGAATAAGGGCGATTCGGAGCGGAACTTTTGTGCATTTTATCAACTGCCTTCCCGCCATCGCTATTCCCGAACGCGTTCGGGAAAGCGCTTCTGTCGGGGCTATGAATGTTGGTTCAGTGCTGCAAAATCACAAATGCATCCAACTTCATTCAGGGCATCTCTAAAAACATAGAAATGCAAGGCGGGCAAGCCCGAAAAACCGGAATTTACTATTCGTAAATGAGGATTTTGAGGACGTAGCCCAACGCAGCAGTTCGAAGTTATTAGAGATGCCCTTCATATTTTATTTCTTCCTGCAATTATATTATTCCCCACCGACATCAGGATGTACAGCACAATGATCATTGGCAGCGCAACGAATTTCAACAACACCAGCATCACTGCACACAACAGCAGAAAAATATAACGGATCTCATTTCCCTTCCACGAAAACGATTTGAATTTTAATGCGAAGAGCGGAAGTTCAAGAATAAGAAGCAGGGACATCACCACCGTTACACCAATGAGAAACCACGGATTGAGAATTATTCTTGTCACCAATTCCTCCATACCCAGTGTAGGGCTGACTTGCGTTTTGGTCATCAAGGCAGCTATGCTCACGTGTTGCGTTTCATATTCGTAAAGATTGCTGCGGTCAATATTCAGTATCAGCGGGAGCGAACAAATGAAAATAGAATTCGCAGGCGTAGGAAGGCCAATGAAACTTTCCGACTGGCGTGTGTCATTATTGAATTTAGCGAGACGCAAAGCCGAAAAAATTGTAATTAAAAAAGCAATCGACGCTATCCCATGTTGTGCGAAATAATAATCATCATTTCCCCATCCCATCGGTAATTTTCCGGAATAAAAAAGAGAAACATTTATCATTTGGAACATCACCACTCCCGGCACCACACCAAATGTTACCATATCCGCCAGTGAATCCAGATCTTTTCCTATTGGAGAATTTATTTTTAAAGCACGCGCCACAAATCCATCGAGAAAATCAAACACACAGGCAATGCCCACGAGATACGCGCTCCACACAAGATATTCTTCGAATGCAAAAACGATCGCAAGGCATCCGCACAGGAGATTTCCCAACGTAAGTAAATTCGGAATAGAGAATAATTTCACTTCGCAAAGATAATGGTTGGTCATCGGTTCGTTGGTCGTTGGTGGCCGATATTTCATCTTAATTTTATT
Organism: Bacteroidota bacterium; assembly: GCA_016194975.1. Lineage (NCBI taxonomy): Bacteria > Pseudomonadati > Bacteroidota > Bacteroidota bacterium. Next base: position 110,858 of record JACQAM010000003.1, read on the forward strand.
GAGCGACCTATGACTTCCAACGACCAACCACCTACTTTTACAACGTGTTATTCAATTCCATTCACTTTCTCATTTTCCTCCCAGTAGTTTTCATTCTCTACTGGATCATTCCGCACAAGTGGAGATGGATGCTGCTGCTCATAGCGAGTTATTATTTCTACATGAGCTGGAATCCCTGGTTTGGAATTCTTCTCGCCGCTACTTCCTGCATCGATTGGTTCGTTGGGAAAAAAATTCAAGATTCAGGATTCAGGATTCAGGAAAAATCCCGAATAAGGAAAGGAAAATCATGGCTGCTATTAAGCATCATCACCAACATCGGCTGCCTCGCCGCATTCAAATATTCTGCTTTCGCTTATAACACCTTTTCTTTTTTATCGGCATCTGTCAATGGAAAACAACCGCATTACATTGAAGCATTCATCATTCCCATCGGACTTTCCTTCTACGTTTTTCATTCCATGAGTTATGTCATCGATGTGTATCGCGGAAAAATTCCTGCAGAAAAAAACCTGGGCATCTTCGCAGTCTTCGTTTCTTTTTTCCCGCAGCTCGTAGCCGGCCCTGTTGCGCGCTTCGGCGATCTCGGCGTGCAATTTCATTCGGAGAAAAAATTAGTTCACGAAAATTTAGTCGAAGCGGTACGGCTCATGACATGGGGATTTTTTAAAAAAATTGTAATTGCCGACCGGTTACATGATCTTGTTACTCCGGTTTTCAACGATCCTCATTCTTATTCCGGAAGTTCTCTTTTCATTATTTCATTTTTCTTTGCCGTGCAGATCTATTGCGATTTCTCGGGTTATTCTGACATCGCAAAAGGAACAGCAAAACTTTTCGGATTCGACCTCGTCACCAATTTCAACCGGCCGCTGCTCTCCACTTCTCTTCACGGATTCTGGAAACGGAATCACATCAGCATGACCACCTGGTTCCGCGATTACCTCTACATTCCACTTGGCGGCAACCGCGTTTCTACTTCGAGAAATTACCTGAATATTTTTCTCACGTTCCTCATCAGCGGGTTGTGGCACGGCGCCAACTGTACCTTCGTGCTCTGGGGCGCTCTCTATGGAATAATTTACCTGCTCGAAATTCCGTTCATGAAATTTTCTCCCGGGAAAAAAATAAAATTTCCCGCGTGGATCTATCTCATCACCATTCATTCACTCATCATGATCGCATTCCGTGCAAATTCCATTGGAGATATGGGCATCTTCTATTCGAAAATATTTTCTTCCGACTGGAACCTGCACACTTCGTGGCTGGCATTGTGCACGAAATTCGAAACCTTCCCTTTGCTTATTGCTGTCTTTGCCATCGCTTTCCTTTTCATCAAAGAAATTCACGAGGAATTCTTCTTCACAAATTCCGGATCACTTTATAAAATGCACATTCGCCCGTGGATCTATGTTATTCTGTTCACAGGAATTTTTGCGATCGGGCAATTCAATGCAAATGAATTTATTTATTTCCATTTTTAACTGACAACTGAAACTGACAACTGAAATGAAGCGTTCACTCCTGTATATCTTTTCTGCTATTCTCCTATCTTATGCTGTACGGGAAATAGAATATATCGGCATACGCATGAACACACGCGGGCAATTCGAAAAATATAACCGACTGTTCCTCCAGAAAAATAATTACAATGTGCTCATCATCGGTTCTTCGAGGGCAGAATCGCATTTCCGTCCCGACATTATCAGCGATTCCACTCATCTCACTGTTTACAATGCAGGATTGCTCGGCGCCACCATGCCTTTCATAGAAGGAGCGCTCGATGCATATCTCGAAAAAAGTTCGCCGCCAAAATTTGTCATCCTGAATATGGATTATCACATGTTCGACGCGCCCGACGATTCCATTCCGAATTTTCCCTCTTATTTCCCCTATTTGTCCAACCCTGCACTTTACAAAGATTTCTCGGCGAGCGATCCGCGTTTCACTGCGTTCAGGTATTTTCCGTTTTACAGTCTTCCCTATATGGGAACGCAATACCTCGACAATTCACTGCGTGGTTTTTTCAACCAGCCCTCGAAATACGATACCACTTTTCACGATGGTTATTCTCCCATACCGGTAACGTACAAAGGAGATCTCGATACCATGTCGGTTATTCCAACGGTCATTTCTTTCAAATCATCTTCGTGGAAATGTCTCGAGCGCATTATTCAAACCTGCAAAGCGAAGAATATTAAACTGATCTTCGTTTATTCGCCGCTTTACTATCGCCTTTCGAATTCGATTACCAATGAAAAACAACTGATCGCTCATCTTGATTCGATCGCCACTGCATCCGGTATTAAAACATTCGATTACCACCTTTCGCCTCCTTGTTACGATAAAACCAATTTTACCGACCTGCATCATCTTTCCCGCTATGGATCGCTTCGTTTTTCACAGCAATTTTCGCACGATCTGGCGCAATATATCCGGCCCTGAATCGTTATTGCAGAGGTCAAACAATTCCCGTAAATTTATATTCAGTAATCTCATGCGAAAAACCCTTCTCTTTTCCTTCCTGGTTTCTATCGGTTTCAATGCCTTTGCACAGGCGCCGAAATACAGCAATGAATTTCTCGCTATAGGTGTGGGCGCGCGATCGCTCGCGATGTCGAATGCGAGTGTTGCGAGTGTAAATGATGTAACGGCGGGTTACTGGAATCCGGCGGGACTCATGGGCATGCAAACAAATCTGCAGATCGGTTTGCAGCACGCCGAATATTTTGCTTCTATTGCCAAATATGATTACGGTGCATTTGCACACAAACTCGATTCGAGCAGCGCTATCGGTTTCAGCGTTCTTCGTTTTGCAGTAGATGATATTCCGAATACGACACAACTCATTGATGCCGGAGGAAATATTGATTACGACCGCATCACTAAATTTTCCGCGCAGGATTATGCATTTCTTTTTTCCTACGCACGCAAGGGCCCGATCGCAGGATTGAATTATGGCGCGAACGTAAAAATTATAAGGAGAAAGATCGGCGATTTTGCCGGCGCATGGGGATTCGGAATTGATGCAGGCGCGCAATACGACTGGAGGGGAATTCGCTTCGGCGCCGTGGTGCGTGATGTAACTTCCACTTTCAATGCGTGGAGTTTCAATCTCAGCCAGGATATGCAGGATGTTTTTCTTGCAACAGGAAATGCAATTCCGCAGAACGGACTGGAACTTACTTTACCGCGACTCATTATGGGCGCTGCGAAAAAAGTGGACGTTGGTAAATCGAAAAAATTCTCTGTAGGTGGCGAAATAGATTTCATCAATACGTTCGACGGAAGAAGAAATGTTCCTGTGCGCGCGGGAAGCTGGAGCATGGAACCCTGCCTGGGGATAGAAGCCGGTTTTAAAAATATTATTTTTCTGCGCGGTGGTGTCGGAAATATTCAGCGCGCAAAAGATGTTTTCGGAAAAGATGTGACCACGTTCCAGCCGAATTTCGGAGTGGGAATTCACCTTAAAAAAATAACCATTGACTACGCATTCACTGATATCGGCGATCAGTCGGTAGCGTTGTACTCGAATATCTTCTCCCTGAAATTCGATCTCGATAAAAAAATGCATTGATCCTTTGCGGCATTTCTCCCTGCCGCATGCTTAACATTATGAATAACCCTGCATGAAGCGACTTTACTTTACACTTTTCATTTTGCTTTTTTCTGTTTGCAGCGTTTCCGCACAGACGTATGGAAATGAGTGGATCAACTATTCGCAAAAATATCTCAAAGTAAAAATAGTGTGGGATGGAATTTACCGCATTGATTCCACCACCATGGCGAATGCAGTAGCAGCAACAGGAAATTCACTTGCTGCAATTGATCCCAGGAATTTCCAGGTTTTTTACAATGGAACGGAACAATACATCTGGGTGGAAGGTGACACTGACGGCGTTTTCAATTCCGGTGATTATCTGGAATTTTTCGGAAAAAGAAATGACGGAACAAACGATACTTCCATTTACGGCGGAGCTTCAAACCAGCTCGACCCGTTTTACAGTTTGTATAACGACACTTCTGTTTATTTCATCACGTGGAATTCTTCCATCACTAATCGCCGTTTTACTGCGCCGGTCGATACCAATTTCAGTGCATATACTCCTTCCAACTATTTCACCGACGAAGAAATTTATGCAGGAAATTCAGAATACCTCGATGGCGTTGAAGATCCGAATGGAGTGACCGATCCGCTTTTTCTGGATGGTGAGGGGTATTATAACACAACTTTCTATTATGGCCAGTCGGCAGCCATTCCGCTCAACTCGCAACATGCGTGGAACCTCGGCCCCAATGCAACTGTAGAAATGAAGGTCGGCTCTGCTTCCAATGACTGGTCCACTCCGAACGACAATGAATTGCAGATAAATTTTCCGGCGCTCGGTTCTCCGTTCGATACGGTTTACGATGGTTATTCTGTCTGGAAAAAATATTTTTCATTCAATCCGTCCACGTTGTCTTCCAGCACAACCAACTTTACAGTGAGCAGCATCAACAGTGTTGCCTCTGTTTCTTCGGGACGTACAGGAGTTGCTTACGTGGATCTGAAATATCCGCACACGTTCGATATGGAAGGAAGAATTATTTTCGAAGGGTTTTTGCCGGATAATATGAGCGGGCCGAAAGCGCTCGTTCCGATGACCAACATGGGCGGATCGGGAACCGTTCGTTTTTACGATCTGTTCAATCACCAGCGCATTGACGCTGTAAATAATTCCGGCACTTATTCTGTTCTCGTGGCCAATGGAAACGGCAGTGAAAAACCATTTGTAGCTGCCCCAAATTCCGGCGCTGTTTTTATTTCTTCGATTACTGCTGTGAATGGAAACGGAAGTTTTGTGGATTATTCGCTCAGCGCCGCCGATTCTGTTTACATTATCATCACGAACTATTCCTTGTGGAATGCAGCCGATCAGTACCGCACGTATCGCGCGGGTGCAGGCGGTGCGCACAACGTGGTGATGGCAAATGTGAGTGATCTTTATGATCAGTTCGGTTATGGAGTTGCCGGTTCTCCATTGGGAATGCGCCGCTTCTGCGATTTTCTCATTCACAATTATCCGAGTCCGCCCCAGGATCTTCTGCTCATCGGGAAATCCATGTCGATGGAAATACAACGCATCAACGGATATTTTCAGCAGAGTCTTGTTCCCACTTTCGGATATCCGTCGAGTGATAATATGATCACGGCCGGTTTGAACGGAACACGATACGAACCTGCGATCGCCACCGGCAGAATTGCCGCACGAGATTCTGCTTCGGTGAATATGTACCTGCAGAAAGTGATCCAGTATGAAAGCAATACGCCTGCCGACTGGATGAAATATGTTTTGCATTTCGGAGGAGGAACAACAACCGGGGAACAACAACAGTTCGCAACTTATCTTGCAGCGTATGCCGACACGATCACTGATACTTTGTTCGGTGGAATTGTGCAGACCTATCTGAAAACTTCCACTGCACCAATACAAATCAACCAGTCCGATACACTTCGTCAGCGCATTGAAGACGGCGTTTCCATCATGACATTTTTCGGCCACGCATCCGGCACCGGTTTCGATCAGAGCATTGATGATCCATCCACTTACAACAACAATGGAAAATATCCGCTCGTGATCGCGAACAGTTGTTTCGCAGGAGATATTCATCAACCCACAATAAGTTCGAGTGAAGCATTTACTTTTCTCGACCACAAAGGAACCATCGGTTACATTGCCACGGTGAGTATTGGCATTTCTACATTTCTCGATGTGTACTCACGCAGATTATACGAAGCCATTGGTAAAACAGAGTATGGACAGCCCATTGGAAAATGTATGCAGTGGACGGTAAACAATGCGGAGAATAATTACACCGATGGAGTTTCATTGCGCACCACTTTACTCAACATGACTTTGCAGGGAGATCCTGCTGTCGTGATCAATTCATTTCCGAAACCCGATTATGAAATTACGAATGCCAACGTGTGGTTCGATCAGCTCACACAACCCGATTCTGTTTACGTGTATGCACAGATCACCAACATTGGCCGCGCTATCAATGATTCTTTCATCGTGGAAATGAAACGCCGTTTTCCCAATGGAGATACGGTTTCTTATTTTCAGCAAATAGCAGCGCCTAAATTCCGCGATACGATCATGTTCCGGATTCCCGTTGACAATTCACGCGGCGTAGGATTGAACACAATAAAGATCACCGTCGATTTCTTCGGACACATTGATGAAATGCGTGAAGACAACAACACTACAATTCCCGATGTGGATCTGCTCATTCACGGAAGTGCAATTCTCCCTGTGTATCCTTATGAATTCGCAGTTGTTCCCTCGGATACGATCACTTTAAAAGCATGCTCTGTAAATCCGCTGGAGCCACTTACCACTTATCGTTTTGAGCTTGACACCACCGATCTTTTCAATTCTCTCTTCAAACAATCTTATACCGTGACGGCAAGAGGCGGCGTGATCAGTTGGCAACAACCGAATCTTTTTTCATTCTCCCCTGCAACAGACAGCGTGGTTTATTTCTGGAGAGTGAGTCCCGATTCGCTGAATGCGAATGACATTTTCATGTGGAGACAAAGTTCATTCCAGTGCATTCCTAACCAGGTGGGATGGGGACAGGATCATATTTTTCAATTCACGAATGACGGCTACCAGTATGTGACGCTCAACCGGAACCTGCGTGAATTTGATTTCGTGAACAACATGGTCAACCTGAGTGTGAAAGATGGAATTTACAATGTGGCGGTGCCGTGGAATGAAGTGTGGTATAAACTCAACGGAAGTACGCAACATATTTTTTCCTGCGTATTCGCTTGCGCAGGCGGAGGGGTAACGGTGGCGGTGATCGATTCTGTGAGCGGGCAACCGTGGAATTTTTCTTCACCGGTTCTTGGCCCCATTCCTCCTTACAATAATTGTGTTTGTGTACCGGATCAGACCTTGAATGCTTATGATTTCGGTGATGGAGATTCCACATCGCGCGATAATATCCGGCGATTCATTGACAGTATTCCCAATGGAGATTACGTGCTTATTTACAGCCAGTATTATCATCACGCCATGGAATTTGAAAATGGAGTAAGGAATTCTATTTCACAGATCGGCCCTTCTTCACTCAGCGCAGGAATAATTCCTGACACCGTTGCCTATATTATCTGGGGAAAAAAAGGAGCCAGTACTCCAACACAGGAAGCCGTTGGCACAGCGCAGAATTCTGTTTTGAATTTCAACACAAATTTTCAGACACACTGGAATACAGGATTTGTTCAGTCGCCAAAAATTGGCCCGGCATCGAACTGGGGCGCTTTCTATTGGAAAGAACACGCATTCGAAACTCCCGATTACGACAGCGCTTATGTTGATCTTTACGGTTACAACGCTGCGGGAACAGAAACTTACATTACGCGATTTTCACAAACGACAACTTCTGTTCTTAACCTGAATTCAATTGTTGACGCGCAAACGTATCCTTACATCCGGCTCGTTGCACGCATGCGTGATGATACGTCGCACACGCCCCCGCAACTCGACCGCTGGCACGTGTTGTACTCGCCCGCGCCCGATCTTGCATTGAATCCTCCTGTTGATTTCAGTTTTTACCGCGACACGATGCAGGAAGGTGAAAACGGAAAATTAATTGTTGCCGTGCAGAACCTTACACCGTGGGCTTTTGCAAACGACACTTTCCTTTACAAATACTGGATCGTTGATGCAAATCACAATACTCACAATCTTCCACAGCAACTGAAGGCGGGCCCGTTCAATCCGTACAGCTGGAAAGCGGATACTGTTACGTTCAGCACCACCACTTATGTAGGCGCCAATGAATTGTGGATGGAAGTAAATCCTGTGGGTTATGCTACAACACAACCCGAGCAATATCACTTCAATAACGTGATCATGGTTCCGTTCAATGTAACGAGCGATAAAACGAATCCTTTGCTGGATGTGACGTTCGATGGCGTGCACATCATGAACAATGATATTGTGAGCGGCAAACCCCAGATCCTCGTTACACTGAAAGATGAGAACCAGTTTCTCGCGCTGAATGATCCGAATGATTTCAATATTTTCCTGCGCACACCATCACAGAGTACAGCACAACTCATCAGTTGGACAGCAGGAGTTGTTAGTTTCACACCGGCAGTACTTCCGAACAATAGTTGCAAAATTCTTTTCACGCCGCAATGTCCCGAAGACGGAACGTACGATCTTATCGTGCAGGCAAAGGACCGCTCGAACAATCAGTCGGGAATCATGGATTATAAAATTTCATTCGAAGTGATCAATCACGCCACGATCACGAACGTGATGAATTATCCGAATCCATTTTCTACTTCCACACGTTTTGTTTTCACACTCACCGGCGATGAAGTGCCTGATATTTTTACCATACAGATCATGACCATCACAGGAAAAGTGGTGCGCGAAATAAACCGCGATGAACTCGGCGATCTTCACATCGGAAGAAATGTAACGGAATATGCATGGGACGGAAAAGACCAGTACGGCGATCAGCTTGCGAATGGAATTTATCTTTATCGTGTTATAACAAGATTGAACGGAGATGCGATTGATCACAGGGAAAGTGGTGCGGATACTTACATCGATCATGGTTGGGGAAAAATGTATTTGATGAGATAGTACGAAATACGAAATCCCTCAGATTATTTATTCAGTGCGACAACTTTTCATAAAATATTCGTCTTTATCCTGAGATGAAATTTTTTATTAAAAATATTTTACTGCTTATAGGCATTGATTTTCTTTTTTCATCCGTGTATTGTCAGAATTCTGTTGCAATAGGGAAATGGTGCTTTCGACAGGATGACACCCTGCGAAGTTATTATCAGCTCAATCCGGATTCAACCTATTTATATTATACCAATTCTTCAGAAAAATTACCGGCACTTGCCGACTCAGGAAAATGGGAATACGTTCACCACAAAATCTTTTTCTATTCGAATGCTGACCCCGTTCTTGCACCGGACTCAACCAACACAAACATTTTATTCCGGAAACAAAGAGCGAACGAATTTCATCGGCTGAAAAAATTTAAAAATCAGCAGACAGGATTCGAAAGAAAATTTAAAATGGAAATGAGCGTTTGTATTCTTAAGCAGGGTTCACTTTGTTTCCATTTCAAAAAAAAGTTCATAGATCAATATTTTAAGGAATGAGTTTTTTTTTATTCCAAAACGCAAAATCCAAAACTCCCAACTCCTGCCTATCTTTGCCGCATGCGCGGAAAATTATTCCTGCTCACTTTTCTTAGTGTTGTTGCGCTCATAGCCGCATGGCCTCCATGGGGATTCAGCCCTTTGCTTTTTATTGCATTCATTCCGCTGCTGCAGATTCAGCACATCATCAGCAACGACAATCGTCTTCGTGCGCGGCATTTATTTTTTTACGCCTGTCTCATTTTTTTATTGTGGAATGTTTGCACTACGTGGTGGATATGGAACGCATCGGCCGGCGGGGCAGTGCTGGCCATTTTATGCAATGCGCTGCTCATGGCTTTTGTTTTTCTCGTTTATCATAAGATCAAAAGAAATCTTCCTGAACGCATTGGCGCATTTATTTTTATCCCGGTATGGATATCTTTCGAATATCTTCATCTCGACTGGGATCTTTCCTGGCCGTGGCTCACGCTCGGAAACGGGCTCGCAAAACAATACACGTGGATACAGTGGTATGAGTACACCGGCGTTTTCGGCGGAAGTTTATGGATCCTCATCATCAACGCCATTCTTTTTGAATTGTATGTTCACCGGAATACTTTATTGCGTCATCCGAATCTTCGTCTCACTTTTATTATTTCGGCTCTTGTTATTTTTCTTTTGCCGATCGTGCTTTCACTTTTCCGATACAATCATTTCAACACCAGAGAAAATATTGTGAAACCGATCAACGTCGTCGTCGTGCAACCGAATGTGGATCCTTACAAAAAATTCAACGGCGATTACCAGTCGCAGCTCGAGAACATGATCGCTCTCGCGCAGATCAAAACAGATTCTTCTACTGATTATGTAGTCCTGCCCGAAACTGCATTGACAGAAACGCTGTGGGACGACCAGATCGCAACGTCGTGGAGCGTAAACCGTCTTCGTGCATTCAGTTCTATTTATCCGAAACTGAAAATTGTAACCGGCGCTACAACAGGACATGATTTCAAAACCGGGGAAAAATTATCTGCAACCGCGCGGCAATACAAAGGAGACAATAGTTACTACGACATTTTCAATACGGCGCTGCAATTCGACGCAACAAAAGAAATTCAATCGTATCATAAATCAAAACTCGTTCCAGGTGTAGAAAAAATGCCATTCCCGAAATATTTACACTTCCTCGAAAAATATGCGATAGACATGGGCGGTTCAACCGGTAGTCTCGGAATGCAGGAGGAGCGCACAGTTTTCATTTCGAAGAACGACGGAATAAAAATTGCCCCCGTCATTTGTTACGAATCCATTTACGGCGATTACGTGAATCAGTATGTGCGCAATGGCGCCGATTATATTTTCATCATCACCAACGACGGATGGTGGGGAAATTCTCCCGGCTACCGGCAACATTTACTTTACGGCAGATTGCGCGCTATCGAAACCAGGAAAAGTATTGCAAGAAGTGCGAACACGGGAACATCCTGCTTCATCGATCAGCGTGGCGATTTTCACCAGGAACAGGAATTCTGGAAACCGGCAGTGATCAAAGCAACGCTCAATTCCACTGCGGGAATGACGTTCTACACACGCCACGGCGATTACCTTGCGAAGATCATGTTGTGGTTCACACTCGCCGGATTTTTATTTGCACTCTATCGTTACGCGATGAAAAAATTCAGAAAGGAAGAAAAAAATGGCTGAAATTTTTTATGGAGCAGCATCTGTTGTGCTATAAAACAACTCCTGTCCCGCTGCGCCCGCTGACGGAGCAGGCGTGCACATCGGGGCTATGCGTTGTTGCTTCATCGCTTTAAAATTCCTGCTGTGTCTTCCTGTGAACCTTGTGGCTTGCGTTTACCTTTTGATTTACCGGAAATAAATTATATTTGATAAAACAAATTCAAAATCCATGAACTGGAAACTTATTTTTCTTCTCTCGCTCATCGGCCTCGCAATGGCCTTCGCAACTGTATTCGTTCTTCCCGGCAAGTACGAATTGTTTGTCTGGATAGCGATCATCGCTTTCAACGTAACAGTGATCGTAAAAAAATGTTCCGGAAAATATTTCATGCACGGACTCGTTGTGAGTCTTGCAAATTGTGTATGGGTTACACCGGCGCACATTCTTTTTTACGCGCAGTACATGAAACTGAATCCCGAAATGTTAGCCATGAATGCGCACATGCCCCTGCCCACACATCCGCGCCTGATGATGCTTATTATGGGACCTATTATCGGAATTGCTTTCGGTATCATACAAGGCGGCATTGCCTGGGGCGTATCGAAGCTTGTTAAGAAATGATAATTGAAATAAATTCATTTTTCAGGAGGAGGCAACTCCTCTTTTTTTGTGCAATCTTTACAGGTGCGGCATCTTATTTGCGTACAAATTCACAATGAGATTTTTCTTTTTTCTCTTTCTTTTTTTTCTGCTGAATTTTTTTTCAGCGGCATCAGCGCAAAACGGAAATCTTGTTATCAATCCTTCGTTCGAATCCGATACTTTTCCTGCGATCACCACGTGGCCTACTGCAAATGTTCCGGGCCGGCAAGTGGTAAAAGGATGGTTCACTCCCACTCCCGCAACTCCCGATTATTATAATTCCGATCACTCTACCTGCGACGGATTTCCCATCGCACTTGCACACACAGGCCAGGGCAGGTGCGCGATCATCAGCGGAATGGATGTACAACTTCCGGGTGTGAGCAATTATAAAGAATACGTGGAAGGAATTCTTACTGAACCCTTGAAGCCGGGGAAAAAATACCAGGTGAGTTTTTATGTGGCGCTCGATTGCTCTGCAGAGATCGCTTCCACCGGTATCGGCGCTTATTTTTCGAAAGATCTTATCCTGAATGAAACAAAAGAAAAACTGGAATTGAAACCGCAGGTGCAGTCATTCCGCCACATTACAGAGAAAGACGGGTGGACAAGAATTTCAGGAACATTCACTGCAGAAGGAAACGAAGCTTACATCATCATCGGAAGTTTTTCTGATACCACTTCATTAAATACGTTTGCCCTCGGCGATGGGCCGCTCACCGCAATTTCCACTTCACATATTTACATGCACGCTTATTATTATCTCGATGATGTTTGCGTTTCGGAAGACGATAATAACAGTTGCAAATGCAAAAAAGAAGACGAAGTGAAAAAACCGAAGACCGATTATTTTCTTTTCATGCTCGATGTTTCGAATTCAATGAATGACAAAGGAAAATTAAAACTGATGAAAAAAGAAATGTATGATTTTATCGACGGGCTTCCGAATGATTCTTACGTTGGCATCATGACTTTTTCCGATCACACTTCCATTGCACTTCCATTCTGTAAACCGTATGATTTTGACAACATCGATGCCGCCATTTCAAAACTGAAAGGTAAAGGTGCCACTAATGGCGATCTTGCTTTGCGGAAAGTGGTACACACACTCGACTCGCTGCATGTTGACGGGCGATGTCACGTGATCATGGCCACCGATGGAATTTTTGAATTGAGTAAAGGAACAAAAGCGCTTATCGATTCCTGCATGGACAGAAACAATGCGACAATTTGTATCGTGCAATTCGGTGATCAGAAAAATGCCGACCTGAGTGAAATTGCAAATACAGTTCCGGAGAGTTCCTACAATCTTGCAAATAAAAAAAATCTGCACGCTGTACTGAAAAAACAAATTCCCGAATCGAAACCTGCAGCGCCGCCCACCGACATGGTTTTTTATTCCGTGGTGGACTCCCCGATGATGAAACAAATTGTAAGGAATTATCTGCAGGCTTATCCCGCTGATAAATTCAACCAGATACCGAGGAGATAATTTCAGAAAAATTATTTTTCAGTTCAGTTCACCGATCCATCCTGCAACAAATTCAGCCACTTCTTCCCAGTTCTCCTGCCCGCAGATGTAATGCGTGCGCCCGGAAAATTCACGGAAATCTTTTTTACTGCTCTTGTCGGAATAAGCATTGAAATTTTTTCTGTTCAATGATGCAGGAATGATGTGATCTTTTTCTCCAGCAATAAAAAGTAAAGGCACGTGTGGTTTTGAAAAATCAATGAAGCCGTCTTTCTTCGTACTGCTGCGTGGAATATTCCTGCTCTCGGGAACAACATATCCTTCGAATTCTTTCTGCGTTTGCATCATCGTCATCGTATTGCAGAACGCATAATGAAACCAGGATACATCCGGCAGGCAAATGGAATCGCCTTTGAGTGGATTCACTGTAGGAAGGTTTGCTTTGAGGAAACTCCATTTGAAACTGAAAATTCCTTTTGGCGGAGCCGTGTCTATTGCAACGGCTGCAACTCCTTTATCAAGTGAAATTAATTTCTGCACGGCGAGTCCGCCCATCGAATGGCCAATGAGAATTGGTTTTTCCGGAAGCTTGTCTATGAAATCCGAAAGATGTTTGATGACTTCGCCGAATGTAAGTTTTCCCAATGCGGGATCCGGATTTTTTCTAAGTGCTGTTGGTTCGCCTGCATGAAATGGATAAGCAGGAGCGTGGCAGGAATATCCTTTCGAAGAAAAATAGTCTATCCATTTTTTCCAGCTATGCGGATTTTGAAAAAGTCCGTGAATGAAAACGATTGTCCTGGAATGTGTCATTTGTGAATATTAAATATCCGGGGGTTAAGAAAAGAGAAAATTATTTTCTGCAATACCTGTCGGAAATATCCACAGGATATTTTTTTTCAAGATCAATATCGTTGAAACTTTTTCTTCCTCCCCATGAAAAAAGTTTTTCAAAAAACGGAAGCATTTTTTTATTGCGGATCCGATCGAGAAAATAAATTTCGTGTTCTTTTTCCTTCATTCCCATTTCATACAGAATTTCATCGTGATCATGAATTCCGAGCGAATGGAAGAACTGCATCATTCGGAAATATTCACACACATTACCACTCTCTAATCGCCCTGCAAAATAATACGGCATGAACCAGCCGATCACATAACAACTTCCGGAAATTATTTTTCCCACAAAATGAAAACGGAATTCATAATACTTCGAAGGAAGAATTCCGTACTGCTCCATGATGCTCAGCACTTCTTTACGATGCGCCCACTCATCGGTTTCTATCTGCGCAATTGCTTTTTTTTCATCTGCATTCTTCACTGCGCCTGCATGTCCCTGGTAAGCGAATGCAGCTGCTTTCTCGGCAGAATAAGCGGTCCGGAGGAGATTCGTGAGTTCGCGATGTTGAAGTTTCATATTGAAGAGCCAAATTTACTTTTTCCCGACACATGCCTGACATAATTAATCCGGCGCGGCAACTACATTTGTATCCTCATGAAAACAGGAGTTCTACTGATCAATCTCGGAACGCCCGATAGTCCTTCTACGCGTGATGTGCGCAAATACCTGCGCGAATTCCTGATGGACCGGAGAGTGATCGATATTAATTTTCTGAACCGATGGTTATTGATCAATCTTATCATTGCTCCGTTCCGCGCACCTAAGTCGGCAAAATTATATCGCAAGATCTGGACTGAGAATGGTTCTCCGTTACTTTTTCATGGAATTACTCTGAAAGAAAAACTTCAGTCGGCGCTTGGTGAAAAATTTGTTGTTGAATTGGGAATGCGTTATCAGTCGCCATCGATCGGTTTAGCGCTGGAAAAATTGAGCCGGGCAAAAGTCGGTCGCATTATTGCAATTCCGCTTTATCCGCAATACGCTTCTTCTTCCACCGGATCTTCTGTGGAAAAACTGATGAACGAATTGCGCGAATGGGAAGTGATGCCTGAATTGAAAATTATTTCGAAATTTCATCATCTTCCCGGATTCCTGGATGCAGCAACAACGGTCGGAAAAAAATATGACCATCGTGAATACGATCACGTGCTTTTCAGTTTTCACGGATTACCGGAACGTCACATCCTGAAGAGTGATGCGCATCTTGGCGGCGGAAATTGTTCTTTCGGAAAATGTTGTGAAACTTCAACGACAGGAAATCAATTCTGTTATCGTGCCAATTGTTTTCAAACTGCAAATGATCTTGCTGAGCGGCTTTCTATTCCGAAAGAAAAATATTCTATTGCGTTTCAGTCGCGTCTCGGTAAAGATCCGTGGATCAAACCTTATTCGGATCACGAGATCGTGCGTCTTGCGAAAGAAGGAAAGAAAAAAATCCTCACGTTCTCACCGGCATTCGTTGCCGATTGTCTTGAAACAATTTATGAGATAGGAACGGAATACCATGAATTGTTCCGTACCCATGGGGGTGAAAAAATTCAACTCGTCCCATCACTCAACAGTAACGAGGAGTGGGTGGACGAGTTGAAAAAAATTATTCTGCGGAATTCTTAGTGCGTGAGGTACAAACGCTGTGTAAATCGTTTTCCGTTTTCACCGGTGAGCGTTATGAAATAAATTCCGGTGCTTGGTACTTTATTATCTACCTGGAAAAGATTCGTTCCAGATTGTGCAGTGAGATAATCTGAACTGATGAGATTACCACTCATGTCCATGATGTTCATCAGGTAAGTATTTCCGTCAGAAACATTCAGATTGATATTGATCGTGGACTCGGAAGAGTAAACGCTCATCGCATCTGTATTCATGCACGGAGAAACAGTGACGATCTTCGAAGTTGTTGACTGTCCGTTATAATCCGTTTGGCGGATGCGATAATAGATCGTTCCTGATTTCTTATAATCATCGGTGTAGGAATAATGATGTTCTGCGGAAGAAGTTCCTGCGCCATCGAGATGTGCAACTTCACTGAAAGTATTTCCATCATCGGACCTTTCTACTGTGAAGAAATGATTATTCGTTTCTGAAGCAGTAGCCCACTGAATATCATTCCCTGTTCCTGTGCAAACAGCAACAAGATTTACGAGTTCAATTGGAAGTGGAACTGTTGTAGAAGAAAGTACCCACGGCATAAAAGATGCAGCTACTGTAATTCCATTAGCTGTAACGGTGCCTACACCCGCTCCAACGGCAGCCGCACTTCCTATGTTGGAATTATTTGGCAACCATCCTCCCGACCAGTATTGCGCACCAAGATTTCCGGTGTTATACGGTGCCGACAATGTATTTTCAATTCCACGATACGAGAATGTTACATTGGCGGTAATGGATGCTGTTGAATTAAAATCCCACCATCTATCGACTGTTGCCGGAATTGCACCGCTCGCTGCGAGATTCGGATCATACATTTGTGTAACACCTGTAGCCCATGGAAGATTATCATTTGCAGCAGTTGCACGCGTTGCTATTGAAACAATAGCAGCAGTAGCAGGAATTTTATTAAAAGTAATCGGGATATAAACACCCGCTACACCAAATGGGAAAATGTGGTTTCCGGTAGTAGCTCCCATATCCCAGGCGATGATACTTGGATTAGTAGCTAAGCTGGTTTCGCTAATTGCATAACCACTTGTGCGAACAATAGCGGCTGCTGCATTATTCTGAACGGTGATTGTTTTAGAATTCAAATGCACCGGTCCGTTTGTGAGCGTCCACACATTTGAAACATTTTCGTTCTGAGTAAGCGTGCAACCGAATCCGGAAATATTATTATTGGTTAAATTGTAGAAAGTCGTTACTGACGATCCGCCAATATTCTGCCCGACAGCTCCACTATTGAAAAGGAAAGTATTTACGCCAACAGGAGAACCTGAGGTGAACGTTGCGTTGTTGGTATAGTCTCCCTGCAAAGTATATGTTTGGTTAGCAACAGCATTATCTGCAGAAGCATTCCAGGTCGCAGCAGTTTGAATGAGTGTATTGCCCACTACAGTAAGATTACTTGCGTTGTATGGGCCATAAATGCATGTGCCCTGTGCAGTCATAGCGCTGGCAACAGTATATGCACCACCATAGGAATATTTCCATCCCGGGTTTCCATTGCCATCCACTATCAGATTACCATAAGTATTGTTATGAATTCCCTGGTAGCCGGTAGAATTATACCAAACTGTACTCGTTGTTGCCAATGTGTAGGTGGTAAAATTCTGAAGAACGTTCCACCCATTGAAAGGTGCAAGTCCATTGGGGCATCCTGTTTTAAGAAGTGAATTTGCGCCCATCGTGAATGTTCCTCCGGTAGCATTGTACCTGTCCATACGACACATATAACCTACAAGAGAAGAATCAGGAACAATAACGGTTGTATTTGCCGAGATCGTCATATTTCCATCGTAAGAGTCGAAATACACCGCCCCCTTTCCGTCAACTGTTACCGTAGGTGTATTAGCAGAACCAAAAGTCATGTTCTCCGACTTGAACATATAAGCACCGCCATTGCACTTGATGTTCAAAGTTTGTGCACCTGCAGCATCGAAAATCATGTGCGGCTCATACAGTCCGACTGTTCTACCATACGCTCCAACGCCAAGGTAACCGTTGAACCAAACGGTTCCAGGATTGGTAGTAGCGCCGGTTGCAAAATTTCCGGTGGTGAGATACGTGTCTCCGCTTCCATTGGTATGGAAAAGACAGGAGCCGTTGAAAATGATATTTCCACCGGTATTTACGTTAACTTGAACAACATCATAATTGAGCGGATTCTGAATGTGAACCGCATTGAACAAAGAAGAACCATTGATGGTGAGTGTAAATGCACCAACATCCAACCTGTCTGTAACAGCGCCTGCACTGTTGGCAACAAAAGTGAGGCCTCCAATAGTTACACTTGCGCTTACAGTAATGGTTTGAGTTACTGTTCCGGTATAAGTGAGAACATCTGTTGCAAGAAGTCCGCCGGCGCCGGTCCAGTTACCACCGTTATTGAAATCAAGATTTACAGCGCCAGTCCATGTGCGTGCTACACAAAAACCTTTTTCACTAAAAAGAAGAAGCGAAAAAAGAGCGACGAAGATTCTGAGAGTTAAGTATTTTTTCATAGCGATTTAGCTGGAATTTATTTAGGATTATTAGCTGTGGTCATGTATGGATTGCCGGCGCTTCTGTCCGGTGCGGGGGGAATTACTGCGGGCCCGTCGGCTCTGTTCAGAGTTGGGCCATGAACATCCTGAACCTGATTTCCGCCGGTAGCATTACCGTTATGCTGAACATCAGATCCGTTATTGTTATCCGCTTTGGAAGTTGTGCTATTACCATTCACATCATTAAGCGAATTCTGCACATTCGAAGATGATACGGCAGAAGAATCGTGCTTGCCGTTATGATCTTTGTTGTGACCGATTGCGAAATAAGCCAATGTTGCAATTGCTACAGTTCCAATTAAAAGTACTGCTGGTTTAGCCGTCATGAGATTTATTTATTAAAAGTTGAATTATGTATTTGATTTGCCTTACGAAATGTAAATCAAAAATCCTGAATTACCAAGTGATCAGCGGGCAATATGTGGTATGTTATTTTGAACAAGAAATTCACTGTCGACGAATCACTATTTTTGCCCGATAAAAGAACATTTCCTGCATACTTTCCCGAAATTACATTACGCAAATTCATGAATAAAGTTTCAATGCTGCTAATGTTTTACAACTTTGTCGTCCTGTTTTGCGCCATCCGATAATGGAAACCCCTTCTGCTGAAAAAAATTTGCATCTTGTTTTGGATGTTTCTGATCCTTCACCGGAATTATTTTTTTTAAAAGAAAATACGATTGCTCTTGCCCCGGGATTTACGGGGAATGATCACTGGATATTTTGTGGAGCAGATGATTCTTCAGATGATCTCCCGGGATTTCCGGAAAAAAACAGCGAAGAGAAATGGTGCTTCGGCCATTTGGGTTACGATCTTAAAAATGAATTTGAAGATCTCTGTACAAATTTCCCTGATCATTCGGGATTCGGTTGCATTTCATTTTTCAACTCTGCAAACATTCAACAGATTCACCGCGATGCTGTTTTCCCAGGCGGAAAAAACGAAACTCCGCCCGAAAAAATCTTTCTTCATTCGCGCACCACGAAAGCAGAGTACCTGGAAAATGTAAGAAAGCTTAAGCAGCATATTCATCTCGGGAATATTTATGAGATCAATTATTGCATTGAATTTTTCGCTGAGAAAATACACATTGATCCGGTACGGACTTTTTCGCGGCTTTATGCAGAAACAAAAGCTCCGTTCTCCGCGCTTTACAAAAAAGGAAGTTCGTGGTTGTTGTGTGCAAGCCCGGAAAGATTTCTGCGGAAAAACGGAGATCATATTATTTCCCAACCGATAAAAGGAACTCGACCGCGCGGAAAAAATGATCGTGACGATTTGCTTTTATTGAGCGAACTGAAAAATGATCCCAAAGAAAAAAGTGAGAATGTGATGATCGTAGATCTTGTAAGAAATGATCTTTCACGTATTGCAGAAAAGGGTTCAGTGAAAGTGGATGAACTTTTCGGCTTGTATTCTTTTCCTTCCGTTCACCAGATGATCTCCACGGTTAGCGCAGAACTGAAACACGGCACCGGTTTCCGCGAACTCATGCGCGCATCGTTCCCGATGGGATCTATGACCGGCGCGCCGAAGATCAGTGCGATGAAACTCATTGGTGAAACTGAAAATTTTTCGCGCGGAATATTTTCCGGCAGCGTGGGATACCTGGATCCACAGGGAAATTTTGATTTCAATGTCGTGATCAGGAGCATCGAGTACAATGCAGCTACCGGTTTCCTCTCGATAAAAGCCGGCAGTGCGATCACCGCAAATTGCGATGCAGAAAAAGAATACGAGGAATGTATGGTGAAGGTGGCTCCATTGCTTAAAGTATTGAACGCGGTGCCTGAATGAAGTGACATCACTAACTTTGATCTGTGATAGATAAGAAAATTTTTTTCTCGGGGTTACTCGTCTCCTGCAATTACAGGATGAACGAAAAAATTCTTCTGGCCGTGAGCGGCGGAGTTGATTCCATTGTGCTTGCACATTTGTTTCATTCGCTTGAAATTCCCTTCGAAATTGCCCATGTCAATTACGGCCTGCGTGGTAAGGAATCAGATGGCGATGAAAAATTCGTTAAAGATTTTGCCTCGAAACTGGAAATAAGATTTCACGTGAAGAAATGCATGAAGAAAGAGATCACAAAAAAAGATTCTAATCTGCAGGAGAAAGCGCGCGATCTCCGGTACACATTCTTTAATGAAATCGCCGGAAAAGAAAGAATACGGCACATCGCCACAGCCCATCAGCAGGACGATAATATTGAAACTGTTTTACTCAATTTCATTCGGGGAACAGGCATCAGAGGATTGACAGGCATGCGTACGAAGTCGGGTAAGATCATTCGTCCGCTACTGAATTATTCCAGGAACGATATTCTCGCTTATGCAAAAAAGAATAAGTTGAAATGGAGAGAAGACAGCAGCAACCAGGAGGATAAATATACCCGCAACATCATTCGAAACCGATTTCTTGGTGAGCTGTCAAAACATGTTCCGCAAGGGCGAAAGGGAATGATCTCCTCGATGAGAAGATTGAATGAATCCGAGCAACTGATCACGCTGGCTATGAATCAATGGGTAAATGACAAGATCAGTACTGCGAACGGAATGCAACTGATCTCTTTGAAAAGTATTACCGACAAAGCGGGTATGACCTTTTTCTCTCAATGGCTTCGAAAACTCGGATTCAACGGTTCACAGGCAGGAATGGTAAAAGATAATGTGATCAGTGGAAGAAGTTCGTTCACGATCACAACGAAGAATCATTTCATCAATCGTGATCGCGATAATTTCTGGATAGGAAGCCGCGAACAAACAAAAGCGAAACCACAACTGATCATTGAACTCTCCTCCTTTCCCACACGCAGCGATCTTGTACCCACTTGCGCTTTCGTGGATGCGGACCGACTGGGAAATATTTCTCACCGTAACTGGCAAAGTGGCGATTCGATGACGCCATACGGAATGAAGGGAAGAAAAAAAGTAAGTGATATTCTTAATGAATTAAAGTTGCCGGCTCACGAAAAAAAAGAACTTTTCGTGGTGCTGAGCGGCGATGAGCTGGTGTGGATACCCGGATACAGGATAGCCGATAAATTCCGCATCACGCCTGAAACGAAACGAGTCATGAAGATCTCGTTCAAATAATGGAAACGGAAAAAAAACTTTTCGAAGAGCGGCAGTTTCACGGATTGAACCGTCATTCCATTGTGCGGCGATTACTGTTTTCTGTTTTTTGTTTCGTCGCTTATTACTGGTCAGAAAATCCGAAGCCGGTGAACTTCGAACTTTTCCGGTTGGGAAGTTACCCGGGAAGAGATCACTCCGGGCAACTTTTTTTTGTGCTCGGCATCTGCATTCTTGCGCTCTCGGCCATTCTGCTTTTTATCATTCACATGAAAACGCACATTACCGCCAAAGCAGTGATCATTGATGGAATATGGACCTCGCGGAAAGTGCGCATTGATCTGAACGGAATTGTTTCTGCAAGAAAAGTACGATTCAAACCTTCCTTTATTAATCGTCCGGTTTACAATCTTCATTCAAAAGGAAGAGTTCGTTTTTATACGTACGGAAATGAAGCGGTAGAACTCACCACGCGCGACGGACTTATTTACCGCATAGGCACGCAACGGCCGGAGGAATTTCTTGCGGCAATAAATAAACCGGTTACGTGATAACCGATGAAATGTTCAAAAGCCGTTCATTTCATTTTCATTAACTGTTACCAATCCTGTTCATCGGCGTTTGAAAAACTGTGCGAAGTTCCATTTTGTGTTTTAATACAACCTTTATTCTTTTATTCTCGTAAACATCTCTGATATTCCCTCCCATGATCTAACAGTTACATCTCCCGCCAATGAACGCTACACACGGCAATGCTGTCCTTATTCAAAAGGAACAGGTAAGTGAACTGCGGTTCCCTTCTTCTGAAGTACTCACTTCTACCGACGAAATAATCCGCAGGAAAAACGAATTATCGCGCGCACTCGTCCTCGGAAATGTGGATCATTCCAAGGTGAGGATTTTGTTTGTAGACACCGAAGGCCCCAAAATGGTGGAAACTACTATTTGGGCTGTAACTGAGTTAAGGGTGGTATTAAAGTCAGGAATGGTGATTCCTATAAACAGGATCACCGAAATTGTAACCTGAATATGCCTTTTCGTCGAATTCCTTATTAAAAGTGTAACCCAACTATGGCTTTTAGCGTTTAGTTGAGTTAGAATTAGTGGTGCAGCCACACACCTGCATTTTACATTGCACACTTACACACAAACCATGAAAACAAGACCTATGGTCGCTCGGCTTTCGGCTGTAGTGATCGCTATCTCCCTCGCGGGGCTTTTTCTCGGCTTCCGCAGTTCAGGAAATTCTGTGAGAGTAAAATGGAATGCTTACGTCATGCACACTGCCGACGGAGAAGCCGACATTCATTTCACAGGAGAAATTCCGGGTGGATGGAGAATGTATTCTCAGAAAATGGCAGGAGTGGACGGGCCGCTCGGAGCCAATATTGAATTCGATCCCGATCCTACTTTTAAAATAGTTGGAGCACCGGCGGAGAGCGGTGATGCTGTGAGTTTCTATGAGGACGATCTCGGAATGGATGTAAGTTGCCTTGAGAATAAAGTGCAGTACGTGCAACATATCACTTACACTGAGAATAAAGCATTCGCCATTAAATGCATGATCAATTATATGCTGGAACGAAGCGGAGAAATTCTTCCGCCCGATGATGAGGATTTTACCATCACCGTTATGCCGTAATCGGATTCCCACAAATAGTTGACCTCTTTTAACTTTTAGTCGGTCGTGAATTTATTCCCTTTAATTTTGGGAAACTTCACGACCGATTTATTTATGAAAATGCCGAAGAATAAATTCCTGAAACTTTTTTTCATTACGCTGATCTTTTTGTTCGGCAATAATATTTCCGCACAGCAGAAATTAGCGCAGCATTATTCCTGGACGTACAGCACAGAAAAAACTGACGATTGTAATTTCGTTCTCGTCTTCACGTGCAAACTCGATAAAGGATTTCATCTTTATTCGCAGATCCCGCCTAAAGATGAAGGCCCGCTTCCTACTGCTTTTCTCTGGAACGATTCTGCCGATTTTAAATTCGTGGGAAGAACATCAGAACCAAAACCCATTGAAAAAGCAGAACCTGCATTCGACGGCGCGATCATAAAATATTTTGAGAACTCTGCTACATTCCGCCAGAAGATCCACGTTATTCATGCGAAAAAATTTAAAGTCACCGGCGAGATCGACGGAATGGTTTGCAACGACGGAGGTTGTTTTAATTTTTATCCGCGTCCTGCTTTTTCATTTGATGTGGATGCAACATTATGCGGCGCGAGCGGTGCAACGGGAAGTACCGGTGCAACGGGAACAACGGGAAGCACGGGTTCAACAGGAACAGCAAACGCAACCGGAAATATTGGCGCAACCGGAAGCACAGGAATTTCTGCTGCAACAGGAAGTACGGGATTAATTGCAAATACAGGAACCACTTCAAATTCCAATTGTACAGTTCAACCCGGTTCAACTGCAAAAGCGCCTGCTCCGAAAAAAACAGAATTCTGGCCGGCATTCGGCGGTGGTTTCGGCGGCGGACTCATCGCACTTTTCATGCCTTGTGTTTTACCCATGATACCAATGACGGTAAGTTTTTTTACCAAACGCGCGAAGAACAGGAAGCAGGCGATACGCGATGGAATGATGTACGCATTTTCCATCGTAGCCATTTACGTCATTCTCGGATTGATCGTAACACTTGCAACGGGTGATGCGCAAACACTGAATCAACTTTCTTCGAACATCATTGTGAATCTTGTTTTCTTCGCTGTATTTATTTTATTCGGAATTTCTTTTATTGGCGGCTTCGAAATAAATATGCCTTCGTGGCTCGTGAACCGATCGGATAAAGCTGCAGACCAAGGCGGACTCATCGGAATTTTTTTCATGGCGTTCACACTTGCGCTCGTTTCTTTTTCCTGCACCGGCCCCATCATTGGCACCGCTCTTGTTGAAGCGCTGAAAGTAGGATTCACGGGCCCGCTGTATGTGATGCTCGGATTTTCATTGGCACTCGCCTTGCCATTCGCACTCTTCGCGATGTTTCCGACGTGGCTGAAATCACTTCCGAAATCAGGAAGCTGGATGACTTCGATGAAAGTTGTTTTCGGTTTGCTGGAATTTGCGTTAGCGATGAAATTCATTTCGAATATCGATCTCTCCTACCATTGGGGAATAATAACGCGCGAAATTTTTCTTTCCATCTGGATCGTTTGTTTCGCGCTCATTGGTTTTTACCTGATGGGAAAAATAAAATTTGCGCACGACGAAGATGTTCCGCATGTTTCTGTTCCGCGGGCTTTACTCTCCATTATTTCTTTTGCATTTGTCGTTTACATGATCCCGGGATTATTCGGCGCGCCTGTGCGCATGCTCAGCGGACTTTTGCCACCGTCTTATTACAGCGAGAATGCAAAATTCTTTTCCGGTGGAGGAAGTAATATTTCTGCTGCCGATACTGCTGTTGTTCCGGGAATGTTGAAAGATGAATGTCCGCAGAACCTGAGTTGTTTTCACGATTATGATCTCGCGCTTGCGTATGCGCGCAAACAAAAGAAACCGCTCTTCGTAGATTTCACGGGTTACAATTGTGCGAACTGCAGGAGAATGGAAGATTTTGTTTGGCCTGATCCTACTGTGCTCAATCAACTGAGAAAAGATTACGTGGTGGTTTCACTTTATTGTGATGATAAGGATCCTCTTCCTGCCGACAAGCAATACATCACGAAAGACGGCATCAAAATAAAAACGTGGGGAAATAAATGGAGCCAGATGCAGATTGATCGTTACGGATCGAATTCGCAGCCGCTTTATGTTTTGCTTGATAACAATGAAAAGATGCTGACCGATTCTGCTTACGGATATACGCCGATAGAACCGTATGCAAAATATCTGAAATCGGGAAGTGCTGAATTCGCGAAGCGGCCGGAGAAAGATTCGGTGAGGTAAGAGGCTGTCTAAATTTCATCCTTCTGTTACCATTCCTTCCGAAGCCCTCGTTATGCGTGGCGAGTACATAATTATGCCTTCCGATGCCCTCGCGATGCGTGGCGAAGGCATAATTATGCGTTCCGAAGGCATCGTTATGCGTGGCGAGTACATAATTATGCCTTCCGAAGCCCTCGTTATGCGTGGCGAGGCCATAATTATGCGTTCCGAAGGCATCGTTATGCGTGGCGAAGGCATAATTAATCCTTCCGAAGCCCTCGTTATGCGTGGCGAAGGCATAATTATAAAAAGTTTCAACTAAGTTCGGTGTGTGCTTAAGTAATATGAGAAAGAGTAATTACAAACTCCGTAGAGTACCCGCGTTGATATTGGCAATGCCCGTTCTTCTATTGATTCTTGCCTTTATCAATTGCCAAAACAATTTTCCAGTTAATAAAAAGGTATCGGTAGAAAAAGACACTATTCAAATTCACACTTTGAATTATTCCAGCGATACCCCAAGCTGTAAACTTTCAATTGACTATGTTGTTCTTTCCGGAATGGATATGGATTCTCTTGAGAGAATTAGAAATGCTGAGTTTCTTGCTGAGGCCACACAAACCAGGAAATCATTGACTCAAGAGGCTGATAAATTATATTCCAATTATGAAGATTGTCGGAGTTCGGAAGAAGATTTTGCGTTCAGAATTACTCCCGGATTATTAACGCCTTATTGCATTTCTTATTCAATAGAAAAAACAGGAACTGCTTTTTGCGCTCCACATTCATTTCACAGTTATGATTTCAGAACAATTGATTTGAATACCGGTAAACCGCTAACGTTGAAAAATATTTTCAACAATAGGGATTCTGCATGGGCAAAGGTAATTGCGACAAAAGCACGGCAAGGTTACCTTGAGGAAAGTCTTGGATTCAAACCTTCAGGTACAATCCTTTTCGAAGCAGCAGGTTATTATACGAATAATGATTTTGTACTCGAAGACACCGCGATTTCATTTCTCATTGATCCGATAACAATTCATGAATCACTTGATGGGCAATCGGATTTTTGGATGACAATTCCATATTCTGAACTTAAGTCAGTCATTCCTCCTGGAAGCCTGCTTTGGGAAAAAGTGAACTAACTTTTATCGTTCCGAGGCAATTTATTTTTTCTTTATCTCCCTTGACAAAAAATCAAGCTCGTGCTAAGTATCCCATCGACCAAGTACATCTTACAGCTGTTTGGGACAAGATTAGTTTGTGCTTTGCTAATGTTGAGGAAAACCAAATAAAAAAATAAAGCGGCGACGATTCCTTTCACGAGACAGTGGGTTATAGAATCGAATGAAAAAAATATTTTTTACTGGCGCTGAACATTTACGGAGTACGCAGCACAAAATTCTTTCCCAGGTAAACTCTTCTCACCTGTTCGTCATTCGCCAATTCTTCTGCGGTTCCGGCTTTTAAAATTTTTCCTTCAAATAAAAGATACGCACGATCGGTGATGGAAAGTGTTTCGTGCACGTTATGATCGGTAATGAGAATACCAATATTTTTTTTCTTCAGATTACTCACCACTTCCTGAATATCTTCTACGGCAATAGGATCGACACCGGCAAAAGGTTCATCGAGTAAAATAAAATTCGGGCTGGTGGCGAGACAGCGTGCGATCTCCGTGCGGCGGCGTTCTCCACCGGAAAGTGAATCGCCCAAATTTGTACGGATGTGTTCCAATCCGAATTCATGCAACAACTGTTCGAGTTTATCTTTCTGTTCCTGCTTCGGAAGTTTTGTCAATTCAAGCACCGCCCTGATATTATCTTCCACCGAAAGTTTCCGGAACACCGATGGTTCCTGCGCGAGGTAGCCCACGCCCAGCTGCGCACGCTTGTACATGGGCTCATTGGTAATTTCTTTTTCGTCGAGATAAATTTTTCCTGCGTTCGGTTTTATCATTCCCACAATCATGTAGAACGAAGTAGTTTTTCCTGCGCCATTCGGCCCGAGTAATCCCACGATCTCGCCCTGCTTCACATTCACCGAAACGCCATCAACGACAGTTCGCTTCTTGTATTTCTTTACAATATTTTCTGCTCCGAGTATCATACGCTACTAAATTATGTAAGGGCGGAGTACGAAATACTAAATCCCGAATTAATTCGGGAAAAAGTTACGAAATGCAGATGAATACGAAATTGCCTCGCGCAAGATTGCTTCTCCCGATTAAAATCGGGATCGCAATGACCACCGCACGTTTCGAATTCAGTACGCATTCGTATTTCGTAACTTTTAGTAAACTTTTCGTTTTTCGTACTCCCTAAAAAAGCACCTGCATCGATATCCTCACTCCCACCGGTTTTGCATTCACATTATCGAGATAACTCAATCTCCAGAAAACATCAACACGGAAAAATTTAAAAATGTTTTCGATTCCCGCTCCTGCTTCCATGTACGGGCCGCGGCTGAGTGAATGAAGATTCGCAGGGAAGATCATCTCTGCCCGGTTTTTTTCATTCACACTTCCTATGAGCCATTTGAACGAAGCAACTTCTCTCCATTTCAGTTTTCTCATGAGCGGAATGTGATTCAGAAAAAAGCCATCGAAGTGGTGAATGAATGTGGCTTGCGCGTACTGATCACTCACAAATTCATAATAACTCATCATGTTGAACGCCGACCAGTCATACACGTACGTTTCATTTCCCGGATGCAGCACCATGAGCGGATAAGGAACAAGTCCCCACGTTTTTCCGGCTTCAAGAATATAATTGAGATAACCGAATGGCCCGAACCGCAAACGGTCATCGATGTTGATGCTCATCCTGTGATATGCATAATCACTCATGAAAACTCCTTTTATTCCTTCGGTATAATTGAATTGAACGATCGGCCATTTTGTTCCTACGCTCACGCGCGAGAAAACTGCCTGCACATATTTTTCATTGAACGCAAAACGGATATTCAATTGCGCTTCACTCGAAGAAATGCGCTGAATGCTCGTAATGGAATTATCGGCGTTGAGATGCTGATACGTTAATCCTCCAATGGGATACATGTTCCTGTTGATGACAGAAAACCGCGTAGTGAATCCTAAAAACCAATCGCGTTCATACCACACTTCCAATTGTTCTACGTGCGTGAAATTGCTGAACGGTGTGCGGCGGAAAATTGTAGCGAGAATATTATCACTCGTGAATTGATTATTACTGAGCCCGAGAATTTCATTGTCATTTTTATAATTCACACCGGTCAGTTGCCGGTGCGGCGTTTTTGTAATGAATGTTTTAAATCCTGCGCCGTATTTGAATTGCTGATCTTTTGTTCCGTAAGCTGCATACCCGCTGAGTTCATACCACTTCGAAAAATTATTACTCGTGCGCCCACCCACACGCAGGCGCGCACCTTCGATGGGATTAAAACTTAAAGTTTTGTACCACGGCCCATATTCCACGGGGCCTAAAGTTTTGTAACCGGTGTATGCAGTAAGCACCACCTGTTCCCACGTATGATAGATCGGAAGTTTCTGCACCGAATCGACCATCGTATAAATTCCCTGTTCCTGTTTGTTCAGCGTGTCGTGACGCATGGCCACCCAGAAAGAATCGTTCCTGTTATCGGCGCCATTTGTTACGATGAGATTATCGGTGCGCTGGTAAAAAGCATCGTCCATCGGTTTGTTCACGACAATATTTTTGTACGAAGTTGTTTTTCTTCCGTACAAACCTTCTTTTCTTCCCACGATCTCGAAATCGCCGATCACTCTTTCTTTCGTCATCATCCACGCTCCGGAAGCATTATCGAATTCCTGGATCACATAAAAACTCCGGATGTAGTTGATATTGGCGTCGGCAGAAATATTCATCTCCACACGCTTCACCGCAAATGAAGTATCTGCGATCCACACGTTGCCCACAAAAGTTGCTTCCTGTTTTCTTCGTGGTTTGAAAGCGATCTGGTGGCACCAGTGCCCGTCGATGGTCATACTGTCGACGAGATAATATTTGTAATACAATTCTCCATTGGTAGAAATGGGGCTCTCAAATGTTTTTCCGAATACCAGTAAATTATTTTTATAAACGTCCACGTTCTGGTACATGTCGCCGGTGAACTGCGATACACTTGCGTTGTCGAGTCCGCTCACCTTCGATCCGAGAATCACTTCTTTCTGTGTACGCGGATTTGCGCGATAATAAAAATCGGAAACCGATTCAGAAAAGAACAAAGGCAGATGTGGTTTCTCACTCGGGTTGGTGGAATCGATATTATTGAAAATAAACTGCACCGGTTTCATCACTTTGCGCTGCTGCATTTCAGGAGAAATATCATTGAGATCAAATTCCAGTTTGTTATACACTTCGTACTGGTAGAAATCGACATAGCGTTTATCATTCACATCTTCATTCTTCCACACCTGTTTGAGAATAGTGATCGCCGGATTTTCGCCGGGAAGAATTACCACCGGTTCACGCTCCACATCGAAAGAGGCCATCGGGATATTGATGATCTGCGTTTGCCCCTCTTTCACTTTCAGCGTGGTTTGGTTGTAACCTACGTACACGCCGCGAATGGAATCTATTTTTCCGATAATGTCGATCTCGTAATTTCCATCAATATCGCTCACTGTTCCCTGCGAAGTTCCAACCGCAATGATATTCACGAAAGGCATCGGCTCATTGGTAGCAGAATTATAAACCTTCCCCGTAATATGGGTGGTTTGAGAGAAAACATTCAGAACCGAAGTAAGGAAGATGAATAGCGGAAGTCGAATGCGCATTGTAATTTATTGGCTCTTTACGAAAGTAAGAATTAAAATCTTTTTCAGAAAAACAGGCGCCTGCCGGTATTAATAGACGCAGGAAAGCGAAAGAAGTTTACAGTGTAATTAAGAATATTTTCCAGATCCTGTTTAAAATTCATTGTCCCCGATCTAAACAACTCTCTTCTTCTCCACTCGTTTCGCAACAAAAATGCTCACTTCGAAAAGCATGTACAGCGGAACGGCTACAAGCATTTGTGTGAAAATATCTGTGGTGGGTGTGATGACCGCTGCTACAATGAGAATAACTATAAGTGCGTGTTTCCTGTATTTGCGCATGAATGCTGCCGTGATGATCCCGAGTTTCGCAAGAAAATAAATGATGATCGGTAATTCGAAAACAAGTCCCATCAGCAACACGAGTGTGGTGACGACAGAAATGTAAGAGTCGATCGTAAAATTATTTTTGATGGAAGGATCTACCTGGTAATTCCCGAGAAAATAAATTGCCATTGGCGTAACGATGTAATAACCGAAAAGAATCCCGGTGAGAAAAAGTGCGCTTGCATAGACGAT
Source organism: Bacteroidota bacterium (assembly GCA_016194975.1). Taxonomy (NCBI): domain Bacteria; kingdom Pseudomonadati; phylum Bacteroidota; species Bacteroidota bacterium. The sequence goes on from JACQAM010000003.1 coordinate 141,217, forward strand.
GAATCCTTTTGCAGCTTTCACTTCTTTTTGTTTCAGCGCAGGTTTAATGAATCGCCATAATTCCCAGAGCAAATATGGAAATCCCACCACTAATCCGGCAACGAATGAGCCCCACATGGCGAGTGTGAATTGCCCGGTGACCTCTATATTCTGAAATTTAAAATTGAAATCCTTGAAGCAAAGCGACTCTCCCATCCCCCATTTGTGAGAAAGATCACAGAGAAAAGTGTAAGTGAAAAAATTCGGATCCTTCGGGCCGAGAATTATTTTTCCGAAAAGAATTTCAGGAAAACAGAATGCAACACCGGCTAAGACCACGATCACCGCAGCCGACCGCACCAGGTGCCAGCGCAATGCATTCAGGTGGCCGAGAAAAGACATCTCGCCCTGTTTTTTTTTATCGCCGCTGCTGGATGAAAATAATCCCATTGTGAGCCGGCAAAGATACGTATTGAGTACTGAGTTATGAGAATTTGGAATTTCGTATTAACCATTTCTAACCAATAGGTAGTGGCTCAGTTTGCTCTTTTCCGATTCAACTTCACGCCGGAGCTTGCCCTGAAGAATTGAAGGGCGGTTCCTAAACCGTTCTTTTATTAAACCGCAAAGACGCTAAGGCGCTAAGAATTTTCAAACTGACCCACTACCAACCAATAACCCACAACTCATCACTCCTAACTCTTTCCTATCTTCGTTACTTATGAAAACGGTTCGCCGTACTGCAACGACAAAAAAAAATGTGGGGCCGGAACTGAAGCTTCACAAACAGCCCGCCTTCCTCATCAGCTCGCTAATTGTTCTGTTGCTTCTCATCTGGAGTTACAGCAATCATTTCAATAATCCGTTTTATTTCGACGATGCACATACGATCGAGAACAACACTGCGATCCGCCACCTGAGTAATATTCCCCGTTTTTTCACTGACGCATCTACCTTCAGCACGCTTCCTGCGAATCAGGCGTACCGGCCCGGGCTTACCACGCTCAATGCCATTGACACAAAACTGAGCGGAGGAACTCCGAATGCAAAAATATTTCACATCGATATTTTTATCACGTATGTCGTTCTTGGATTTTTATTTTTCGGATTTCTTCTTCACATTTTCAGAATAAGTTTTCCTGAAATAAATTATGCGCACTGGCTTGCGCTCGCGGGAACCGGGTTTTTTATGCTGCACACCGCGAATGCAGAAACCATCAACTATATTATTTCCCGCGACGATTCTTTTTCCACGATGGCAGTTCTTGCCGCATTCAATTTGTATTTCTATTCCGAAATGGCCGGAAAAAAATTATTATTTCTCATTCCCGTCTTCATCGGATTTTTTGTGAAGGAGCCGACCATTATGTTCGCACCGATGTTGTTGGTTTGGATCTGGCTTTTTGGCGAAGGATGGAAAAAGAAACCGAATACATTTCATCTCTTCATGGCATTTGCACTCGGGGCAATATTATTTCTTCTGTCGCGATCCATGACTCCTCCCAATTGGAAACCGGGTGGCGGTGAATGGTATTACTATCTCGCAACGCAGGCTTTCGTCATTGTACATTACATTAATAATTTCATTCTTCCCCTGAAACTCAGTGCCGATACCGACTGGGGCCCGGTGAATAGTTTTACGGATGATCGCGTGATGGCAGGTGCCGCTGTGATCCTGCTTTTATTTTTACTCGCGTGGAAATGCTCGAAACATCAGCGCACAAAACCGATCACCTTCGGAATCCTTTGGTTCTTTCTTGCACTCGCTCCTACCTCTTCTGTTTTTCCGCTCGCCGAAGTGCTCAATGATCATCGGCCGTTCTTCGCTTACATCGGTTTGGTAATTGTGGTGGTTTGTTGCGCTGCACTGCTTCTTGAGAAAGCAAAAGAATTTCAGAAAACTAAAATTGTAAAACAATTACTCATCGCGTTCACAGGAATTGTTCTCGTTGCACACGCCATAGGAACGCATCGCCGGAATATTATCTGGCAATCGCCGAATTCACTCTGGAAAGATGTGACAGAAAAAAGTCCGGGTAACGGGCGTGGGTGGATGCAGTACGGGATCGCACTGATGGGCGACACGTCGAAAATAAAACTCGACAGTGCAATTATTTGTTTTAATAAAGGATTGGAATTCTATCCTTACTATTCTTACCTCCACATCAATCTGGCAATTGCAAAAGCAAGAGAGGGTTTTGATTCAGAAGCGGAATTTCATTACAAATTCGCTTTGCACCAGGATACACTGAACCCGGAATGTTATTATTGGTACGGAAAATTCCTCGTGTCACGCGGCAGAGATGCAGAAGCAATGCGTCTTTTTAATCTCGGACATAAGGTGAGTCCGCAACACGATGGGATTAACACCTTTCTCGCAACGCTGCAGAATGTAACGCCTGTTAATTCAAACAATGCTACACCCATAATTTCTGCAGAACTTCTTGCGAAAAATAATCCGACTGCAGATAATTATGTGAACCTGAGTTTGCAGTATTACAATGCAGCGCGTTACCAGGAAAGTGCAGACGCCGCGTTGCAAGCCGCGAAGATCGATAGCAATTATGCACTTGCTTATAATAATATCTGCGCTGCTTACAATAAACTCGGCGAGTGGGATAAAGCAGTTGCTGCCGGTGAAAAAGCACTGCTGAAAGATCCGAAAAACCAAAGAGTACACGCCAATCTTCTTGTTGCAAAAACCAGCCAGATGAAATTTGATTCATTGATAAGCAAAGCGGTGAAAATGCATTCCGATTCTCAGTGGTTGATCACCAGCACTACCTGGTATGAATCCGGAATTTATCACAAAGCGATCGATGCGGCCAATGAAGCGTTGAAGATCAATCCGAAAAATTATGATGCTTACACGAATATATGCGCATCGGAAAATCAACTGAAAGAATGGGACAAAGCGATCGCGGCAGGAGAAAAAGCAGTGGCGCTTGCACCGGATAATATACTTGCGAAAAATAATTTAGCGGAAGCACAAAAAGGAAAAGCGGGCGCGAAATAATGTGCTAATTTAAAATGGACAAAATAATATTAATTGGTGAGTGGTTTTTTCAAACTTCATTAACTCAATAACCCAATAACCAACCACAGTGAATATTCTCGGTTTCAATTGTTACGGTCACGATTCTGCAGCGGTGCTGGTGGTGAATGATGAAGTTGTTTTTGCCGTGGAAGAAGAGCGGTTGAACCGGAAAAAACATTTCGGCGGAATTCCTGAGCACGCCATACGCGCCTGTCTCGCGCACGCGAATCTCACGCTCGCCGATATTGATCACATCGGATTTTTCTGGAAGCCCTCGATCTCTTATTCTAAAATTCCCGTTTACCTTCTGAAATACTGGCACAAAGTCCCCACGCTTCTCCGCGAACAAAAAACTTTTTCTGTCGAGGAAAATCTCGGCATGCTGAATTATCTGAAGGATATGAAAAAACTTCCGGAGACGCTGAGAAAAATGTTTCCGACGGAGCGTCCGGCAAAATTCAAATTTCATTTACTCGAACATCATTTCTGTCACGCCGCAAGTTGCTTCTATCCTACTCCATTCGAAGACGCAGCCATTCTCACAATAGACGGCGCGGGCGAGTGGACGACGAGTATGCTCGCGCACGGAAAAGGAAATTCCATCACGCGTATTGGTGGAGTGAACACACCTTATTCACTCGGCGCATTTTACCAGGCAGTGTCACGCCATCTCGGATTCAAACTCATCGAAGGCCCCGGAAAATTAATGGGGCTTGCTTCATACGGAAATCCGGATACTGACGTGTACAAAAAAATGCGCGAGATCATAAAACTTACCGGCGACGGCGGATTTAAATTCAACATGTCGTACCTGAGTTATCATTACACGAGAAAAACAGGAGTGACAAAAAAATTCACCGATGCTTTCGGTCCGTCGAAAGATAAAGGCGCTGATTGGAGCGATCATGAACTGAATGTTGCCGCAGCAGCGCAGCATATTGTGGAAGATGTAATTCTGCACATGGTGCGCACGCTGAAGAAAAAAACAAATTCCGAAAATCTCTGCATGGCCGGCGGTGTTGCGCTGAACAGTGTTACAAACGGACTGATCGCAAAAGAAAATCTTTTTAAAAATATTTTCATTCAACCTGCAGCCGGCGATTCAGGAACAGCAATGGGAGCTGCGTTGCTTTTGAATCACCGGGAATTTAACCGGAAGAGAAAGTGGATCATGAAGACGGCTTTTCTCGGGCCGGAATATTCCAGCGAAGAATACGAGCGTGCAATAAAAAATTCCGGTTTACCTTTTGTTCGCTCATCACGATTCAATGAATTTGCAGCGAAAAAACTTTCTGAAAATAAAATTCTCGGTTGGTTCCAGGGCAGAATGGAATTCGGTCCGCGTGCATTGGGAAACCGCAGCATCATCACTTCTCCGCTTCATCCCGATATGAAAGCGATCGTGAACGCGCGCGTCAAATTCCGCGAAGCATTCCGTCCGTTCGCTGCGATCGTTCCCGAAGAAGATTGCGGGAAATATTTCGACAACGATTTTCCAAATCCGTATATGCTTTTCGTTTACAATGTAAAAAAAGAATATCTCGGAAAAATGCCGGCGATCACGCACGTGGATCACAGCGTGCGCATACAAACGGTGAATGAAAATGAAAATCCGCAATTAAGAAACTTGCTCGAAGCTTTCAAAAAAGAAACGGATTGTTCTGTATTGCTCAACACTTCATTCAACATCAAAGGAGAACCGATCGTTGCATCGCCGGAAGATGCGGTGAAAAGTTTTGCAGCAGCGGATATGGATTATTTAGTGATGGGAGATTTTATTGTAGCGAAGATGAATGATGAAAAGAGTTTACCGAAGGACTAAAATTTTTGATTATGGATTTTTGATTTTAGATTCAAAAATAATAATGCGCAATAAATTCATACTCACTTCTCTCGTTACACTTTTCACTTTCCTTGCAGGCGGGAATTTTTCTGCACAATCTTTACTCATTAAAAAAACTTACGTTAAGCCCGCCGACTACCAGCAATGGTGGGAAGCTGCTTTTTCCTATGAGAACGAATACGATTCTCTCGGAAGAAAAACAACGGAGACTACAAAAAAACAGGATCCAAAAACGGGAGCGTGGATTCAATTTGCCATTGACAATTATTCTTACAATTCGACCGGGAAACAATCTTTGAAAATCCATTACCGCGATTATAATGGAACAACAGGCATGATCCCGGAAGGGCGGCTTGAAAATTTTTATAACCGGAATGGTTTTTTATCCGAAAGCACTTACTCGCTCTGGGATAAGGACACGCAATCATGGAAAAAAGATTACTCCGATTTTTATCTCGTCGATAGTTCAGGAACTATTCTGTGTGATACGATGAAGGTTTGGTACAGTGATAAATCCGAATGGGAAGACAGACAGTACACAAAAACCGGGAAGGGACTTGGTAAAACTTTCAATCCGTGGGATCCGAAGACAACTTATAAATGGGAAAACAACGGATGGACAGCAGTAGAAAAGATCACTACAACTTTTGATTCTGCCAGCAATTCAATAACCGTTCATGAATCTGATCTGAATTATGGAGGCATCGGCTGGCATGATGAAGGATTCACCACGAGATATTATGATCCTAAAGGAAGAGTTGAGAAATTAGTTTGCGGAATTTACCCTGACTCATCTATTGCATTGTATGGAAATGAAACGCGGAAATATTATTACGATGAATATGGAGACAATATCCGGATCGAAAAATTTACATGGAACAGGAAAACAAATCAAGTGGATGATCTAGGAACTGAGATCATGGTTTACAAACATCTTGCGAAACCAAAACAAAACGTGCTCACAAAAAATGATACGGCGAAAGGAACACAAATGCTTCTTGCGGATAATGATATTCTGCTTTCACTTTCTCCGAAAAAGGATTCGCTGAAAATAACCAGAACAGGAAATGCGAATACAGAAAGTACGATTACTATTTTTGATGCGAGAGGAAATATGATCGCTTCTTTCGGAATGAAGGGAACTGAAATGACGATCAGTGTTGCCGAACTGCGGGCAGGATTCTATAATCTTTCACTCGAAAATGTTGATGATAATATTTTTGTGCTGAAGAATCTCGCGATCGAACGATGAAAGATTTAGCCCCGATCAGATGGTGAATTCCTGTCGCAGCATTTCTTTCCCGGTGCTGCTGGTATAAACAACAGCGTACGTTCCCGGTTTCCATCCCTGCACTTTCAATTCAAAATCAAAAGTGATGTCGCCTGCTTCACAATGTGTTTTATTTGGATTCTGAAAAAGTACGCGGCCGGTGGCGTCCACAATTTTTCCCTGCAATTCCACATCATCATCAGAATGGAATTCTATTGTGCCTTTCACTTCATCCGGCACACGCACAATCTGGTTCTCTTCATTCGTGGTGATATACTCTTTGGTATTGTACCAGGTTTCTTTCTGCCCCGTTAGTGAGCAAACATATTTCCGCAAGGCACCGGCTGTTTCTTCATCACCGGAAATATCCGACACACTTTCACTGTCGGTCACACACCAGATGCCTGACTGAATAAGACCGATATCATTCACTTTTGCGGAATCGAGATAATGAACAAGTTTCTGAAGACTGGAATTCTGCGTGTTTGAAATGGTGAACGTGGATTGTAAAGAAGGGCAATTATCATTTGCCTCGGTACAGAACGCATTGATGTTGATCATTTTTGTTTCTGATTTTCCGAGCACGAAAACCTGTTGATCCGGCATCACGAGTGTTTGTTCATTACTATCATCGGGAACAAAAGTTGTTCCGCGGGGCAATTCCACATTCAGCAATCCGCCGGAAATATTGGTCACTTGTAAATTGATGGAATTCCCCTCGAAAGTTCCTGTAGGAATGATCTTCATCGTGATCTTTTTTTCATCGAGTACCTGCCGGAAGGGAACCGGTGCATTCGATCCGGTGAAGGAAAAAAAAGTAATGCTGCCTGTGCAGAGCATAAAAATATTCCGGGAGATACGCATCGCTGAAAAGTTTTATTTCGTTTTACGGTGAAAGCTATATAGAAATAACGGTGCAGCGATGAGATTATTTTGTGAAGACTGATACGGCAAAAGGCGTATTCGATGAATTCCGGGTACTGAATTTATTCCTGGAATAATTTTTTACTTAGAGACAATCAACAATTTTTCTTCTTCCATTTTATTCCCATTCCGCATTATCAAAAAATAAATCCCTTCTGAAAATTCCGCAATGTCAATTTCATTTTTCCCGGCAGGAATATTTTTTCTCATCACTACTCTTCCCTGCATATCAACGATTGTAATTTCAGAATTTTCTCCGGCAAAAATATTCACAACATCATTTGCCGGATTTGGAAAAACATTGAACTCAGAACCCTGAACATTAAACCCGTCTTCCCCGGTAGGCCCCGAACAATAAACGGTCGCGGCCATATTCGCGGTGAGTTGCCCCGGTATTCCGAGATTAGTGGAATAATATTCTGCATTTGCATTTCCACCGGTGTACGTAACAATAGGAATTGTTGTAACAGGAATGGTAACAACAGAATCGCGGCAGCCGCTTTGCCCGAGTGAATTTGTTTTCACGCACCAGCTCGACCGGCCGTTGCTTGCACCATAATTACTTCCTGCAATGAAAAAACCTGCATCGGCACATTCGGCAACCGTAAATAATTTATCGTCCACACCGGGCGCACCATATTCTTTACTCCATGAAATATTTCCGCTCGTATCTGTTTTAATGAGATAACTATCGTTATACAATCCCAGCGACTGATTGATATAATATCCGCCGATGAGTAAATTATTATCCTGTGTTTTCAGTAACGTCCAGGCGCCATCATATTCCTCGTAATTTTTTTGCCAGCGGAAATTCCCGGAAGTGTCGGTCTTCGCGAGAAAAATATTATCGATCGTGGCATTGTACAATCCTTCGCCGGAAAAATAAAATCCAACGCCGGGATATTCCTGGAAATCATAAATGCGATCGAACCGCTGATTCTGCCCGAACGATTTCGCCCAGAGAATATTTCCATTGTTATCGAGCCGCACGAGATACGCTTCCGTTCCCACACCTGATGCGTAAGATGCCGTATAACCTGCGCACAAATAGCCGCCGGTAGAAACAGGTTTCGCCGCAAAAAATTCTTCGCCCTGAGTTCCTCCTATATATTTCGACCATTGCAAAACACCATTCGAATCGACTTTTATAACGTACGCGATCGGTTTAAATCCTGCGCCATTGATAGTATCGGCATAACCCGACATGATGAGTCCGCCATCGGGTGTGCGGGCGAGTGAATGCAATTCATCGGGCTCTGCATTTTTTCCATAACATTTCGACCAAAGGATCATTCCATTTGCATCGATCTTGGTAAGATAAAACTGGTAATTGCTGCTCACGACATTTCCGCCACCGAGATAATAGGCCCCCCAATTGGTTTGCAACGCATGAGAAATTTTTACACCGCCCACCGTTCTCGACCATTGCACTGCTCCTGAATTATCCATCTTCACAGCGAGTCCGCCATAAGGTGAACCGGATGAATATCCGCAAGCGAGGTAACCGCCATCGAGGGTAGAAATTCCACAAAGGAATTCATCATCATTGGCGACATCAAAATTTTTCTGAAAAGCCATTTGAGCCGGCGAAAAAAGGGGGACAAGAAATATTCCCGCGAGGAAAAAAGAAGTGAAAAGTTTCATGAGGTTGATTTTGCCTCTATAAAAGTAGGGAAACGAGATGAAACGGGTTCAATGGGAATTATCCGGCTAAGGCCGTGCTTGTTTTTTGTAAAAATTCCTGATTTTTTTTCAAACCCATGCAACCTATACCCAATTTCCTGCATCTACTAATTAAACAGGGCAACACAATTAGAAATAACTGTAAAAAAAGTACTCTGTTTACGTGTGTTTAACAAACCGGTTGGCTTACCGGAAAGTGGCGGGCAAAAAGGGTAGCCTTCTTCTCTTTGACGCTGCTGAAGGAATAAATCGGTGTGTAACGCCTGATCTGCTTGGGAGAACAGATCGGGCGTTCTTTATGTGTACGAACTACGAAATTGATGAAATACGAAATACGAAAAATTTACTAAAAGTTACCTGCCTACCGCAGGCAGGCAAAATACGAAAACGTGCGGAGTCATTGCGAGCAACACGAAGCAAGGTAGTGGCTCAGTTTGCTCTTTTCCGATTCCACTTCGCGCCTTGGCGCCGCAGCCTGCCCTGAAGAATTGAAGGGCGGTTCCTAAACCATTCTTTTATTAAACCGCAAAGACGCTAAGGCGCTAAGAATTTTCAAACTAACCCACTACCCGAAGCAATCTTGCGCGAGACAATTTGGTAACTTTTAGTAAATTTTTCGTATTTCGTACTACTCAGAATTTATCTCTCCTGAAAAACTCCTCCATCGTAATACCGTGTATTTCCAGGATGCGGGCGAGACTTTTTATGGTGATGTTGGTTTTTCCTTTTTCTATTCTCCAGTATTGCATCCGGGAAAGATTATTTTCTACTGCAAATGATTCGTAACTTTTATATCCTTTTTTCTTCCTCAGCTGAGTCAGTTTATTTCCTATAGAAAGAAGAATGATGTGGTGCTTATCCATTCCCGAAAATTCCTAAAGAAACGCGACACGTGTTACCACATATATGGTATCTATCAGTTAATACAACTTTTATGAGGTATTTTATTAATTTCACGCTCACATTTATTCTACAATTTATGAAAGCTGAAAGAGATGTCAAACAGATATACACACCATTTATCAAATGGTTTGTTTTTGAAAGCACTGACCGGAACTGACATCTTAATGACGATTTGTGGATAAACTTTCTTCACTAGAAATTCTTAAAAATCTTCGCGCACTGGACCGTGCGGTAGATTCCAGCATGATCTGTTCGATCACTGACATTAACGGGATCATCATTTACGCGAATGAACTTTTCTGCAGCACCACCAAATTCACGAGGGAAGAACTCATCGGGAAAGATCACAATATCCTGAACTCCGGTTTTCATCCCCCGGAATTTTTTATCGAAATGTGGAATTCACTCCGGAGTGGGAAGATCTGGCACGGAGAGATCCGAAACAGGGCGAAGGATGGAAGTTTTTTCTGGGTAGATACGATGATCATCCCCGTGGTTGACCACAGTGGTTCTATAGCAAGGTTTTTATTTCTTCGCCAACTCATCAACGATAAAAAGCAAATGGAAATGGAACGCGAACAATACCTGCGTTCGCTGGAAGACATGATCACCATGATCTCGCATCGCGTGCGTGCACCCATCTCCACCATTAAAGGATTAGTAAGCGATTATCTAAAGAATATGCATCAACTGAGTCCGAAGGAACAGGAAAAAATCTTCTCCTACCTGAAAAATGCTTCCGATGATCTTGAACAATTCACGCAGGAACTTATGAACGTGCTGCACGAGCAACTCCGTGAAAAAAAAACAGGGTACTGATTACGAATGCTGCGGAAATACACCCGCCTGCTTGCCCGCGCATACGGGCGGGAATAACGAAGTCGGGCAGGGATCACCGATTGAGAAAAAATTCCGGGAACGAAATATTCATCTTATTATTTGAAGCATTGGAATTATTCTAAGCCGCAGAAGAATTTCACTTAGGAATGCTGTCCTTATTCGCGGCTGCGCGCAGGAGACTGTCGCGGTGCAATACTGAATTTGAAATTGAATCAGCAATGTGCTGCTGCCTCGCATACATTTTCTGCTGCTGTTCCATCTGCGTTATTTTTTTCAGGCTGTCTTCACGCCTTTCCTGCGCGCCGAGTGTCATTCTTATTCTCACCTGGTTTTCCTGGTCCGAATTTGATTTTGAATTATCGCCCGAAGAAATGGAATGTGCATTGGCAGAAGAAGCGAAAGAATTGCCCGGGGAATTTGAATCGGCCGTATTTGTATGTCTGTGATTTTTTCCAGGAGTAAGCGCATCGGAATCTTCATCACTCGGATCGAATTTCCTTTTATTCGAAGTAGGTTGCGCATACTTATGATTCTTCTTATCGTTCGAAACCAATGAAGCATCATTAGCAGGAAGCGAAGGCTTGTCATTGTTGTGAACTGAATTATTTCCGCTGACATTATTTCCATTGGAAGAATTAACTGCATCGTTATTTGCGTTCACGTTACGGGCATCATTATTATTTGTTGTGGTAATGTCACCCGGTTTTGTTTGACCGGATGGAAGATCCTGTTTTGAAGTAACGCCGGTCCCGGGATCATTGTAATTCCAGCCGGCAAGAGAAGAAACTTTATCGCCGGAAAAATATTTTTTTATTTCACCGGAATAAAAAATTGCGGAAATGCCGGCCACCAACAATATTCCCGATAACCACCAGACCCATGCCGAAGGTTTTTTCTGCGTATCATCCATCCGCGATTCGATTTTTTTCCAGGCCGAATCAGGCGGGGTTACTTCCTCCTCCGATAATTTCTGTCCGAAGAGCCGGTCAGTTTCATGTGTGTAGTTTTTTTCTTTCATCGCGCTGGATTTTCTGTGATTTTTTCTTTCATGATCTTACGCAGCATTTCCTGGAGGAAACCGCGTGCTTTTGACAACTGGCTTTTTGATGTTCCTTCACTGATGCCAAGCATCTCCCCGATCTCTTTGTGCGAATAACCTTCGATCGCAAAGAGATTGAACACGACGCGGTAACCTTCGGGAAGTGTGTTGAGCATTTTCTTCAGTTCTTTTGCATTTATTTCATCAGCAGTGTTAGAATAACTTTCAGGATGATAATTGGAAGAAAGATCATCAATGTCGCGGAAATCGGGTTCCCGTTTTTTCGTGCGCAGGTGCATGAGCGCTGTATTCACGATCACACGCCTTATCCATCCTTCGAGCGAACCATCGCGGCGGAACGAATGAATACTTTTGAAAACCGTGACGAAACCTTCCTGCAACACATCTTCCGCTTCTTCACGATTACGGCAATACCTTAAACATAAAGCAAACATTTTTCCTGAGTGTTTTTTGTATAACATCTCCTGGAATTCGCGTTTGCCCGAAATACATCCTTCCAGAATGTGATCATCGGTTGCCAAGTCGGATAGCTTCTTCTACTACTAAAGATGCGAAATAAGAGTGAAAAGTTGCCTGTAAATCTGAGATTTGTTACTGGTCATTAGAGAATGGTCATTTGTTGTTTGTCATTAGTGACTTGTTTAAATATTAACACCAATGACAAATGACCAAAGACTCATTTCATATCGCGGATCACATTCGCTCCTTCGCTGATGTACGGATCTTTTTTCATTTTATCGATCGCATCATTCTTGCGCGCCATTTTTGCCGTATCGCCGGCCAGCGCTGCTTTATCCACATCGAGCATGTACACATTCAATCCTTTGATCGGATCTTCGAGCGGTTTGAATTTTTTATTCGCCTCCTCCATCGCCTGTCGCGACGCCTGATAATCGGGAAGATAAAGTGACTTGAGTGTATTGTCTTTCTCTCCCTTCAACTGATCCGATTTTTCTTTGATGAGCGTGAATTCGGGGCTCGCGGCCACGCGGGAAGAACTGTTATTTTTCAGTTTGTTGTAATCGGGTTCTTTTTTCCACATCATGTAGATCGCCGGAGGAATCTGGTCCCAGTCGAGCGGGTAGTCGAGATCTTTTTCTCCCTGTTCATCATAATCATAATAACCGGGAAGACGAATGTCGGGAGTAACGCCGCGCAGTTGAGTAGATCCTCCATTCACGCGATAGAATTTCTGGATCGTTACTTTCAATGAACCGAGTGGCATGAGATTTTCACTTCCTTTTGCCAGCCCGCGATCAAGATCATAGAAATTCTGCACCGTTCCTTTTCCGAATGAAGAAGAGGAAGAACCAATGATCACGCCGCGATGATAATCCTGTATTGCTGCAGCAAGAATTTCAGAAGCCGATGCACTGTTGTCATTGATGAGCACTACGAGTGGCCCATCATAAACTATTTTTCCTTTATCAGGATCATCGTAAGGAGTAACGCCCTGGTCGCGCGATTTTACCTGCACAACCGGTCCGTCGGGAATGAAAAGCCCCATCATCTTGATCACTTCGGAAAGTGAACCACCGCCATTGTCACGCAGATCAAGAATTACACCGGTAACTTTTGCATCTTCCAGTTTCAGCAATTCTGCTTTCACATCATCGGAACACTGGTGGCCGGCGCTTTTGTCTTTTGTAAAATCGGCATAGAAAGAAGGAAGCCGGATGTAGCCGATCTTTTTTCCCTGGTCGATGATCATACTCTGCGCAAAAGTTTCATCGAGAATCACCACATCGCGCACCAGTGGAATGACGACAATGGATCCGTCCGGTTTTTTCACAGTGAGCCGCACTTCAGTTCCTTTTTTTCCGCGAATGAGTTTCACCGCCTGATCCACGCGCATGCCGCTGATGTCAACAGGATCTTTATCGCCTTGCGCAACTTTCAGAATGAGATCATTCACTTTCAGTTCTCCTTCTTTCCAGCAAGGACTTCCGGTAACTATGCTCGTGACTTTAATGTAACCGTCTTTTTCCTGGAGCGTTGCACCTATTCCTTCGAGTTGGCCCGACATGCTGATGTCGAAATCATCTTTCGCAGCGGGAGCAAAAAATTCCGTGTGCGGATCGAAAACACCGACAACGACATTGAGATAAACCGACATGCGGTCATCGCGATCCACTTTATCGAGGCGATCGAAAATATCGTTCTCTGTTTTCAGAAGATTATTGCGCGATTCACGTTCCATTGTTGAATCGGCTTTCGGAGTAAAATCTTTTTTCCCGTCGGCGATATTTTTATCCTGTTCTTTTTTTGAATCGACGAAGCGAACCATCACCTGGTACTTGAGATATTTTCTCCACGCTTCTTTCATATCATTCTGATCTTTCGGAAAACCGGATTTGTCGGGATCGAGTTCTACATTTTCTTTGGCTGTAAAATCAAAAGGACGGGAAAGAATGTCAGTGTAGTAAGTGCGGTCATCTTTCACGCGCTGTTTTACAATATCGATTTCGCGATTGAAAAAATCGAACGTCTCACTCTTCACCTCATCATCAATGTCGCTGTAATATTTATTCTTCATCTCATCAATATCACTTTGCAGGAATATTTTTTTGCTGTAATCGGTGCGCTTGATGTACGTGTCGAAAACTTTGTGTGAATAATCGTCGTTGATCGCTACGGGGTTGTAGTGAAATGTTTCCAGCACTTTCATCGAGATATCGAGAATGGCTTTTTCTTTCGGTGAATTTATTTCATCAGCAGGTTTGAAAGCATTCGCACAACGCGTACCGAGAAAAGTATATGCTGCAAGGCCGAGAACGACCGGGACTGCGAAAATGACTACACGGAACTTTTTCATGAAATTGTTTATTGTATAACAACGAAATTACTCAAAAAGCGTGCTGTTTTTTCTTAAGTTCTGTTAAGCCGCCAATGGAGTTGATAAGTGGTAATTATCGGATGTAATTGAACAAAAACTATTGATGCAGTATTCTGCTGAAAGCATTCTTTCCCAAATAATGATTGGTACACGAAAAATAATATTGCCACTCTTGCCCTCCTGCTCATTGGCTTTTGCTTCGGCAGGCGGGGATTCCCACAGATTACGCACAGATTATTTTCAATGCTGCTGCCGCCTTCTGCTTACTGCATGATCTCTTCTATCCGCGCAAGTGTTGACACATCACTCCAGTCAGCCGCGCCGATCTCTGAGAACGCCACGTGCCCGTGTTTGTCAATGATGTAAGTGGTAGGATACGTATTGATATTCAGTTCATGAAATTTTTTCTGCGAGATGAGATATTGAAAATGATAATCGTGTTGTGCAGAAAAGTTTTTGATCTTCGCCGGATCCTCTTCTGAAACGGTAATAAAAATAATTTTTGAAGAATCGAGTTGCATGCGCGCCGCTTCTATAGTGGGCAATTCTTCCACGCATGGGCCGCACCAGGTTTCCCAGAAATTCACGAAGACTGTTTTTCCCTTAAAGGCGCTCAGCTTCACCGGTGTGCCATCGAGGGTTTTGAATTCCATATCTGTTGTAATGGCCGGTGGAACCCGATACTTGAACCAGAGATAAACCAATAGAATTCCACCGAGAGCAAAGAAGGTGACGTTGATCCAGAATTTCCGATCGATCTTTATTTTATTGAACACAGAGAAAATTTTAGAGAATAATTTTTTTAATACGCAAGGATCTTTTCAATCGCCGCAGAAACTTTTTCTTCATTCGGAAGCATCGTGTGTTCGAGTATAGAATTAAGCGGAATAGCGGGAAGATTTTCGGCGCCCACAAGTTCCACAGGAGCATCGAGCGATTCGAAACAGAATTTAGAAATTCTTCCTGCGAGCGCCTGCGCGAAACTATTGTTGTAGGATTCTTCTGTCAATACCAGGCAACGTGAATGTTTGCGCACGGAATTGAAAACCGTTTCTTCATCAAGCGGAACAAGTGTACGCAGATCGACGATCTCGATTTTTCCCGGAAAATTCTTCGAAGCATTCTTAGCCCAGTAAACGCCCATTCCGTAAGTGATGATCGTGAGTGTGGAATTTTTTTCCGAAGCAGAAACTTCCTGTACCATTCTCGCTTTTCCGAATGGAATAATGTATTCTTCGTCGGGCTCAATCGTTTTCGCTTCTTCTGTTCCTTTTATTTTGGACCAATAAAGTCCTTTGTGTTCCAACACAACCACCGGGTTCGGATCATAGAACGCCGCTTTCAAAAGTCCTTTCAGGTCGGCGCCGGTAGAAGGATAAGCAATTTTAATTCCGCGGATATTGCACAGAACAGATTCAACGGAAGAACTGTGATAAGGCCCGCCGCTTCCGTACGCGCCTATGGGCACACGTATCACGCAATTCACCGGCCATTTTCCATTCGACAGATAATTCGATCGACTCACTTCCGTAAAAAGCTGATTCAATCCCGGCCAGATATAATCTGCGAACTGAACTTCTACAATGGGTTTGCATCCTGTTGCCGACATTCCCACTGTAGAACCAATGATGAACGCTTCCTGTATCGGCGTATTGAAAACACGATTGTCTCCGAATTTTTGCGCAAGTGTTGCTGCTTCACGGAAAACTCCGCCCAATCTTCCGCCCACATCCTGTCCGTACAGCAATGCTTCCGGGTGTTTGGCAAGAATTTCCTGCACAGCGAAAAGTGCGCAATCCACCATCACTGTTTTTTCTTTTCCTGCCGGTTCACGCACACCTTTTTCTTCTGTCACCGGTGTTGGAGCAAAATCAAAATTGAAAAGATCTTCGGGACGCGGATCTTCTGCTGCCAATGCGCGATCATAATCTTCAGCAACTTTTTTTTCTGCTTTTAATTTTATTTCATCAAGATCTTTTGCATCAAGCCCGGCAACTATAAGTTGATTTCTCAGTTTGGGAAAAGGATCGCGCCGTGCAGCTTCATCGAGATCATTGCGGTACCATTCTTTTCTCACGCCTGATGTATGATGATTCAGCAATGGAACTCGTGCGTGAATAAGAAACGGCCGACGCTCTTTGCGCATGACCGCGATCACATCGCGCAAGGTTTCATACGAGCGCATGAAATCTGTTCCGTCAATGGTTTTTGTTTCGAGCCCTTTGAATCCGCGCGCGTATTCGCTCGCATCCATGGCGCGCGTTTCTTTCGCGGTAGCAGAAATATCCCATTCATTATCCTGCACAATGTAGAGTATCGGTAATTTTTTCAGCACCGCCATCTGGAAAGCTTCGGCCACCTCTCCTTCGGTAATGCACGCATCCCCGAGCGAGCACGCGATGATGGGATTTTCTCCTTTGAAATCTTCGGCGATCTTTTGTTCTTCAAGATATTTCAATCCCATCGCAACACCTGTACTCGGAATGGCCTGCATTCCTGTAGCGGAACTCTGCATTGGAATTTTCGGTTTATCATCACGGCGCAATGCAGGATGCGAATAATAAGTTCTTCCACCGGAAAAAGGATCGTCGCGTTTCGCCATTAATTGCAGCATCAACTCATACGGTTCCATTCCTATTCCGAGAAGAATACTGTCGTCACGATAATACGCAGAAAGAAAATCCTGTTTTTTCAGTTGCAATCCAAGAGCGAGCTGAATGGCTTCATGTCCGCGTGAAGTAGCGTGTACATATTTTGCGGTTACTTCTTTGTGCGCTTCATAAATTTCGGTCATTGCTTTTGCGGTACACATAAGCTCGAAAGCTTTCAGCGCTACAGATACCGGCACAGCTGCTTTTGCACGTTGTTCACTCACGGGAGAGGCCATCTTTTAAAAGGAAAAAAAAATTGAGGTGGAAAACGAAGATACAAAGTAATGTGGTAATGTGCCAATATTACAACTCCAGGGAAACCATTACCACATCAGCACATTTCCTCATTAGCAATATTCCCCTGTTACCCAATCGTGTTCTTATATTGAAGGCATATTAGCATGAAAGAACAAAATCCCACCTATCAGCTTCTGTCCGGAAGAAGTGAAGCGTCTGTAAAAACTATTTACGAGCGTTACGGGAAAAAACTTTTCTTATTCGCGAAGCATAAATGGAAAATGAATGAGGACGACTCGTGGGACGTTGTGTACAAAACGCTCTATCGTGTGATCGATACTTATCCCGGTTACAAATTTGCTTCCGAAGAAAAATTCTCGGCATTTGTCTTCACTATTTTCATCAATTATCTGAGGAATTTTTACCGTGACAGGAAAAATCTTCCCGGAGAAATAACAGAGCTGGATGAGAATTTTTCTGAAGCGGTGATCGAAAGCGAAACGAGTATTTCTCCGGTCCTGCATCTCCTCGTGTGCGAGCTTGATCAACTCGAAGACTGGGAGAGAATCCTGCTGCTGATGCGGAGCCAGGATGTTCCGTATGCGGAGATCGCAAAATTCATTGACAAACCGGAAGAACAATTGAAAGTTTACTATCAACGGCTGAAGAAAAAACTTTCGGAAAAATTAATCGGAAAAATCTACACTTCTAAAACAGGCACACATGGAAACCACGGAAAATAATTTTATCAGCGATCATCAATTCGATGTCCTGCTCCGCCATGCGCTGCTCGGTAAAGAAGAATTGTTCAACGAAAAAAATATTGAAAAAATGGCAAACTCAGTTTTCAGTCAGCCGGCAGAAGAGATTTCTGTAGCTGATAACCGCGCGATCATTGAAAAACTTGTAAATGATCTCCGTAAAGGCGGAAACAAATGGAGAATGAATATTTTTATTCTCATCGCAATTTTATTGACGGCGACGACGATTTTCTTTTTCTTTCATCACGGAAATAATGCAGCGATCTCTCACAACGATTCACTGAACAAAGGACTGATCCTGTCATCAGGCGCTGCAACGGATCACCAAACACCGGAACCACCGATCACAGAGAATCCTCTTCCGGTCACGAATCCGCAAATTCTTGCGCTGTTCGATTCATTGGAAGACAGCACCGATGTTCCCGAACAGATACCGCAGCATGGCGAACAACATTACGTGATGAACGATTCGCACATGAAGGAAGATTATTCTCTGCAGTATATAGATATTCCAACACTCACCGAGGAACAGAAAATTCAAACCGGGAAAGACAAAATGAAAATGATGAAAAACATTGCAAGAAAAAAAACGTACGGAAATTTACCGCCGGGAAAAACCATCGTGAACGGAAAAATGGTGAACGTCGATGGTTTTTCCATTGAGAACTCGGAAGTTTCTAATCTTGAATACAGGACATTTTTGAATGATCTTCTTGTGGAAGGAAAGGATGACGAATATTTATTGGCGGCCCCGGTAAAAGGCCAATGGAAAACTGCAGGCATTCCCGAATTTGAAGAGGTGTATTTCACAAGCGCGAAGTACAATGATTTTCCCGCGGTGAGCATGACGCGAAAAGGAGCCGAACTTTATTGCGAGTGGCTGACAGAATCAATGAAGGGAGCCATTAATTCAAAACAGGTAAAGTGGAGCGGAGATGCGTTGCCCGATTTCCGGTTGCCTTCGGATGCCGAATGGATCTACGCAGCACGAGGATGCGATTCTACTGCGATGAAATATCCGTGGGGAAAATTTGTGCCGGACAGTGTGCAGAATAAGAACGGATGCTTCCTCTGCGATTTCAATTATACTTCTTCAAAAGATTATTTTGCGGGTAAACACATTTGCGCAGGTTATCAGAAACTAAAACAAGCCGGATTTAACAGGGAAATTATTACTACAGCCGGACTCGCGATCGACAGCCTGCTCACCTGCCCTGTGTATTCTTACAACCCGAATTCAACCGGACAATACTGCATGCTTGGAGATGTTTCGGAAATGGTCTGGACACTTGAAGCCGGCTCCGATCAACACGGTGCTCCACGTGCTATGGGCGGAAACTGGAATTCTTATGTGGATAATATCAGGATAGAAGCACCGGAACAATATGTCGGATTTACAGATGCATCACCAATGATCGGGTTCCGTCCTGCAATGAATGGCCATTACAATTATTCTATGATAAAAAAAGTGAAGTTGTAATTGATCTTGCATTTTTTCTGATTGAGAAATTTTATGAAAAATCCGACATTACAATTTGTGATGCCGGATTTTTTTTGCTCAAATTAAAAATCGTCTTCACGAATTGATCAATTCCCTGATGATGGAAAGATGATGATCGTCGTGCTCTGCAATGAAATACGCCATATCGACGACGCGCATATTTTTTTTCAGGCGCGGGTGCAGCGCGGATTGCGCGGGAGAAAGTTTTTTCAATCGAGAAATAAATTTAAGCCGTTCTTCGCGGAATTCTTTGATCAATTCTGCAAGATCGCGTTTGTTGTGATCTGCTTCCTGCGTTTTTTTATTCGTCATGTCGGCAGGCCGTAATTCTTTTTTTTCACTGGTAAAATCATCGATGCGCCCGTCATGCAATTCATCGAGGCCGATGAGATGGCCTATATGTTCGAGTATGCTCCACGAATTATTATTTTTCTTCCTGAGAATTTCCAATGAGCTGTTTTTTGTCATCTCTTCAATTCTCGCTGCTGTCCCGTACAGGCGTTCGAGAATAAAAGGAAAATTCCCCGGCGGAAAATCAAAAATAAATTCGCGTGATGTCCATTTGATGGATGGCATTGCTGGAAAAAATTAAAAACCAAATTCAAAATCTCATTTGATCTTTCTATCGAGATCTATCGTCGCACTATCACCACTCATCACATCAGGATGTGAAATGATAATGTGCGTTTGCCCGCTTTGATTTTTCCAGAAAATGAAATAGGAAATATTTTTTACCAGCTGTCGTTTCATATCGGCGTCGGTGAGCCCTGTGAAAAATTTCTGTGCAGCGGTGGTCACATCGGGCGGGCCGGACTCCGAAAGTTCCTGCACGAGTTTACCTGTACGCGCGATCACGTCTGTGGAATCGATCGTGCTTATTTTCCCGAACCAGTTTGCTTTCCAGCAGGCGATCATTCCGGCAACATTCGGTTCACTTCCGAAATCACTGTTCAGCGCGAGGCGCATTTTTTCGCTTCCTGCAACGGAATCCGGAATTTCAATTACCTGGTCGCTGGTCAGGAATCTTTTGTAATCGGCCACGGTTCTTTTGCCGAGATATCCTTTTGCAAAAAGATAATCGTCCATCAGGTTCAATCCAATGGAAATATCATAGCCCGGTTCGCGCGACCAGTTGCTACTCCAGCAGGCAAGCGTTGCTTTCTCGATCTCAGTGGAGGAGCCGGTTGTTGCATTTGTTTTCGGTGCGTCGGAACAGCGGATAAATCCGATACATAAAAATAAGGGGAGAATTTTTTTCATTTTTATTTTTTTATGGCATTAATTCTGATAATTCCATCCAGCGGAAACTTTTTTCTTCCAGTTCTTTTTCGATAACTGCAAATCGTTCTGAAAGTTTTATCAGTTCTTCATGATCGGAAATTACAGAAAGTTTTTCAGTGATCGATTTTTTTTCTTTTTCCAGCAATGGAATTTCCTTCTCCAGCTTCTCAAATTCGAATTTTTCCTTAAAAGAGGGTTTCTTCCTGGAAGAGAGATCGGTATTCCCGGCTTTCGCGGCAACTTCCTTTTCAACATCCGTTTCTTTCTCAATCTTTGAATCCTGCCTGGCCGCCACGACGGGAATCCTTGAATTATTGAATTCCCTCCACTGCGAATAATTTCCCGGAAAATCTTTTACCACACCATCGCCTTCAAAAACAAAAAGATGATCGACGAGCTTATCCATGAAATAACGATCGTGCGAAACAATAAGTACACATCCCGGAAAATCTGCAATAAATTCCTCGAGAATTCCGAGGGTAAGAATATCGAGATCATTTGTTGGCTCATCGAGAATAAGAAAATTCGGGTTCTTCATGAGAATCGTGAGAAGATATAATCTTCTTTTTTCTCCGCCGCTCAATGAAGAAACAAAACTGAAATGCGAATGCGGTGTGAAAAGAAATCGCTGCAGCATCTGCGAGGCAGAAAGTTTCGCGCCATCCGCCAACGGGAAATATTCTGCAATATCTTTCACCACTTCGATCACTCTTTTGTCTTCTTTCAATACCATTCCTGATTGCGAATAATAACCGAACACGATTGTTTCTCCCGGTTGTATTTTTCCGGAATCGAGCGGTTCTGCTCCAAGTATCATATTGAGAAAAGTGGATTTTCCCGATCCGTTCTTTCCGATAACGCCAATCTTCTCTCCACGCTTGAAAGTGTAATCGAATTGCTGAAGTATTTTTTTTTCGCCGAAACTTTTATTCACGCGTATCATCTCAATGATCTTCCCGCCCATGCGCGACATTTTCACTTCGAGTTTCAATTCTTCTTCTGGCAACTTCCCTCGTGCTTTTTCAGCAACAGTTTTGAACGCATCTTTTCTTGCTTTCTGTTTTGTTCCGCGCGCACGCGGCATCTTGCGCACCCACACAAGCTCACGCCGGTAAAGATTTCTTGCTTTCTCCAGCGAACTTGCTTCCTGCTCTTCCCGTTCTGCTTTTCGCTCAATGAAAAAAGAAAAGTCACCATCGTAATTGTAAAGCTGTTCATTGTCGATCTCGATAATGCGTTCACACACACGGTCGAGAAAATACCGGTCGTGCGTAACGAGCAGGAGCGTGTGCCCGCGCGAAGTGAGATAACCTTCGAGCCACTCGATCATATCGAAGTCGAGATGATTCGTCGGTTCATCGAGAATGAGAAATTCCGGTTCGGAAATGAGCAACTGCGCAAGCGCGAGACGTTTTTTCTGTCCGCCGGAAAGCGTTCCTGCTTTCTGAGCGAGATCCGTGAATCCCAATTTTGAAAGCAGCGTGCGCACATCATTCTCGTGATCCCATCCGTTCAGTGCGGTAATGAGTTCATTCAATTCATGCAAACGTTTCTGTGCAGAAACAGATTCATCGTGCCTGGTTTTTTCAAGCACGATCTCGTATTCGCGCACCATTTTCGAAACTTCCGATTCACCGAGCAACGCAGATTCGATCACCGTTTTTGTTTCATCGAATTCCGGTTCCTGGTCCAGCATCCCGATGCGCAGATCTTTCCGCAGCACCACTTTCCCCCTGTCAGGAGTATCTTTTCCGCAGAGAATATTCAGCAGCGTAGATTTTCCTGCACCGTTTTTTGCAATGAGCGCCACACGTTCACCCTCTTCAAGGCCGAAACTCACTTCCTTAAAAAGAACGCGTTCGCCATAAGATTTCGAAATATTTTCTACCGAGAGTAAATTCACAGGGCGTGAAATTACGATTATAGATCAAGGTAGAGTGAAGATCAAATAATTGGTGGTGGCGGTTATTAAAATTTCGTTTTGCCTTTGCGCCTTCGTATATTGGTATAAGGCGCAATGACGCGAAGAATAAAATGGTGGCCGCTTTCAATAATACTTATAAGAATAACGGATATCTGTAATTCCCTGCGATTGTTTCGACGGAGTATGTTTGATCTCCGTTAGCTGCCCTTTCTCATTATAACTTCTCGTGATCCGGCAAGAGCGTTCTCCATTTTTGTTTCTGCCTATATAAGTGGCCATGTTATAATTTAAATTATATCTCGCTGAGTAAATCAATAAATTTTTCACTCCGCGATTATAATAATCGGAACAGGTTACTCTTCCCTGCTTGTCATAATAATCAATGATCGTTAAAATCAATTTTGATTTTTCATCATAGAAAAAACAAGAATCACAATGATGAAGGCTGTCGGAATGAATTATTCGTGATGAATAAGCTCCGGTGTATTCTTCATCCCAATGCGTTTTGTTTTTTTCAGACGGTTCTGTATGACGGTGAATGACCGTATCGTTTCCGGTAATTCTTTTTTCGACAAGCAGCGTATCACCATATCTTTCATGAATGACCAAATAACCGGGACGATAAGAGTAATCCGTATTTCCTGAATTAAAAAAAAGAGTACTGTCACTAAAAACATCATTCTCTTTTGTAACGGACTTTGTCAATTTTCCATTCAAATAAAAATAATCGGAATGTGAGTGGTAATTCGCCTTGTCGAGAATGCTGCGGTAATCAGCGGAAGCGATATTACCATTCTTATCATACTTTCCCGTTTGGATAACCGCCGTATCGAGCAAAGTGGAATCGCGCTGAGATCTTTTTTTATAATACGTAACGAGCACTGTGGTTTTCTGTTCGCCGATATTGTTTTTTTTAACGTAATCGGAAGCATAGCGCACATCTGTTCCGTAAACCTGTGCAAAAAAATGAGCGGGAATAAAAAGGGAAGTAAGTAGAATTTTTTTCATCCGGTGTGAATTTACTGCTATAACGTTTTTCATGGAAAAAGATACGCCTCAGTTTTTCAAATAACTGATCTTGAAAACAATCGAATTCTGTGTGAATTGAAGATCATATTTTCCCGGTGTAAGAATGGAAACATCAACATCGCTATCCCCTTGCGGCAGTTTGTCTTTTTCCAGGATCATTTCTCCGTTCTCATTGTAAATCCCGAGATCGGCCGGAAGTTTTCCTTTGTTGTGAATGGTTACAAATCCGGCGACAGGGCTTTCGCTCACGGTGATCGGAAGTGTTTTTGCCGGAGAAATACTGATGAGATCAATCCCCATTCGTAATGCGCCATTCTCATTTTTCTCCGAAAGTTCGTGATCGCTATCATCATCGAGGGGAAGAAATTTTATGAGATGCGATTCTTTTGTGGCTGTGAAAGTGATCTGCCTTTTTTCCCAGGCGAATGCAAGTTCCTTCCAGGAATCATTGGTTTTCGATCTTTCAGAAATACCTCCGAGTGCTGTATCAATATAAATTTCCCAGGAGCCGCTCTGATCAAGTGCATTATCCTGCTGAACAATTCCCTGGTAAAAAGTGATCGTGTATTTTTCACCGGGAATGAATCCATCTACTTGCTGCATGATGCCTTCCTGGAAATAAGAAGTTCCGGCGAGGCCATGCAACCCGCTCACAAAAGTTTTTCCTGAATATGGTTTTCCATTGATGCCGTATTCTACACTCGGTTGATCCTCACTCGTAAGATCGGGGGAATCGCGCCCGGGCTCATTGGCAAGACAAACAGGATCATCGTATGGAATATTCTCCCAGTTGTTCGGCAATTCCGATTTTTCATGCACTTCACCTTCGAGATTACCGTTTTTGAATTCCTGCGCATTAAAATTAAATGGAATAAAAAAAATAAAACAACACCACAAAACTTTCCGATGAAAAATATTTACCACGAACATGTTTCTCCTTTAGTGTTTCACTAAGTTAATGAAACTATAACGCATCCTCGTCCGCATTCGTATTTTCATTTTTTTCTTTGTAAGAATAAATGATCTTCATTTGTGAATTATTATCATTTTCAGAAGGGAATTTTTCATTGGTGCCGGCCTCATTTTCCGGATTTGTTTCAGTTTCTTCTTCTTCTTCCTGGAAATATTTTTTCGGTTGCGGTCCTTCTTTCCGCAATACAATTGCAAGAACCAGCCCCGTGAGTCCGCCGTAGAGATGTGCTTCCCAGGAAACGTGCGGATCGAACGGAAAAATTCCCCACACCAGGCTTCCGTAAAGAAAGATGACAAGAAAAGAAAGCATGGCCAGTTGCTGGTGACGGCGAATGAATCCACTGAAGAGAAGAAAGGAGGCCATGCCGTAAACCACTCCACTCGCACCGAGATGAATGGCGCTGCGCGCAAAGAGCCAGAGCAGAATTCCATTGAGAAGATAAATGAGCCAGAAAACTTTTCCGGCAATTTCGCGGTAAGAATTAAAAAGCAAAAATCCGAGGACGAGTAATGGAACCGTATTGCCGATGAGATGTTTCCATCCGGCATGCAGCAATGGTGAAGTGAAAATGCCGATGAGGCCGCCTGCTGTTCTTGGATTCACGGAATAAATTCCCCAATCCTGCTGGAGAAATCCCTGGGCGAGTTGAATGAGCCAGAGCAACACAACGAATGTGAATGGAAATAATCCGTTGAGAAGTACAAGATGTTTTTTCAATCCGGGCATGTGCTAAGTTGTCAATTGTTGTTCCAGAATTGATTTTGGTGACGGACTGTCAGATGAATTCATAATGAGGGGTTCATTTTTCCATAACGATGACATAATACTACATTTTTAATATTGTATCGTAAAACAAATAATTATGACAGAAGTCTTGTATGCCGGATCACCGGCGAGAATATTTTTCAAAACAGGGAAACAACAGATGGGATTATTATTGAATGATGTGGAACAACCGGAACCATTTGACGACGGGGTGAAATTCATTCCGCATGAGAAACTCAGTGAATGGTTCGAATCTTATTCCCATGACTGCATTACCATTGTAGAACCGGAACTGGTGGATGGAATAGATCTGCTGATGAAGTGATGGGTTATGAGTTATCTCAAACCCATAACTCAGAACTCATAACTCACTACTTTAAATCCCTTACCTTCTTGATATTCTCATACGCTTCCTGCACTTTCTGAAATTGTTCTTTCGCATTTTTCTGAGCTTCTTCTCCGAGGTCGGCCACTTTATCGGGATGATATTTCACGGCCATTTTGCGATATGCTTTTTTCACTTCTTCATCCGTTGCCTCCGCATCCACTTCGAGAATGCTGTAATCGTTACCGGCATCGCGCGCATACATGGACTTCACGGAAAGAAAATCGTCATTCGAAATTCCGAGAGATGAAGCAATATCGGAAATGGCGGAAATTTCTTTCGGGTGAACTTCTCCGTCTGCTTTTGAAATTCCGAAAAGGTAATGCAGCAATTGCAAACGCTGCGGCTCGGGCATGTAGCGCCTGATCTGCGCGCACACCTCGTGCACGGGAATATCGCGGTTGAGCAGATCTTTCAGAACAGGAAGCAAACGCTGCGCCTGTTCATTGCCGAACTGTGCAACGAGAAAACGTTTTACAAAATCGAGTTCTGATTTTAAAACTTTTCCATCGCTCTTCATTACGGCTGCGGTGAGTACGAGAAGACTCACTGCAAAATCGCCGCGTGCGGCAGTAGGATCATAATGCATGTCTGCATCTGTTCCTGTAAAATTTCCGGAAGAAACAGTGATGGTTGCTGAATCAAGAATGGCGCCGACAGTAAATCCAAGCAAAGCGCCGATAGGCCCGCCGAACGCCCAACCCAATCCGCCACCGATCCACTTTCCGAATTTTACCATTGAAAAAAAAATTACAACAACTTCTTAGTCGCGCACGTGCGGCAATTATTTTCCGCCGCCCTTTTTGATATCTTTTTTCGGATGATCGGCCTGCGTGTCTATACGCGTAATGGTTTCTGCGAGTTGCATATCGTCATACCAGGTTTGCGAGCGGATCTCCTGGCCGGCCGGAGAATAAAATTTCCACACGCCAAAATTATCACCGAGGATATAATACTCCGTGTGCTCGAGTTGCCCGTTCTCATAATAATATTTCTGAACGCCATCGAGCTGATCGCAGAAGTAGTTGAGTTCTTTGTGGAGGTTTCCATTGGAATAATAGTATTTCTGTGAACCCACATAATCGTAATGATCATAATTCTCGTCGTCAGAAATTTTTCCATTCGGATAATACGTGACCACGTGGCCGGTTAATTTTCCATTGTCATATTTTCCGCAGATGGAAGTATCGCCATTCTGGTAGTAGCCGGTGAAATCGCCACTGCCATCTTTCAGTTTGATCATCGGGGCTAATAAATTTCCGTCCTTATCAGGATAAGAATAGCCGAGTACATTTCCATCTTTGTAATACCTCGCATATTGCAGCGAACCGTTGTCGGAATAATATTCCAGTTCACCATTCACATTTCCCATTTCCCAGGTTCCCTGTTTGAAGATCTGCCCGTTCTCGTGATAATATTTCTGCATGCCATTGAGATCGCCGTCGTAATAATTTTCTTCCCATCGTTTGTTTCCATTCTCCCACCATGCATTGCTACTGCCATTGCGATTGTCGTAATCCATATTTGTTTCGAGGAAAGGTTTTCCGGTGACCGGGTAAAATTCCTTGCGAACGCCGAACTGAACACCATTGATATAATTTGAAAGGATCAGGTCCTGCCCGTCAAAAGCGTACTTGTGTAATTCTCCTTCGCGGTAACCGTCCTTATAATTCGTGACCACAAAATCTTTTCCGCCCGGGTAAGGGAAATCGAATTTGCCTGTACCATTATCAGATTCCCATTTATAAATCACAGCGCCGGTAGAATCGAAACGCGTGCGTGACCAGAGAAAAGTTTCCTTGATAAAATCTTCTTCATTCTTTCTTCCTTTTTTATCGAAGAAGATCTGCAGTCCGTGTTCACTTCCATTGATGTAATATTTATGCGAATTGAATCCTCCGCGCTCATTGTAATAATACCAGTCGCCGGCTTTTTCTCCGCCGGAATAATTTCCTTCCGATTCGAGTTTTCCATTGGAGTACCAGGATTTGTAATACCCATCCTGCGAATCGTAGAAATAATCGGATTCTTCTTTTTCAGTTCCATTCGGGAAATATTCTTTACGTGTGCCGCTCAGAAAACCATAACGATAATGTTCTTTCGCCCTGAGCCATCCGCCATTGGCAGAATAAATTTTCCAGTCGCCATCGCGGTGCCCGTCCACGTAATCTCCTTCTCCCGACACAGCACCATTCGGAAAATATTCTTTCACCGTGGTGGTTTCCTTCATCTCGTATTCTGCAATGGTTCCTCCAGATTTGTCGAAGTAAGTGACCGTTTTCAGTGTGCCGGAAGAATACAGATCGGTCTCATAGAGGACGCCGTCGGTGTCAAATTGATTTACTTTCCCATTGTATTTTCCGCTCTTGTAAGTTGCGTCGGCAGAAACTTTTCCATTGCGGTAATATTCTTTCCATACACCTTCTCGGTTGCCGGCTTCCTTGAACATTCCCTCGCGCTGAATGTTCCCATTCTCAAAATAAATTTTCCATTCGTCAATGGCATCATCATTCTTGTAATCGCCTTCGCTTTTTGTTTTTCCATTGGAGAAATACTCCGTAGCGGTTCCGTTTCGCTTGCCCATGAGGTAATTTGTTTTCGAAGAAATTTTTCCGTCGAGCGTATAGAGATCGAATTCGCCAGTGAGATTTCCCGCTTTATAGTGCATAGAAGCGCGCACCGCTCCATTGCTGAAATAAGTGAACGCGTCTCCTTCGAAAACACCTTTGTTCATGCTTGCTTTTTCTTTTATTCCACCGTGGATCGCGTAAGTCGTGTATTCTCCATCGACCATATCCTTCGTGTACGTGCACTTGAATGCGAGCAATCCATTTTCATGGTACTGTTCGCTGGGCCCTTCCTTCAAGCCATTCACATACGTTGCTTTTTCCATGAGTTGCCCGTTTCGATAATACGTATTCCATTCTCCTTCTCTATTGCCCTGCGCGTTGTAACTTCCTTTTGAAAAAACAGCTCCGCATTTTTCCCAGAAGAAAATCCATTCGCCTACCGGATTATCTTTCGCATCGGAATGGCCGACTCCTCCAATGGAATAATCATCATTGAACGTATAATCGGGATTCGTTTTATCGCTGAGCAGGTCGACCACAGGATGTTTCATATTCTGCTTGAGATATTTTACCGCCCACTTGGAGAATTCAGTGATCTTCTTTTTGTTCTTCTTGAATGATTTCATCACCGTCGTATTGTTCGATGCAACAGGAGCAAGCGATAAAGTAATGAACGGCGTAAAATAATTCTGCGCCTGCAGGGCATTAAAGAACGGAACATAATTTTCCATCCACCAGTTGCCGGTTCCGTCTTTATATTTCAATTGTTCAAAAAGCATTTGCATCTGCTTCACTAATTTCAAATTGATCTTCGTTTTATTCTTGTACGATTTATCGTACGCTTTTCCGGAAGCGATCATGTCATTGATGTCGCTGAAACAATCGTCGCCTGCTTCACTGATGCTGAGTTTCAGATCCGGGTCGGGCTGATAATCTCCCGTGGTCATATCTTCGAGTGAAGAAACCACTTTCTGCGAACGTTCCGATTGGGCATCGAGCAACAGGTAAAATTCATAGGAAAGAATTGCAGGGATCATTCGCCCCTGTTCAGAACATGTTTTTCCCAACATGAAATGACTGTCGGCGTGAAAAGGATTCAACTTCACCGCATCCTGAAAACATTCCTGTGCTTCTTTATACTTATTCATTTTCACATAAGCCATTCCCTTGGTGTAATGAAAAAGATAATAGTAGGGATAAAGTTTAATTGCACGATCGAGTACATGAAAAGCAGAATCATATTTACCCATTTCCTTCAGCGAATTTCCGAGGAGATTATAAAAATCGGGATCATATTCCGTATGAAGATCGAGTCCGTATTTACAGGTGTATGCGCACAAACTATCTTCCTTATCGGCGCTGTAAGCGAGTGCAAGATCACGCGAGACCTCGGCATAATTCGTATCGTTCGCGCCGACTTTCTTATAAACTTCTTCTGCTTTGGAATAACTTCCGAGCGCATAATCGAGCGCACCTTCGAAGAGGATCGTACCGGAATTGACAAGTTCTACATCCATTTGCGCATGGATCTTTCCGGTGAAAAGCAATAAAACAGCAGGAAGCAGGAGATGAATTTTTTTCATAAATACTTTTTTGTGAGGGTTAAAACAAAAATAGGGAAAAAGATTGGTTATGGGTTGCGGGTTATGAGTTATGAGAATTTAATCTGTGGCAATATTAATCCGGTCGCCAATGATAACTCCTTCAGGATAAAATCACGGTTTTTCATTGTACACCTTTTCTTTCAGCAACAGGATCGTTTGTTTTCGCTCTGCAGAAAAAGTGGCGGTGTCAGTTTTATCGGCGAATTCATAAAGGCACAACGCTTTCCTGAAACGGTCTTTCTCCAATGACAACGGGTGAACTCCAAGAATATTTCCTTCCGTCATCAGCGCTTTCGCAAGAATTTCCAGCTGCGAAACAGAAAGTTTTTTTTCGTTCACCAGCAACTCCAGAAATTCTTTTTCACTCATCGACAAAAAATCTCCGGAGTTCAGTCCGTACCACGTACTGTAAGCTTTCCGCAATTCTTCCAGCGCTTCACTGTCTCTTCCGGAATCTTTCAAACCAATGGAAACTGCGATCGCTCTTGCAAATTCTTCGATCATTTTCAGAATGTAATCGCGACGGTACATGTTGGTTGCTTGTGTTTGTTGTGTTGCTTTTGTTTGTTGGGATTTGTTGTTTGGAATTTTCATTCACGAACCGGGTAAGGGTGCCAGAATTTTTTATTGGGTTTGTGAAAAGGATAATTGAATTCCACTTCCAACCGTGATCCTTTCACACCGACGGGATCAATATTCTGCATTGGAAAAACATATTCCCCGCTCACAAAAATATATCCGCAAATACTCAAACCTATCGCGGGCACGAACGCATACGTGATGTTGGTTCCGGAAATAAAAACCGCAGCTTTCGCGCGCACGCCTGCAATCAGGAAATGAAAAGAAGCATCGGCATAATATTCCTGGATCATTTTCGGAGCGCCTATCCTGTACTCCGCTCCTATTCCGAATATCCTTGAAGCGATCGTCATGTCGGCTGAAGTATCACTTGCCTGTTTGAAACGCTGAAAATATATTGGAGCAATGCCAATGGAACTCCAGTGGCCATCGTAGTTGTAGCTTGCACGAAGCCCGAAATTGCCGGTGTGTTTCCAGAATTGAGCGCATAAATTGCAGGAGAAAAATATTATTGCTGCTGAGAGAAAAATCCTCCGGAAAATAATTTGCATGTGCCTGGTTATGGGTATTGAGTCATGGGTTATGCGTATTGAGAAATTTTTTTCGACTACTTTCTGCCACTGACAACTGCCACTGCTTACTCAAATCCTCTCCGCACTTCGTTTGATAAAATTCGTCAGCTCTTCTCCCTTTAGTAATCCTTGCGCGAGCAAAGCAAGATCGGTTGCCTGTTTTACAATTTCCTTTTTTTTCACTTCATCTTTTTCATTGAGAATTTTTGAAGCGAGTGGATGATTGGCATTCACCACAAGATTATGCATGTCGGGAAAGTTGCCGAACATATTCCTGCTCCCGCCCGAGAGCGCGCTCATGTCCTTCATGCGGCGCATGAATTCAGGTCGCGTAACGAGCATGGGTGCGTCTGTGTCCAGAAGACTTTCGAATGTGACGTTGAATTTTTCTTTTGGCATCACCGCTTCGATCACGTTTTTTATTTCTTCCTGTTCTTTGTCGGAAAGTTTCGAAGGAAGATCGTCCGATTTTTTAATGAGCCGGTCCACCGTGTCACTGTCCACGCGCACGAAAGAAACTTTTTCCATTTTCGATTCGACGTGATTGATGAAATGCGCGTCGATCATGCTGTCGAGAATGAGCACATCGTATCCTCTTGATCCCGCCGCGTCAATAAAACTGTGTTGCTCATCGGCATTCGATGCATAGAGGAAAACCTGTTTGCCGTCTTTATCGGTTTGCGTGGCAGAAATTTTTTCACGGTATTCCTCCAGCGTAAAACATTTTCCTTCTGTATTTTTCAGCAATGCGAATTTCAATGCTTTCTCGTAGAATTTTTCATCGCTGATCATTCCGTATTGAACGAAAATGCGGATGTCTTCCCATTTCGTTTCAAAATCCGTTCTGTCTTTTTTGAAAAGTTCTTCCAGTTTATCCGCTACTTTTTTTGTGATGTGTGAAGAAATTTTCTTCACGTTCGAATCGCTTTGAAGATAAGAGCGGGAAACGTTGAGCGGAATATCGGGCGAATCGATGACGCCGCGGAGCAGCGTAAGAAAATCGGGAACGATCTCGCCCACATTATCCGTTACAAAAACCTGATTGCTGTAGAGTTGAATTTTTTCTTTCTGAACTTCGAAACTCTTTTTGATTTTTGGAAAATAAAGTACGCCTGTGAGATGAAAAGGATAATCTACATTGAGATGGATCCAGAAAAGCGGTTCTTCAAAATTCATCGGGTACAATTCGCGATAGAATTTTTTATAATCATCGTCGGTAAGTTCAGCAGGTTTTTTAGTCCACGCCGGATTCGGATTATTGATCACGGCAGGAACCGTTTCTTTTTCCGCTGGTTTTAGTTCTTTCCCGTCCTTATCCTTTTCAGCAGGAACAATTTCAATTTCATGCGTTCCGAAACGGATTTCCACCGGAAGAAACCGGCAATACTTTGTGAGAATTTCTTCAATGCGGTTCTCTTCGAGAAATTCCGCTGAATCATCAGCAATATGCAGGATCACATCGGTTCCTCTCCCGGATCTTTCCGAAGGTTCTATCGTGTAATTAGGGCTTCCATCGCAACTCCATTTCACGGCAGAAGAATCGTCTTTATAACTTTTTGTAACGAGTTCGACTTTCGCCGCCACCATGAATGCCGAATAAAATCCGAGGCCGAAGTGCCCGATGATTCCCTGCACCGCATCGGTTTTGTCTTTGTATTTCTGCACAAATTCTTCGGCGCCGGAAAATGCAACCTGTGTGATGTATTTTTCCACCTCTTCTTCTGTCATCCCGATTCCGTTATCCGAAACCGTGATCGTTTTATTTTCTTTATCAATGTTAATGGTAACTGCAAGCGATCCTAATTCGCCGGCGAATTCCCCGAGTGAATTCAGCGCTTTCAGTTTTTTCGAAGCATCAACGGCATTCGAAACCAATTCTCTCATAAAAATTTCGTGGTCGGAGTAGAGGAATTTCTTGATGATCGGAAAAATATTTTCCGTTTGTACGTTGATGGTTCCTGTTGACATGGTGTTTTGTGTTTACTGTTTCCGGTTTTCAGTTGTGATAATTCATTGTTGATCACAACATGCAGAATTGAGTTATTGCAAGATCAAAGGTAATGCCAATAGGAAAACGGTGACACATTGACAGCGTAAATTGCTTTATCAACCATATACAGTTCCTAATTTTCTGCGAATTTGTCTCTGACAAATAATTTTCGCCTGTACATTCGCTTGTTTTAATTCCACATCCATCCATACTTAATGTCAACAGAAAAACTCCGGTAAAATATTTTGTGTGGAAAACTTTCAATTTATTTCCTGGTCATTGATCTTTTGCGGAGCGGGAATCGTGCTGATCCCGTTCCTTCCCGCAGCTTATCGCTCTGTTGCAGGTTTTGTGCTGGTACTTCTGAATGCAGTGGTAACCTCTGTTCCTGCCATACATGCATTGGCCGGTAAACCTTTGGAAATTCACCTTTATGGAATTTCTTTTTTCAGTGATGTTCCGCTTAGGATCGACGGGCTTTCCGCCTGGTTCATGCTCATTATTAATTTCACTTGCGTGAATGGTGCATTGTACGGAATCGGTTACATGAAACCTTATAAAGATCAAAAAGCAAATATTTCTTTACACTGGATATTATTTGTGTTGTTCCAGGTTTCCATGCTATGGGTTTGCATGCTGCAGCACGGACTTGCTTTTTTAATTGCGTGGGAGATCATGTCGCTGACTTCCTTGCTGCTGATCCTGTTTGAACACGAGCGTTATCAAACTATTAAAGCAGGTGTAAATTATTTTGTGCAGATGCATCTTGCAGTGGTGTTTCTTTCCATCGCCTTCATCTGGATTTATTTTTCAGAAGGATCTTTTGATTTTAATTCCGTCGCCTCATTTTTTCATCATCACCGTGCAGGATGGTTGTGTGTACTTTTTTTTCTCGGGTTCGGCATCAAAGCAGGATTTGTTCCCTTACACACCTGGCTGCCGCACGCGCACCCTGCAGCGCCCTCGCACATATCGGGCGTGATGTCGGGAGTCATTGTCAAGATGGGCATTTATGGTTTGCTTCGAATGAGCGCCTATCTATGTTCCGATTTGCTGAGAGCCGGAGAAATTATCCTCGTGTTATCTGTACTCACTGCTTTTTACGGGATTCTCAATGCCGCTGTACATTCCGATTTCAAACGCATGCTTGCTTTCTGCACAATAGAAAATATCGGGATCATTGGTACGGGCATCGGACTTGGATTGATCGGGAAAGGAAGCGGGAATAATTTTATCATGTATATCGGATTTGCCGGCGCTTTGCTTCATACGCTGAATCATTCACTTTATAAATCGCTGCTGTTTTTCGCGGCAGGAAATATTTATCGTCAAACGAACACGAGAAACATGGAGCAACTGGGCGGTCTGATAAAAAAAATGCCTTCCACTGCTTTTTTCTTTCTCGTGGGAGCGCTCGCCATCTGCGGGCTTCCACCGTTGAATGGATTTATTTCTGAATTCCTTATTTATTCCGGGTTGATCGAGGGAATCAAATCCGATAATATTCAATTCAGTTCGCTCATGATCCTTAGCATATCGGGACTTGCGATCGTTGGAGGAATTTCCCTGCTCACCTTTACAAAAACATTCGGAACAATATTTCTCGGTTCGCCACGTACGGAATTACAACATGAGCCGGAAGAAGTTTCTTTTATCATGCGTTTGCCGCTCTATCTTATTTTTTCGGTCATGCTTTTCATCGGAATTTTTCCGGGTATTGTTCTGCACTCGGTAACTTCAATCGTGAGCGTATTTGATCCTGCTTTTTCCCCGGGGAATTTTGTTTCGCTTTCCCTGCAAACGATGACCATGGTCGGAAAAGTTTCGTTGATCATGGCAGGAATTGTATTCCTGATTTTCCTGGCGAGAAAAAATATTACTGCACGCAGAATATCCTCTTATTATAACACGTGGGGTTGCGGATATGTTGCACAAAACAGGAGAATGCAATACACGGGCAAATCATTTTCCAAATCGCTGGCAAAACTTCTGAGTTTCATTACTTCGGAAAAAAAGAAATATGCCGAAATGGATGCACAGACTGTTTTCCCCGGAAAAAGAAAATTCACTTCGCACTACATCGAATTTTTTGAGGCCAATATTATTCACAAAGCAAACAACCGCATCATCGGTTTCTTCAACTATTTCGCGTTCATCCATAATGGAAAAATTCAGACGTACGTGCTTTACGGATTTTTCTTTATTGTGGCGCTGATCGCAGCAACATTCTTTAACTGGTTATAAATGAGTTTCAGTAACTGGATATTCCTGGTGACCGTTCTTTTTCTCTTCCTCACGATCTTCGTGAACGAAGGATGGAAAGGGAGCATGGCTGCGCTTGGTGTATTGGTAAATGCAGGATTGAGTTCATTTATCGCTATTAAAGTTTTTTGCGGACAACCCTGCCAGGAAAATATTTATGGAGGATATATTTTCGGGAATATCCCCGTGAGAGTGGATGCGCTTGCCGCGTGGTTTATTTTACTGACGAATTTCACTTTGCTTACCGGCATCCTGTACGGAAGGCGTTATATGAAACAGTATAAAGGACAGCGGGCCAATCTTTCTTTGCATTTCGTGAGCTATATAGTGATCCATTTTTCTATGATCGGGATTTTCTGCGTTCAGAATTTTCTTGCTTTTCTCTGCGTGTGGGAAATGATGGCGATCTGCTCTTTCCTTCTGGTAATTTTTGAACACCACAAAATTGAAACGATAAAAGCGGGGATCAACTATCTCGTGCAGGCGCACATAGGAATTGTTTTCCTGATGATCGGTTTTATCTGGATTCATTTTCATACCGGCTCTTATGATTTCAACGCGATCACACAGTACAGTTCTGCAGTGACACACGCTGTAAGTTTTGTTTTATTTTCCTGCTTTTTCATTGGATTCGGGATCAAAGCCGGTTTTGTTCCGTTTCACACCTGGCTTCCGTATGCGCACCCTGCAGCACCGGCACACATTTCAGGAATAATGTCGGGTGTAATTATCAAACTCGGGATTTTCGGGATCCTGCGAATGCTGTTGCTGATAAAAGGAAATTATCTCGTGATGGGTTACACGGTGCTCATCATTTCAGTA
Source organism: Bacteroidota bacterium (assembly GCA_016194975.1). Classification (NCBI taxonomy): domain Bacteria; kingdom Pseudomonadati; phylum Bacteroidota; species Bacteroidota bacterium. The sequence goes on from JACQAM010000003.1 coordinate 177,498, forward strand.
ATTTCAGGAGTGTATGGGGTGATGCTTGCGATTGTGCAGCACAACGTAAAAAAATTGCTGGCGTATCACAGCATCGAGAACATCGGCATTATCGGAATAGGAATCGGGTTGGGTGCAATAGGAATTGGAATGCATAATTCTTATCTGGCATTTGCAGGTTTTGCGGGCGCGCTCCTGCACACACTGAATCATTCTCTTTTCAAATCACTTTTGTTTTACTGCGCAGGAACGGTTTACCAGGCCACGCATACAATGGATATTGAACACCTCGGTGGATTGATCAGGAAAATGCCGCATACGGCTTTTCTTTTCTTAGTTGCTGCATTGGCCATCTGCGGCCTTCCCCCATTCAACGGATTTATTTCTGAATTTCTTATTTACTCAGGTTTATTCCACGCCATTCATCTCGACAAACTTTCGCTGGCGATGAATATGATCGTTTCCATTTGCGGGCTCGTACTCATCGGCGGACTGGCGCTGCTCTGTTTCACAAAAGCATTCGGCGTTATTTTTCTCGGAACTGAACGCCATCCGCATCAAGCGCAGGTTCAAGAAGCTGAGTTTTCAAAACTTTTTCCGAAATATCTTGTTGCAGTTCTTATTATTCTCATCGGGATAGTTCCACAATTTTTCGTTGGCGTTATTGAAAAACCACTTGCACTTTTTACAAGCGGGCTACCTGCTGATGCTTCCGTTTCTGCATTTATTTCCACGCTGCAGAAGATCAGCATTTCGGTTGCAGGATTGATCCTTCTCTCTGCGCTCACCTTCTTAGTGCGAAAAAAAATAACAGCTTCGAAAAATATTTCAAGCGCTCCTACGTGGGGTTGCGGATATGTTGCCCCGACACCGAAACTCCAGTACACCGCTAATTCTTTTGTTCGTTCCTACCGTAAGCTGGTAAAACCAGTTCTGATGATGAATAAAAAGGAAACTGAAATGAAGGGCATATTTCCGGAACCGGTTCACACCGTTACACATCCTTATGACCGGATGGAGGCTTTACTGATAGATACTCCGATCAGGTACCTGAAAGGTTTTATGAGAAGATTTCGTTTTTTACAGAATGGAAATCCTCAATTCTATATCCTTTATGGAGTAATCTTCATTTTTATTGCAATTGTAATTCCATTGCTGCTGAATGTGGCTCATTACATAATTCAACTATTTAAACAGATTTAACCATGCCTGTCACGAGTTTGCTTCTGATCATCATTACCAGTTTGTTTTTTACGGGAATCATCATCCGCACAAAAAGTATTTTGTCGGGGCGCAAAGGTCCGGGAATTTTTCAGCCGCTGAAAGATATCTGGCGCCTGTTCAGGAAAGGCGCCGTGTACAGCAAGACAACCAGTTTTGTTTTTCAGGTTGCACCTTCTGTTTATTTTTCATCGGTGCTGGTAGCAGTGCTGTTCATTCCTTTCGGCGACCAGCGTGGATTGATTTCTTTCAACGGAGATTTTGTTTTTTTCGCTTACACACTGGCACTCGGAAAATTTTTCATGATCATTTCTTCGCTCGACACCGGCAGCAGTTTTGAAGGAATGGGAGCGAGCCGTGAGGCGCTTTATTCCTTGCTGGTGGAACCCGCATTTTTTATTCTCATGGGATCATTTGCCTTGCTGACCGGGCACACTTCCTTTTTTGAAATTTTCAGCACTCTCCATTTTGGCTCCTACATTTCTTATGCTGTGGGAACGCTGGCTGCTTTTGTCATTGTCATCATCGCGATGGTAGAGAACAGCCGAATGCCGGTAGATGATCCGAAAACACACCTGGAATTAACGATGATCCACGAAGTGATGATCCTTGATAACAGCGGATTCGATCTCGGACTGATTTTTTATACCACCAACCTGAAATTCGCCATGTACGGCGCCATCATCGCCAATTTTTTTCTTACACCCGGTCATGAATTGTATTATTCCATTCCCATTTTCATTGCCACGCAGGCGCTGTTCGCTATCGGGGTAGGGATCATCGAATCGTTCATGGCGCGTTTCAGGATGAACCACAACCCACAGTTCATTTTCACACTCACTTCCATTTCACTGCTCATTTTCCTGGGTGTATTACTGATGCTCGGGAAAATTATTTAATACTTAAATGCAATGACCAACATCCTGCTGATTACTTTCCTGATCACGCTCATCTATATCGGTGTGGCGAAGCGGCTCTATACGTACATTTCCATTCTTGCGATACAGGGGGTGTTGCTTTTCGGCGTGGCTTTTATTGAGCTGATAGAAATAAATACCATTAACCTTGTTTTTGTCCTGATGGAAACTATTGTATTTAAAGCTATAGTTATTCCATTGTTCCTGAATTATATCATCAACAAGAACAATATCACCCGGGAGGCAGAACCTTTTCTTCCCAATTTTATTTCACTCGTCATCATCACCATCATCATCCTCGGTTCATTCCTGCTGTCGAATACAATTCATGATCCTCATCTCCGGAAAATATTTTTCGTAGTGGCTTTGTCCGCGCTTTTTACCGGGCTTTTCATCATCACAACCAGAAGAAAGATCATCACACACGTCATGGGATTCCTGGTCATCGAGAATGGTGTATTTGTTCTTTCTCTTGCAGTAGGAAATGAAATGCCAATGCTGGTGAATACCGGAATCCTGCTCGACATCTTTGTGGGGGTGCTCCTGCTCGGAATTTTTGTAAATAAGATCGGCGATGTTCTGAAAGAACAGGATGTAGAGCAACTCAGAAATTTAAAAGACTAATGAACTGAAATTATGATTGGAATTTATCTTATTGGAGCATTTGTCATCGGCGTGTTATTATTCTACAACCGGAATAAAACCGTGAACTACCTGCTATCCGGAATTTTTTTATTGTTGCAATGGATCTTTACTATTTACGAATACAGGCACCTGAACATTGAAGATTCGGGATATTTTATGCCGGATTCGCTGGCCGTTATTTTCCTCGTCGTATTGAGTATTGTGTGCATTCCCGCTTTTTATCACAGTTATATTTATTTCAAACATAACCGCGACATTCCGCGTGAGCGCGGAATTTATCATGCGGCAACAGTGTTGCTCATTGCGTCGCTGAGTGCGGCTTATCTTGCCAGCCACATTGGTGTTACCTGGGTTTTTGTTGAGCTCACCACGCTGAGTGCTTCCGCTCTTATTTATCACAGGAGAAATGTGCGCACGCTGGAAGGCACCTGGAAATATATTTTTGTCTGCTCGATCAGCATTACACTTGTTTTCATCGGTATTCTTTTTCTGACGCTTGCTTTACAGGAAGCAGGATTGAAAAATCTTTCTTACCAGTCGCTGATCGAAAAAGCCCCGGTTCTAAATGTCTTCTGGTTAAAACTCGCTTTCCTTTTCATCTTCACCGGTTACACAGCGAAAGCCGGATTGGTTCCGATGTACACAGCGGGCATTGATGCAAAAGACAAAGCGCCTTCGCCTGCAGGAGCGCTGATAGGAAGTGTACTCATGACTGTAGGATTTTTCGGCATCTTTCGTTTTTACGAAATCATCAGTCACACTTCCATCTACAGTTGGTCGAATAAAATTATTCTCATCTCCGGAGTTCTTTCTGTTTTTGTTGCGACGGTGTACATGCTCCGTGTAAAAAACATCAAACGCATGCTCGCGTACTCGGGCGTGTATCACATGGGATTGGTGGTGATCGGCCTGGCTGCAGGGGGAATAGGCCGTTATGCTGCGATCCTTCATCTTGTTCTTCACTCTTTCACCAAGCCGACTTTATTTTTTCAAACCGGTCAGATCTACCGGATTTATAAAAGCAAAAGCATTTACGACATTGGAAATTATTTCAAATACAATCTCACCGGTGCGCTGGTGTTGTTGTTTGCTTTTTTCATTGTCACCGCAATGCCTCCATCAGGAATGTTCGTAAGTGAATTCCTCGTCTTCCGTTCTTTGTTCGAATCAGGAAACTGGTGGATACTCGCTTTTATCCTGCTTCTTCTTACACTGATCATCTGGTCGTTCGGAAAAAATATTTTAAAAATACTTTTTATTCCTCCGGTTGGTTTTAATGACGAGAAAGTGGAAAAAATTCCTGCCGTTGAATCGTACAGCCATTTTATTTTACTCGCACTCGTGATCTATCTCGGGCTCCATCCCCCGGCGGAATTTGTACAACTTATCAATAGTGCAATCACCCATTTACCACATTGAACATGACAGAAGATACAAGCATTAAAAACAATCAAACCATTGCTCTCGGTGAGATACCTGTGCTCGATTACGCACAATTTTCAGCACACAATATTTCTCTCCTTCAGCAGGAATACAATCATTGTGTAAATTATTTTGCTTTCCCCGAAGGAAATAAACTCAAACTGATTTCCTGCATCGCGAATGACATGGAACATACCATTGCTGTTTTTTCCACCGTTGTACTTTCCGATTCCACATTGCCCTCACTTACAAAACATCATCTTGCTTTTCACTCATTCGAGAGAGAGATCCACGAAAACTATGGCATCAATTACAGCGATCATCCCTGGCTGAAACCGCTGCGTTTTCCATTTGACCGCGCTGATAAAAATTCCCGGATTGATAATTATCCGTTCTATTCGATAGACAGCGAAGAACTGCATGAAGTAGGAGTTGGCCCAATTCACGCCGGAATAATTGAACCCGGGCATTTTCGTTTCACCTGCAATGGAGAACAGATCCTCCACCTGGAAATTCAACTCGGATACCAGCATCGTGGAATTGAAAAATTATTTCTGAAAAAGAAAAAACTCTTGCAACGAACGACCCTTGCAGAAAATATTGCCGGCGATACCGTGGCTGGACACACTACTGCATTTGTAAATCTCCGGGAAAGTTTGTGCGGCTACCGTGCAGAAGAAGATCTTCAATTCGTGCGCACGCTGGCGCTGGAACTGGAACGCATTGCTATCCACACCGGCGACCTGAGCGCGATTTGCACAGACATCGCTTACCAGCTTGGCAGTTCAGTTTTCGGAAGATTGCGAACGCCGGTTATTAATTTTTTACAGTTGTGGTGCGGGAACCGGTTATCGAAAGGACTGATACGTGCGGGAAAAAATAATTTCCCATTCACAAAAGAAAACGGGGAACAACTGAAAAATCTTTTTGAAGAATTTGAGCCCGATTTCAATGAAATGTATCGTGAATTCAAAACATTGCCGAGTGTCTTATCGCGATTGGAAAAGACAGGAATGGTAAGTAATGAGCAGGCCCTTGCTACAGGAACAGTTGGCATGTCGGCAAGAATGTCGGGGATTGTACGTGATATACGCAGCACGCATCCGCACGACCTGTATCCGCAATTGAATCACGATCCCGCAATAAAAAATCACGGCGATGTTTACTCGCGCACACAGATACGCAGGGAAGAAATATTACAATCGATCGGTTACATAAAAGAAATGCTGAAAAATATTCCTACAGAAAATAAAAGCCGGCAGGAATTAAAATCACCTTCGCCATCTTCTTTCTCGCTTTCACTTGTCGAAGGATGGAGAGGTGAAATTTGCCATTGCGCCATCACCGATGAAAAAGGAGAATTACTGCATTATAAAATAAAAGATCCATCGCAGCATAACTGGCTTGCCTTGGCTTTAGCCGTTCGCAATAATGAGATCTCTGATTTTCCCATTTGCAATAAAAGTTTTGACCTGAGTTATTGCGGCCATGATCTTTAAAAAAGAAAAAAATGTTTGGAAATTTTAAAATACTGATCCACCAGGGAAAGCAATACATTCCCGATGTAACAAAAGCAGAAGTGCCCGGAATTTTCAGGGGAAGGCCACAAATCTCCAATGAAAAAACCGATACTACAGCTCTCGCAGAAATTTGTCCTACTGAAGCTATTTCACTTAATCCTGTGAGCATTGATCTCGGAAAATGTACTTTCTGCGGAGAATGTGCGATCGCTTTCCCCGACAAAATAAAATTCACGAAAGATTACAAACTATCCACGAATGATCGTGAACGATTAATTGTAAAAGAAGGAGACGATAAATTAATTACGCTAAATCGGGAAATTGTGCGGAAAGAGATCTCAGAATATTTCAGTGGTTCATTGAAACTGCGGCAGGTTTCTGCAGGAGGGGATAATAGCTGTGAACTGGAATTGAATGCATGCGGCAATGTGAATTTTGATATGGGAAGATTCGGAATTGAATTTGTTGCTTCACCGCGTCATGCCGATGGTATTGTGATCACCGGGCCCATCACTGAAAATATGGCGGCTCCGTTACAGAATTGTTATGACGCAATTCCTGAACCTAAAATCATAATTCTTGCGGGAACAGATGCTATCAGTGGCGGAATTTTCATTGACAGTCCTGCGTTGAACAGGAGTTTCCTCGATAACTATAAAATCGATCTGTATGTGCCTGGAAATCCTGTTCATCCTCTTACTTTCATCAATGGAGTTTTGGAATTGATAAAAAGAAGAAAGTGAAATAAAATTATGAATCGTACTCAGTATTTTCAATATCATTGGTCTTGTCAACGATCTTGCGCACGACTTTATCAAAATCTTTTAGGGCTACTTTCAGGTTACTGAATACTTTTTCATTCTTCGGATTTTTCTGGTTCCCGAAGTCAATGAGTTCGATGAGCCCGAGAATGCTCGCAAGCGGGCTGCGCACCTGGTGCGACTGAAGGAAAGCGATCTCATTCAGTTTTTCATGCTGCACTTTTATTTTCCTGTCGGCATTTTTCTTTTCAATCTCTTCTTCATGTTCTTTTATTGCTCTTTCGATCTTTGGCCCGAGTGTGAAAATTTTATCCTTTAATGCATAATCAGTAACACCGGACTTGATCAGTTCCACTGCCTTTTCTTCACCGATGGTTGCAGAAACAATGATGAAAGGAATACCTGGTAATTTTTTCTGCTGAATGCGGAAAGCTTCAAGGCCATTAAGCGATGGCAGGTGATAATCGGCAAGAACAAGATCCGGCTTGAATTCGGGCAGCGCTCTTTCATATTCCTTTCTTGTGGTAACGTGCATCCAATCGAAATTGAATCCGGCTTTTTCAAGATGGCGTTTCAGCAATTCAGCGTCAGTAGGATTATCCTCGACAGCAAGTATTTTTATTTTTTCTTTCATAGCGATTCAATTTGGCGGTTGATTGATGAGCGTCCAGTATAATCCTAATTCACTTACTGCTTTTACGAACTGATCGAATTGCACGGGCTTCACCACGTAGCTGTTCACTCCCAGTTCGTAGCATACGCGGATATCGGGATCTTCGCGCGAAGAAGTGAGTACCACGACAGGAATTTTTTTTGTGCGCTCATTACTTTTCATTTTCTTCAACACTTCTATTCCATTCACTTTCGGCATTTTCAGGTCAAGTAAAATAACTTTTGGCGTTGCATCATTTTTAGCCGGTGAATTTTCATTCCCGAAAAAATAATTGAGCGCTTCCTCTCCGTCTTTCAGGTGAATGATCCGGTTGATGAGATTATTTTTTTTCAACGCTCGAAGGATCAGTTCGGCGTCACTCTTGTTGTCTTCGATGAGAATTATTTCAATATTCTGTTGCATGTTGCCCGTTTTTTGGTAATGAAAAATAAAATGTGGCTCCTTTGCCGGTTTCACCTTCGGCCCATACACGGCCACCCTGACGGAAAATGATCCGCTGAACAATAGCAAGGCCAACACCGGTGCCTTCAAATTCTTCTTCCGAATGCAAACGCTGGAAAACGCCGAAAAGTTTTTCAGCATATTTCATATTGAATCCGGCTCCATTGTCTTTCACCGAAAAAATAATTTCATTGTTTTTTTCTCCGGAAGAAATCTCTACTGCAGGATTTTCTTTTTTCGAAGAATATTTGAATGCATTCGAAACAAGGTTGAACATCACCTGGTGCATCAAACCATAATCGGTATTCAAATGATGAAGTTTCCCGGTGGTTACCGACGCTTTGTAATGATTTGCTTTCCCGACTTCGAGAAGCACACCTTCCACCAGTTCATTCATGTCAACATCTGCCCGCTGTATTTCTTTTCTTCCCAGTCGCGAAAAAGCAAGAAGGTCATCAATAAGCGATCCCATTTTTGCGGCGTTGTAACGCATCGTATCGATGATGCGGTTTCCTTCCTCGTCAAGCTTTGATCCGTAATCTTCTTTCAGCATCTGCGCATAACCATTCACCGCGCGAAGGGGCGCGCGAAGATCGTGCGAAACGGAAAAAGTAAATGCTTCCAGCTCTTTATTCACTGCTTCCAATTGTTCCTCTGCTTTTTTCCGGTCGGTGATATCGTAAATAATATTGATCGTATATTTTTCTCCATTGTAAAAAATTGTTTCAATGGCTGTCATTACTTCAATAAGTTCTCCATTTCGATTGCGAACAGTCATTTCAGAATTTTTCACAGAACCGGTTTCCTTCAATTGCTTTAGCACTTCTTCGCGCTTTGGTAAATTTGCAACAAGCCGGAGTTCAGTAGAAGTGTGGCCGATGAGTTCCTCGCGTGAATAGCCGGTCATTTTCGCGAACGCATCGTTCACATCAAGATAAGTGGTGTCTGACATACGTGTAATGGTGATGCCTGCTGCGCTTGCCCGAAAAGCTTTTTCAAATTTCTCTTCACTTTCCTGCAACTCCCGGATCTTTTTTTCGAGTTCAGCTGTTCGCTCCGCAACTTTCTGTTCCAGCTTTTCATTCATCGTGCGAATTTCCTCTTCTGCATTTTTCCTTTCAGTGATGTCGCGGAAATTCGACACGAGCGCACGAACATCTTTATTGTGCAGCATATTTGTGATGAATCCTTCTGTCCAGATATAATGACCATCCTTATGTTGCAGGCGGTGTGTACTGTGAACTGATTGTCCGGGATTGGCTACAGCTTCGTTGAATATTTTCAGCAACCGTTCACGATCATCAGGATGCATGAAAGAAAATCCTGGAATTTCCTTTCGCTCTTCCAGTGTCCATCCGAGCATTCTTTCTGTTGAAGGGCTCTGGTATAAAGGCATCCCCCTGCTATCGTTGAGCGTGATCGCATCGTAATTATTTTCAATCAGCGTGCGGAAACGCCCTTCATTTTTTCTGAGTTCATCTGTTCGTTCGGCGATTCTGTTTTCAAGATCGGCTTTCAATCGCGGCCATTCATCTTCAGCATTTTTCCGGTTTCTCATTTCATTGATCAATAAAATCGCCAGAGTAACGCAAAGCACTACCAGAATAATGCAGAATGTAAATTGAAAATTGAATTCCAGAACTATCATCTGTCAATGAGTATTTGACGGGTTTGAATTACCAGGACCGATGATGTGCGGTTTAGCGCTACAATAAGATATTATTACAAAACTAATGTAATTTACTATTTTAATGTTATCATTTATTTTAATTTATTATTTCGAAGTGTGTTTTTGAATTAATGCTACAATTTAATCGATTATTTATAAATTATTGGTTAACGGCCTGTCTTTATTCTTCGATATCCTGCGCCTGCTCTCCTATACGGAAAATTTTATGGCCCGATATCCGGTCATTTGTCTCCGAAGTTTTTTTTCAACTTCGCACAATGAAATATTACACATCGCCTCTCCTTCGAACTACTCATGCTTTTTTCACGCGTCATGGTGGAGTTTCTCCTCAACCATTCGATTCACTCAACTTCGGGGGAAGCGATGACGATCCCGGAAATATTTCGGAGAACAGGAAACGGGCATTGCTTCATGCAGGAATGGATCCGGAAAATGTGGCGCGACTCAACCAGGTTCATGGCAATGAAGTTTGTTTCGCAAAAAAAGGAAATCAAACGGGAGACGCACTTGTTACGCATGAAAAAGGAATTACACTTGCGATCGGTGCAGCCGATTGTTACCCGATTCTTTTTCACGATGCAGAAAAAAATATCATCGGCGCTGCACATGCGGGATGGCGCGGAACACTCGCACGCGTTGCGCGGAACACGGTGATTGAGATGGAAAAACTCGGCGCCGAAAGAAAAAATATATGTGCGGCGATCGGCCCCGGAATTTCCTGTGAAAATTATGAAGTGAGCGAAGAGATCGTTCAGCAATTTCTTGACGCGGGGTTTCCGGATGAAATTCATACAGGAAAAAATCTCGATCTTCTTGCTGCTAATAAATTTGTGCTTGCTGAATGCGGAATTACCAGTGAAAATACCTGGGCATTGGAAAAATGTACAACCGGAAAAGATTTTTTTTCTTACCGGAGAGATAAAGGCAAAACGGGAAGAATGTGGGCGGTCATCATGTTATAGTACGAAATACGAAAACTCTACTAAAAGTTACGAAATACTAATGTGTACTAAATCTGTACAGGATGAAATCGATTTCGTATTCATCTGCATTTCGTAACTTTTAGTACCTTTTGGTATTTCGTACTCCTAATACTCCACATCAAGATCGAACTGCGTCCTCAATTTATCAAGCGCCGGATTTATTTTTACAAAATGTTTGTATTTATCGGCCGACGTATAAATTTTTGAACCACTCTCGTCTTTAGTCACGATGATCTCGAGATTGAAAGAATTATTTTTCAGCATGCGCCTCAGGTATCCCATCAATTCTGTTTTATCCTCATTGATGTTGGTCTCTGCCGCTTTGTTGAACACCGTGAAAGAAATAAGCGCTGCATTTACTTTCACCGGCTTGTTCATGGTAAGAAAAGCATAATCCGACTCTTTGCCTTTATTACGGAGAAAACCGGCGTAGGATTTCCATACTTTTTCAAGTTCTTCCTGGGAGAAATCCTGCTGAACACCACCGGTCTTTATTTCTTCCACCACCTTCTTTTCCGTCTTCTCCTGGCTGGCATTGAGCATTCCGGCAATACTCGATGTAGCTCGAAGATTTATTTTCCGGGAAGTTGTTTGCGTTTCAGCGGGCGGCTCTGCTTCCTGTTTGTGTTGTAACACAACCGGCTGAACTTTTTCAGCTTCCGGAATATTATCAGTTAAGGGGATCGCTGCTTTCTTTTTCGGGGATCCTGCAGCGCGTGTACCAAAGATCAACTCGGGATCGTCATTTTTTTTTTCTGCAGTGGCGGTAACCCTGTTGATCGCGGTGAGCTGCATCAGGCAGAATTCAACCAGCAACCTGGGATTGCGCGAACTCCGGTAGGCCACATCGCATTTGTTGGTGAGTCCGAGCGCGCGCAGAAGAAAATCGACGCTGCAATTCACCGATTGCACTTTGTATTTCTCACGGATATTCTGCCCCACTTCCAGCAACTCCAGTGTCTGCTGATCTTTGCACACGAGAAGATTCCTGAAATGTTCCGCCATTCCCGAAATGAAATTATGTCCATCGAATCCATTGGAAAGAATTTCGTTGAACAACAGCAACGTTCCCGGAATATTTTCAGCAAGAAGAAGATCGACGGCTTTGAAATAATAATCATAGTCGAGCACATTCAGGTTCTCGATCACATTTTTATAAGTGAGTTCATTTCCTGAAAAACTCACCACCTGGTCGAAAATGGAACAGGCATCCCGCAAAGCACCGTCTGCTTTCTGCGCTATGATGTGCAATGCATCCTGTTCTGCTTTTACATTTTCATTTTTCGCAATGAACGCGAGGTGATTTGCAATATCATCGATCTGTATGCGGTTGAAATTAAAAACCTGGCAACGTGAAAGAATAGTTGGAATGATCTTATGTCGTTCTGTTGTTGCAAGAATGAAGATCGCATACTTCGGCGGTTCTTCGAGCGTTTTCAGGAAAGCATTGAAAGCTCCTGCCGACAACATGTGCACCTCGTCGATGATATACACTTTGTACATTCCCATTTGCGGTGGAATGCGAACCTGGTCCACAAGATTCCGGATATCTTCAACACCATTGTTCGATGCAGCATCCAATTCAAACACATTCATTGTTTGTCCGCTGTTGAACGAAGTGCAATTCTCACATTTATCACACGCTTCGGTTTCTTTAGTAAGATTGGTGCAATTGATGGTCTTCGCGAGAATGCGCGCACACGTGGTCTTGCCTACGCCACGCGGGCCGCAGAATAAAAATGATTGGGCAAGATGATTATTGCGGATCGCGTTCTTCAGCGTATTGGTAATGGAAGATTGACCGACAACTGTATTGAAAGTTGCGGGGCGATACTTGCGGGCTGAGACTACAAAATTTTCCATCGGGTGATGCAGGGATGTAAAAGTAATTCAATAAGTCAGTGAAATTGTTTTTGCATCAATAAATGCCCGGATAGTTTTTCAACAAATGGAAAGATCATTGTGGAAAAATGAATGCCCCCGAAGCAAACCGAAAGTATCAGTGTAATATTTAATTGAACTTTTCTTTAGAGGCTGTTTAAAATTCATTTTTTGGAATTGTTATGATGCCATTTTTGTTCAGCCGAGGCGCATTTTGCAGGCCATAGTGGAGCGACTACGGCCAAGAAATGCAACCCCGCCTGCTAAAGGAAAATGGGTCGTGCGTGGGCGGGCAGGGAAGGATGGACAAAAATGGCGCATAACAAAACAGAAGGATGAAATTTAAACAAAATCATGAAAAAAATCTACACCCTTATCGCTACACTCACTGTGGGCACAGTGATGTCGGCACAAGCATCATTCTCCGAAGATTTTGAAAGTTATAATGTGGGCGATTATATCGGTGCTGTTTCACCTAATTGGACAACGTGGAATGGAGTTACCGGAGGAACAGAAGACACACAGGTAGAAAATCTGATGAATACCACTGTATCGGGATCTAAATCCTGTTATTGGCAGTCCGATACTTCCACGGGCGGTCCGCAGGATTGCGTTCTTCCTTTCGGCGGACAATACACTTCCGGAAATTTCACTTACCAGATGAATATTTTTGTTGAATCAGGTAAAGGCGCTTATTATAATTTCCAGGGCGCTGTTACACTCGGCAATGAATTTGCATTCGAGTGCTACATGATCCAGACCGGAACACTGATCGTTTCCAATACAAGCGGAACTTTCCTCACCGGAACTTATCCGACGAACCAATGGTTCAATATGCGCTGGGATATCAATCTCAATACAAACGTTTGGGCGCTTTACATAAATAATGTTCTGCAGGGTTCCTTCCACAATACGATCGATCATGTTGCTGCCATTGATATTTTCGCTTACAACGGAGCGAATGGTGGAAATAATCAGGCCGGATATTATGTTGACGATGTGAGTTATGCTTACACACCTTACACACTTCCTGTGCTCAACGCCGGACTTTCTGCAATAGGTGTACTGAATCCTGCAACGAAAACTCCGGTGAATATTACCGGCCTCGTTGGACAAACACGTCCGATGGCTGTTACTGTTCGCAATCTCGGAACTACTGCGATCACTTCATTCGATCTTTCTTACAATTACAACAGCATCAATCATAATCAATCGGTGTCGAGTGTAAATATTCCTTCACTCGGATCACGGACTTTTGTTTTCAATTCGCCGGCGACTTTGGTTGCAGGAAATTTGCCGATGTATGCAGTGATCTCGAATGTAAATGCAATGGGTGCCGATAATGATAACAGTGATGATACCACGTGGACGAATGCAAATATTACAACCGTTCCTGCACCGGGAAAAGTTGTAATAGGTGAAGAGGCAACCGGAACATGGTGTCCGTGGTGCGTACGCGGAACTGTTTACATGGATTACATGAGCAACGATTTCGACGGATACTGGGCTGGAATTGCAGTGCACAACAGTGCGAATGATCCGATGACCGTTCCTCCTTACGATGCAGGACTTGCGTCAACTGCTTTCCCAAAAGTTTTTGTTGACCGGACTGCGCCTGTAGATCCTTCTGTTGTAGAAACCAATTTCCTCACGCGCGTTGTGATCACGCCGAAAGCAACACTCACCAATGGTGCAATGTGGAATGCAACGAACGATACGTTGAATGTTTCTCTCACTTACAATTTTCCGAATGCAATGTCGGGAACTGGTTACAAAGTTGTTTGCGTGCTCACCGAAGATTCTGTTTCAGGAACCGGCGGAACATGGAGCCAAAACAACGCGTATGCAGGTGGGGCAAACGGGCCAATGGGCGGATTCGAAGCTTTGACGAATCCTGTTCCTTACTCACAAATACAATACAATCACGTTGCACGCGCTATTTCACCTTCGTTCCTGGGCTTCGCCGGATTTCCATCATCAATAACAGCAAATCAGAATATTACTTTCGATTTCAAATTTGCTGTTCCTGCAAACTGGAATCCTGCGAAGATGCATATCATAGGAATGCTGGTGTTGCCCAGTGCAAATGTGGATAACGGTTCTGTTTCTACAGTTACACAAGCTATCTCAAACGGATTTCTGAACGGTACAACAGTTACTGGAATCACTTCTCCTGATCAGCCCGATGCAGCAGTGGAACTTTATCCGAATCCGGCAACCAACGGATCTACTAATGCAAGTGTGGTGTTAAGCAAACCGGAAAATGTTTCCATGACGATCACCGATGTTACCGGAAAAATTATTGCGCAGCGCGATTACGGAATGCTGAGCGGCGCAAATTATCTTCCGATCAACACCAGTGAATTTGCAAATGGAATTTATGTAGTTGCAGTTAAAACCGGAAGTTCAGTTACCACTTCGAAATTAATTATACAGTAAAATAATTTTGATGAAAAGAAAAATCCCCGTGAGTAATCGTGGGGATTTTTTTATTTCTCTTTCATCCTTCTCAGCACCTCTTTGAAAATAAGCTGGAACCAGAGTGTAAATTCTCCCGGGTTCTTATCCATTTCAGCAGTGATCTCTTCGGGCGATGCCCATCTCCAGTCCACCACTTCGCTCTCATTTTTTTTCGGAACAGCGTCAGATGTGCCAATGAAAACATGATCGAATTCGTGTTCGAATAATCCATCTTCCATCGGCGACATGTAAACGAAGTGAAATAATTTGGTGATGGACGTAATGATTCCCATTTCCTCTTTCAGTCTTTTCACGGCCGACTCATGCGTGAGTTCGCCCGGGCGCGGATGAGAGCAACACGTATTCGTCCACAATCCTTTCGAATGATATTTATCGAGCGCACGCCGTTGCATGAGCAATTCTCCTTTGGAATTAAAAATAAAAACAGAGTAAGCCCGGTGCAGCTTTCCTTCCTGATGAGCCTGCAACTTATCCATCGTGCCTTTCACACGATCGTAGGTATCTACCAGCAAAACCATTTCGTTCATACGGTGCACCCATCATGGGAGCATAGATTAAACGAAGATAACAACCGGAGTGTTTCTCCTGTTAACACCCATTTACTTTTATCCACAACTGATTCTTAACTACTTATAGGATTCTCAATGAAAACAAAGGGAATTTCCTGTTCTTTCTATTGCTGGCTTCTTCGTAAATTCGCCTTTCTCTCTTATGAATTCCTATGCATTCTGATCCGCTTTCCGCTATTTCTCCCATTGACGGCCGTTATCGACGGCAGGTGGAAGAACTCGCTGAATATTTTTCCGAACGTGCGCTTATCCGCTATCGCCTGCTCGTGGAAGCAGAATATTTTATTGCGCTCTGCAGGATTCCTCTTCCGCAACTGAAAGATGTAACGGAAAAAAATTTTGCATCCATTCGTGAAAATATTTTTCAAAACTTCAAACACGAAGATGCCGTGCGTGTGAAAGAGATTGAGAAGACCACGAATCACGATGTGAAAGCGGTGGAATATCTCATGAAAGAAAAATTCGATGCACTGGGATTAAAGTCGCAAAAAGAATTCATTCACTTCGGACTGACCTCGCAGGACATCAATAACACGGCAACACCATTGCTGCTGAAGCAGGCGTTTGAAAATATTTTATTGCCCGAATTGAAAACAGTACTCGATGAACTCAAGCGCATGAGCATCGCGTGGGAGAATGTGCCTATGCTCGCACACACACACGGGCAGCCCGCGTCGCCCACGCGCCTGGGAAAAGAGATCGGCGTTTTCACTTCGCGCATTGATGCGCAATTGAAATTACTGATGCAGATTCCGTTCAGCGCAAAATTCGGCGGGGCAACAGGAAATTTCAACGCACATCATGTTGCCTATCCTTCTGTGGACTGGAAAAAATTCGGTGATGAGTTCGTTGCTTCGCTTGGATTGCATCGTTCGCATCCCACCACGCAGATCGAGCATTACGATAACCTGGCAGCATTTTTCGATTCGCTGAAACGGATCAACACTATTCTCATTGATCTCTCGCGTGATGTGTGGGAATATATTTCAATGAATTATTTTAAACAGAAAATAAAAGAAGGCGAAGTGGGTTCATCGGCGATGCCGCACAAAGTGAACCCGATCGATTTTGAAAATGCAGAAGGAAATCTGGGAATTGCGAATGCATTGTTCGAACACCTGAGCGCAAAACTTCCTGTTTCAAGATTGCAACGCGATCTCACCGACTCCACCGTGCTGCGGAATATAGGCGTTCCCGTTGCGCACACAATGATCGCTTTGAAAAGCCTGCAGAAAGGTTTGGGGAAATTAATTCTCAATGAGCCGGCGCTTCATCATGATCTTGAATCAAACTGGGCCGTTGTTGCGGAAGCGATACAGACCATTCTACGAAGGGAAGGATTTGAAAAACCATACGAATCGCTGAAAGAACTCACGAGAGGAAACGGAACGGTCACGAAAGATTCCATTCACAAATTCATCGACGGACTGAAAATTTCGGAGCAAGTAAAAAAAGAATTGAAAAATATTTCTCCGCATAATTATACGGGGATATAGGTACAGGGGTAAGTTGGTTGGAATATTTTTTACATGAAATCTCTATACTCAACGCCAGAATACCTCCATCCTCATTGCCCCAATAACAGGGAAATTAAACTTATGAATAATGAACTCATCGGAATTACTCAATGACTACGTGAAATACAACCTGTGGGCAAATAAACAACTCGCGGGTTTACTGAAAACGATTGATCAAACATGGATCGATAAAGAGGTGATGAGTAGTTTTCCATCGCTGAGAAAAACTGCTTTTCATATCTGGGATGCAGAATTTGTTTGGTTGTCGCGCCTGAGTGGAACTTCACCCGCTGATTTTCCCTCGAAAAAATATTCCACTGAAGTTCATCCGGCAGAATTCACCAATGGTTCACAGGAATTTCTTGCATTTATTGAAAAACAGGAAGAAAATTTTTTCTCCGCGAAAACTTCCTTTAAAACTTTCGACGGAACAGCTTACGATACTCCCAATGATCAGATCCTGATGCACATCATGAATCACAGTTCCTTTCACCGCGGACAGATCGTGATGATGCTGCGTAATCTTGGATTCAAAGGAGAAATGCCGAGGACCGATATGATTATTTATTTCAGGGAGAACGTTCGTCAGTAGATTAAGTCATTGGTCATAATATTTAAACAAAATCCTGATGACAAATGCCAATGTCAATTACGAACTAAAATAAGGGGATATCTAATAGCTGTTTTTTTGCAACTAAGGCACCAAGACACAAAGATTAATAAAGTTTTTCTCTTAGTGTTTCTTAGTGCCTTTGTGGCGATATATTTTTTTTAATAATTAGGTCTTTAGAGATACCCATAATCTACTTCAGAATATAGTTTTTATATTCCCCCACTCTCCAGCCGGATGTTTTTTCAATCCACATCAACAAGCGCATTTTCATTCCCCATTTTTTTTTCGCCGGATCGAAATTGAATTTCCAGTTTTGTTTCTGAATTCTTTCTTTCATCACTTCCGGGTGTGTGCCATGGAATTCTGCGAGCGAATCTATTTTTGAATAATCAAATATCCCGGCGACAGGAATATTTTTTTTCATCCATTCATCATCGTGCCACATCTTATGAAATGATTCCTGCTTGGCCTGCTGTGCCTGCGGAGGTTTCACCCAACCGTAATGGTAAACGGAAGCATCGATCTGTTTCACCAGCAACTTTGAATTATTTTTTTTGCGGAATCCCTGCGCATCACGATAAGAAACTATTTCATCATTTTTACGCACAACACGAATTTCTTTCCTGTACCATTTTCTCGAATCGCCGACATAATCATAAGAACCATAAAAATGCACATAGTTGAAAAGCAATCCCTCCACACTTTTATCGCTTCTCCATTTTTCCATAGACATTTTTATTGCAGGATGAAATTTTTCGTGGATCACTTCATCGCCCTGTATATAAAAACACCAGTCCGCATTTTTTGAAATTGCCCCGTACGCTTTATCCGTTTCATCTGCGAGAACGCGCCCGCCTTCGCGCAAAGAATCGTCCCACACGGTTTCAATGATCTTTATTTTTTTATCGCCGATATTTTTTATGAGCTGCAATGTTTCATCTTCCGATTTTCCTACGGCAACGATCACTTCATCACACAAAGGCAGAATGGAACGTATCGCTTCAACGATCGGGTAATCGAACTTTATTGCATTGCAGACAATTGTAAAACCGGAGACGAACATTTTTTTGATTCGAATTCTAAAAAGGATAACCGATCCCGAAATTCAAATTACTTCCGAGTTTTCGCTGGCCGGGAATGTACCAGCGTTCACCATAAGGATAAGCAGGATCGCGGATGCGGAATGCCCAGTCGAGACGCACCACAAAAAATCCGAGATCATAACGCAAACCGAAACCGGGGCCGAATGCAAGATCATTGATGAATTTTTTCGGATCAAAATCTGCGCCGGGCCGTTGCGGATCTTTTTTCAGGATCCAGATATTTCCTCCATCGGCGAATGCTGCACCGTTGAGTGAGTTGGTGATCTTCACACGTATCTCCACATTGTATTCGATCTGGATATCGCCGAACTGTGCATAGCGCTGATCAGAAGGCGGGAAATAAGTTCCGGGGCCCAGGCTTCTCGCTTCCCACGCACGGATACCATTCGCACCACCGCCATAAAAACTTTTTTCAAGAGGAAGCGTCGGATAATTTTTCAGTGGTAAACCGAAACCCGAAGCCATGCGGATGACGATCGCTTCATGATCGCCCACGCGCCAGTACTTGTGAAAATCAGCGTACGCGCGCAGGTATTGCGAGAAAGGAATTCCTGCGAAATGATACGAATTATTAGAATCCAGCGGACGGTTCGTGAGTTTGTAAATGGCGCGCATATAATTTCCGGAAGCTTCAAGATCGAGTTTAAAATAAGTGGTCCTTCTCTGGTTCGGATCTGCAGTTTGAGAATTATATAACCAGGAATATCTTGAATCAAGAATAAAATGATCGGTGAAACGATAACGCAGCAATTGATCACTGTGCGAAAGTAATTCCGTGAGCCCGGGGCCGGGAATAACTTTAACAACATTCATTTCTACCGGGAACAATCCGAACTTATTGTATTTCTTATAGCGGAAAGTGTAACCGTAAGAAAGATTTCCGAGTGAACGATCATAATCCTGGCGTTTCTGGTAATTGAATGCCGACTGGAAAACAGTTCTTCTTTCCACAGTTTTGCGCTGATCTTCGGTCCTGTTTTTATTCACGAGATAACTGAACGGAAAAAATTCCCGCGGAATATTCAGCGTTGCTTCCGATCCTGCAGAAACAGTATTGAACGCAAGCTGGTTGGTGGTGGAACTTCCGTGTGTATCGCCGAAAGAATGTTGCGCTTCTGTTCCTCCTTTTAAACTGATGTTGAGAATTTCTGCTCCATGAAAAACATTATTGTTCACATAAGAAAAAGATCCGCCCATTCCGAAATTTCCGCCAGTGTTGGTCAACTCAGTTTGCGCAATGAAAGTCATCCTTTTCACGGGATATAATTTCACAAGTATATCAAGCTTGTCATTTCCTGTTTTCGATGTGTCGGGAATCATCACCGGGTCTATTACTACTTGTTTGAAAACATTCAGCCGCGTGAGTTGTCCGTAAGTCGCTTCATAATCGCTTTGCCGGTAAAGAAGCGTGGAGTGAAATGCAATGCGCGATGCAAGAACTTCCGGTTTGAATTTCAATTGTTTTTCTATGGGGATGCCATTCCGCATTCCTGTGTTGCGCAGAAAATAAATTTCACGGAACAAAGTGGAATCATACTGCATCGTATCTTCTTTCGTGAAACCGGTTCCTGTCATATTCTTCACAATGATGTTGCGCACATCGAATCGCTGGTGATTGGCTTCTCCCCACGTAGTGTCGGACAAACGGAATTCCTGTTTACTGATGATGATCTTCGTGCGCACCTGATGTGTGCCGAGCGCGGAATCATTGGAGATGCGCACATAATCTTTCGTGAAAAGATAATAGCCATCGTTGCGTAAAATGCGCGTGATGCGATCACGTTCGGCCTCCATGGTATCAATATCGAATTTCGAATTCGGTTTTACCAGGCAAACAGCAGCAGAAGTATCGGTTTGAATATCGTAAGCAATATTCGGATCACGTATATCCCAAACCACATTCCTGATCGTATATGGCGGTGCAGGTTTGACCAGGTAACATAGAATTGCTTTTTTCTTCCGGTTCCTCTGCATCCAGGGATAAATAAGTGTGTCGGTGACCGTGCTGTGAAAATATCCTTTGTTGTCGAGGTAAAGTGCGAGTTGTTTATTGGAGCGCGCGGTTTTCGCATCATCGATCAGTACCGGCGGCTCACCTATTTTCCAGAGGAATTCTCCAATGGTCTGGTGTTTTTTCGGAGGTTTACGCTGGTGGCCGATACTTTTCTTCGGTGTATTATCATACTTCGTTTTTCTTTTATCATAACGCAGATCGCGCCGTGTTTCTCTTTTCAGTTCGCGTGTGGAATCAACAAGATTGTGAATGTGAAGATAAAACGGGAACCCTGCTCCATTGGTGAATAATCCTTTCGTTCCAACTGCGCGGCGATGAAGAATGTGAATAAAAGAAAGTGCTTCGGGTAAATTGAAATTCACCCCGACGAGTTTCCTGTTCGGTTTCTGTTTGAGATATCCGTACAATTCATCTTTATTGATGTCCGGATCTTCGCATTTCACGATCACTTTTTTCAGCAACACACCGTGTCCGCCAATGCGCCGCGTAGTGCATTGGTAAAAAAGACAAGCACCGGCTGCGAACAGGAGGAGTAGTTTATATCGGGAAATACTGGACAATGGTTTATGCCGAATGTTAGGCGTACATTCGCAAAGATAATGCCTCGCCGTTACGAAAGAACTTATTCCCCCGATTCCATAAGGTAAAAGCGCATGCTCTCCAGATCACGTTTAACGCATTTACGTTCACTCCGGCAAAAGAAATTCCGGAACGAACAAAAATTATTTGTTGCCGAAGGAAGAAAGATTGTACCCGAGTTACTCGATTCTTCCTTTCACGTGGAAAGTGTGTATGCAACTGTTGCATGGCAAAAAGATTTTCATTTGAAACTTGAACGCGCAGACGAAGTGGTGACTGTGAATGAGGAGGAATTATCCAGAATATCTTCACTCGTTACCGCACAAGATGTGCTCGCCGTTGCGCGCATTCCCGCGCAGGAACTCACTTCAGAAAAACTGAAAAAGAATTTCTCACTTTATCTCGACGGAGTGCGCGATCCCGGCAATATGGGAACCCTGATCCGAATTGCCGACTGGTTCGGAATTCAGCATATTATTTGTTCACCGGATTGTGCTGATGTATGGAATCCGAAAGTGGTACAGGCGTCTATGGGATCATTGATCCGCGTTCACATTCACGAGATCCTTCCGGAAGAATTTTTCGGGAAAAACGGAATGAATATTTCGCAACATCTTCCGGTTTACGGCACTTTTCTCGAAGGAAAATCCATTTATGAAACAGATTTCGGAACAAAAGGAATAATCGTAATCGGCAATGAATCTTCGGGGATCAGGAAAGAAACGGAATCTTTCATTCAGCATCACATCACCATTCCATCATTCAGTTTGCGTGGAGAAAAACGTGCCGGACCTGAATCACTGAACGCTGCCATTGCGGCGGCTATCACGCTTTCTGAGATGAGACGCAAATGTTAAATGCAGGCGATTGGATGAATTTTCTTAATTTTCAGTGAAATTTTTTTCAGGATCATTAAACCTTTGCCCCTCTTAACCGTCTTATATAACGCAAACCAACACTTACTCAAACAAAAACCATTTCACATGAAAGCCAATCGTTTTATTTCTTTAGCCGTCCTCGCTTCGACGATCTCCGTTGTTGCATTTTTCGGATGCAAAAAAATGATGAAGACAATGATACTTCTGCAGCCGGAGATAATTCATTTGCAGAAACTACTTTCAATGACGTGACTAATATTTCTGACCAGGCGGGCTGGAACGGAAGTGTGAGCAGTTACCGCATTGGTGACAACGATGGTATTCTCACCAGTTGCGCTACCGTAACATTCGATTCACTGAACACTGCAAATGCCGACACGATCTTCATCAATTTCGGATCAACAAATTGTACCGGCAATGACGGACGTAACCGCAGGGGAGAGATCATTGTAATTTATTCCGGCCATTACCGCGATTCTGCTTCCACGCATACTATTACGTTCAATAATTATTTTGTGAATGACAATCAGGTGCTCGGAACAAAAACTGTAGTGAATAACGGACATAATGCTGCCGGACATCTCACCTACACGATCACCGTGAACGGACAGATTATTCTTGCCAATAACGGAGGAACGATCACATGGAACAGCAATCGTGTTCGCGAATGGACCGCTGGAGAAAGCACCATGAACTGGAGCGACGATATGTATTCTATAACCGGATCAGCAACCGGAACGGGAGCCGACGGACACAATTTCACAGTGAACATTACGAGTCCGCTCATTCGCAATATGTCTTTAGGATGCCGCAGGTATTTTACACAGGGAACTTTCGAACTGACGCCCGATAACAAACCGATGCGTACTGTGGATTTCGGAACGGGCGCCTGCGATGATCTTGCTACCGTGACGATCAATAATCATGTGTACACGATTCACCTGAGATAAAAAATGGCTTAATCATTAAGAAAAATCCCCGTGAGTAATCGCGGGGATTTTTTTTTATTTGGCACGAACCGGAGTTCGTTCTTTCATCAGCCGGTGAATTTCTTTTAAATATTCATTTTCACTTCTGACGACGTCGAGTTCACGCGTCTTTAACTCGAGTTCTTTTTTGAGATCGGCAGCGGTGAAAACACTTGTTTTATTTCCGTTCTTTTCTTCTACGACCAGCGCGTTGGTGGAATAGTACTGGAAAAAATCAAAATTCAGTACGCGCGAAATTTCGCGGAGTAATTCCGTGTCGCATGATTTTCTTTTGAATATTCCATAAATATTCTGGGGTGAAGTGCCGATGCGCCGTGCAAACTCACTTTTCGTCATTCCCACCTCTTCAAGGTGCTGACGAACTAATTTTCCGATGTGTAATGCCATTAGGGTCTTTTTTAGGATGCGTTAATTGAAACTGAATTTTTGTTTTTTCTTTTTTATTGATGTCGCGCTGCTTTTAAATCGGGGTGATAATTGTTTTATTTTTCTTGATGCATAACCGGATGGTAAATGACTTCCATGAATTTCACCATACAACTGAATGATCTCACGCAAATAATTATTGTGCCTTGCGATCATTTCCATTTCTTTTTCAAGCGATCCAATCTCATTCATTATTTCGCCGGAAGTTTTTTCGTTTGTTGCAGGACTGTATTCAGGATGCTGGTAAAAACTGAAAAAATCAACTCCCAGCGTTTTCGAGATCTTTGCCAGGATCTCGGTGTCCATCGACCGGCATTCCAGCAGGTGATACAACTGCCGTGGCGACTGTCCGATCTTTTTTGCAAACTCTGTTTTTTTTAATCCGTTTTGTTTGAGATGTTTTTTGATACAGTTTCCGAGGTGAAAAGACATTTCATGATTGTCATTCGTTACGGGGGAACAGTGGCAAATATAATATGGATTTAATTATATACATATTAAGTTGACGTTTTTTACAAAAAAATCCCCACCACAGGGCGGGGAAATTGAATTTCATTGGAAAATCAGTCTGCCGAGAGAAAAGGATACCTGTAGTCTGTAGGTGGAACCCATGTTTCCTTGATGGTACGCGGTGAAACCCAGCGAAGCAAATTGATCTTCGCACCGGCTTTATCATTAGTTCCCGATCCGCGTGCGCCACCGAACGGTTGTTGCCCTACAACTGCTCCGGTTGGTTTATCGTTGATGTAAAAATTTCCTGCAGCATTCGAAAGCATCTTCGTTGCTTTTTCAATCGCGTAGCGGTCCTGCGCAATGATTGCGCCCGTGAGCGCGTAAATGGAAGTGCGATCAACAAGCTTCACTGTCTCTTCGAATTTTTTATCATCGTAAACATAAACCGTGAGTACCGGCCCGAATAATTCTTCGCACATCGTTACATACATCGGATCTTTTGCGCGAATGATGGTGGGTTGAATAAAATATCCTTTGCTCTTATCGCATTTTCCGCCGGCAATAATTTCTGCCTTGCGATCTTTCTTCGCATGATCAATGTAAGCAGCAAGTTTATTGAAAGAAGTTTCGTCAATGACTGCATTTACGAAATTGGAAAAATCTTCTGTCGGTCCCATCTTCATCGATTTCAGATCGGCAAGAACCTTTTCTTTCACTTCATTCCAGATATTTTTCGGTACGTATGCACGCGATGCTGCAGAACATTTCTGTCCCTGGTATTCGAAAGCTCCGCGCGAAATTGCGGTGGCAACAACAGCGGGATCCGCACTGGGATGTGCGAGGATAAAATCTTTTCCTCCTGTTTCTCCAACGATGCGCGGATAAGTTTTGTAAACGTGAATATTATTTCCGATCGTTTTCCAGATATTCTGAAAAACAGAAGTTGATCCTGTAAAATGAATTCCGGCAAAATCGGGATGAGAAAAAATTACGTCAGCTGCATCGGGTCCGCCGGGATAAATAAGATTAATGACTCCGTCGGGCACACCTGCTTTCGTAAAAATTTCCATGAGTACATTCGCAGCATACACAGCGGTGTTGGAAGGTTTCCACACCACCACATTTCCCATCATTGCGCAGGATGTGGGAAGATTTCCTGCAATAGCGGAGAAGTTGAAAGGAGTGAGTGCGTAAATGAATCCTTCGAGCGGCCGCCATTCGAGCCGGTTCCACATTCCGGGAGCGGAGTTGGGCTGCTCGGCATAAATTTCTGACATGTACTTTACATTGAACCTCAGAAAATCGATGATCTCACAGGCAGAATCGATTTCGGCCTGGTAAGCATTTTTACTCTGGCCGAGCATAGTTGCTGCATTCAGTTTTGCGCGATAGGGTCCGGCAATGAGATCGGCGGCTTTCAGAAAAATACTTGCGCGGTGTTCCCAGGAAAGATCAGCCCATTTTTTCTTTGCAGCCATTGCAGCGCTGATGGCGAGCTTCACATGTTTCTTATCGCTCTTATGAAAATAACCAAGCGTGTGTTTGTGATCGTGCGGTGGCGCCATACGAACTTTATTTCCGCTCTTCACTTCTTTTCCGCCGATGTACATGGGAACTTCTATTTCTTTTGAACGCAGATTTTTTAGCATGGCCTGCAATTCTTTTCTTTCTGCAGAACCAGGCGCATAACTTTTTATCGGTTCATTGATCGGGTTCGGGACGTGGTAGATTCCTTTCGGCATGAGAGTGGTTTTTATAGAAGGCAAAGGTACTACGGGGGATCGAATTATCCCGAACATGTTCGGGACGAATATGCGAGTAACGAATATTTACGAGGTTTTTTTTTTGCGCAAAGTGTGAATTAAAAGTGATGCAGTGAATTTCTTAGCCCGGATAGAAGCGCTTTACCCCGCAGCGGATGGAAGTTCAATGCGCACTCACCTGGCGAGGAGTAATAGCGATAGCCGGAGCAAACTTCTTTTGAAACACTTCAGTTCTTGCTCCAAAAATCAGTTGTCAGTATCAGTTGTCAGTTGTCAGTTGTCATTAAAAAAATAAAGTAAATACGAACCACTGAAAACTGATACCGACAACTGACAACTATTTTATGTCCGCCATTTTCTTCGAGAGCACATTGAAGAAATTCGTAAGCGGGCCAGTGACCATGGGTTTTATGAAAATAGGAATATCGCCATTGAAAATGAGTTGGCCGGTGCAGGAATTGTCGCCTGTTTTTTTTATGATGGAATCGAGTGTGAATGTGAATGGAATTTTTCCGCCGTCGCTGGCCATTGCTACTTTTTCATGTGGAGTGGTGGAAACAATTTTCAGCGTTACCTGCGCCATTCCGCTTACTGTGAAAGAGCAGGTGTCCTTCGTGGATTTCCAGTCAGTGACTGTTGAAGGCATGAGCTTCTGAAAATTATTGAAGTCGGAGAGAAAATTAAAAACGTTCTCCTGGGAATTATTTATTGCGGTGGTGTCAGATTCTATAGTTGTCATTGGGAGGATTACGGATTTTGGGGAATACAGATTACAGATTACAGATTGTTTGATTGTGAATGATGAAAAATAAATCGTGATTTTATTCATTGATCTTTCGGATCAGTAATCTGTATTCCGAAGATCTGTAATCTACCCCCATCTTGCCGGATCCTTTCTCCATGCTTCCAGTGTTTCAAGATCAGATTCATTCACGAAATTATCTTTAAGCGCCTGCAGGATGAGAGAAGAATAATCACAAAGTGTGACGAGGTGAATATCATTATCACGGAAATTATCGGCAGCATTCTGAAATCCGTAAGTGAAAATGGCTGCCATTCCTTTCACTTCACATTTCGCATCGCGCAATGCTTCTACTGCTTTCAAACTGCTGCCACCCGTGGAAATAAGATCTTCAATGACCACTACAGATTGCCCTGCTTTTATTTCTCCTTCAATGATATTTCCCAATCCGTGTTTTTTCGGTTCGGGGCGAATGTAAACGAAGGGCAATCCCATTTCTTCTGCAACGAGTACGCCGTGCGCGATGGCGCCCGTGGCCACGCCTGCAATCACATCGGGTTTCGGAAAATTACTGTTGATCACCTGCACGAATTGCTGGCGGATGTAGGTGCGCACTTTAGGAAAAGAAAGTGTTTTCCTGTTATCGCAATAAATCGGTGATTTCCATCCCGAAGCCCAGGTGAACGGTTCTTTGGGTTGAAGTTTTACGGCTTTGATTTGAAGAAGGAATTCTGCAACTTTCGCTGCTATACCTGAGTTGGTAACCATTGGCGACAAATGTATAAAATCTTCATCAACAACATTCCGCTTCATATTGCTGAAAAATCGGATTCATTTTCCATTGAAAAAAATATTATTCGCTGCGAGAGTGAAAATGTAAAAGAACTTCTGGAAATAATCCGTAAAGCACACTCCGGGAATTTTTCTTACAAAAGCGCATGGTTCATAACTGGCGATCCTGAAAAAATACTCAAACAACTGAAGAAAGAATTGAAATATATAAAGGCAGCGGGTGGACGTGTAAAAAATAAAGATGGGAAAATATTATTCATTTTCCGCTATAACAAATGGGATCTTCCAAAAGGAAAAATTGAAAAAGGGGAAGACACGGAACAGGCAGCTATACGTGAGGTGGAAGAAGAATGTGGCATTGCTCATCTGAAAATTACAAAGGAACTCTCCCCTACTTACCACACGTACCTCCTCAAAGGAAAAATTGTTCTCAAGAAAACTTCCTGGTTTGAAATGAAATGTGATGATGAAAGAAATTTAATTCCGCAGAAAGAAGAAGGCATCACCGATGTAAAATGGCTGGATGAAAATGAAGTGAAGAAAGCGATGGAGAATACGTATGAGTCGGTGAAGGTAGTTATGAGTGATGAGTATTGGTTATTGGGTTATTGAGTTTTGGGTAATGGGGTGATGAATAATGCACAATGAGCAGTCCTGAAAGTTACTTCAACGCAGGAAGAATTCCTAATTCCAAATCTCCGAATGAATCACATCACAATTCTATCTATCCGGCGGCTTTACAAAAGCAGGCGCTTTGGGATTCGCTATGCGGTAAAGATCATACTCAAGATCGCCGCTTGGATTATCAGCCGGGGAACGGTATAATTTTCCATCGGGATCGATGATGAATCCTGCCGGTGCAACAAATAAATTGTAATCGTCTTTTGTTTTCTGCAAATGATCGTAATACAAAAGTGTCCAGTTGTATTTCGGATTTGCTTTCAGGAATTGTTTCCACGTGTTCGTATCCTCGTCGAGACAAACACTCACGAACATAATTTTCCTGCCGTATTTTTTCTGGAGATCGCTCATGTAAACCAGTTCATCCATAGAATGCGAATTCCACGTCTGGAAAAAATAGAGGTAAACATATTTTCCTTTCAGCGTATCGAGAATATTTATTTCTCTTCCTTTTTTATCGAGCGCAATGAAATGCGGCGCTGCTGTTCCAGGTTTCAGTTTGGTGTAAAGCGCCACGATGTCGCGCGCAATGCGCCTGTGCTCGCTCACCCTGCTGCGCGTGGACGCCTGCTGCGCGATCGCGATAACGTTGCGCGGACTGAAAGCAGGATTGTCATACACTTCGAACAAACCTTTAAGCATGACGAGCTCGCGCAATGAATCATTATGCAGGTAGGGCAATCGTTTCATGGCGCCCATCAGCGAATCGTAACTCACCATGTCGTTGATCGCGTAAAGAATTCCTTCACCTTGTTTCGTCACAGAATATTTGTAGAGATAATCTTTGAAAAAATTATTGAAGAATTCCATGTACGAGGAATTGTGATAATAGATCTTTTTTCCTTCGAGATATTTTTTATCGCTGATGATCTGGCTGTGAAAAGTTGCATCTTCAAATGAAGCGAACTGGTAATCCATCCACGGTTTGAAATACGGATTCTTTACCCATTTGTAATACTCATCCATCTGTTTCTGGAATCCGTCGATCGCCGTTGTAGAATCTTTCGTGACGAAAGCCATGTAATTTTTTTTCCAGAATTCGGTGAAATGCGAATTAAAATCATCGGCAAGAAAATTCATGTCGGTCGAATCGTCAATGAAAACCTGGATTGGAATGGTGTAATCAACATCAGGATTCACCTGCGATTTATAATCGCGATCGGGAACGATCATTTCCACTTTTCTTCCCGGCTCACCGTAAACTGATCCGTGCACTTTTTTTACGCGTATTGTTAGATCCGAAATTTCATTCAGTTCGAAGGTGAGTGAAAATTTTCCGCTGTCGCCCACAATTCCTTCCGCCAATTTTATTTCTGTTCCCGTGATGTAATCGTCCATCATGTAAACGCCGATCACATTTCCATCGCGGCCGGGAGCCGTGCCGAATAATGTACAGGTGTTATCCGCGATCAGCATTGCGGGGAATAGCACTGCGCAGAAAATTGCAAAGCATCTGCGAAGTACCGAAGACCGAAAACTGAAAACTGAAAACTGCATACGACGATTATTCAAAGCACGTGCCGTTATTCTTTAAGATTAACTCCATCGGGAACAAAAGCAGAAGCATCGGCCCCGTTCCTCACTATATCACGCACAATCGTTGAATTTATTGCGGAAAGTTCGGGCGTCGGTAAAATAAAAATGGTCTCAATATCATCTGCCATCTTCTTGTTCATTTGCGCGATGGCTTTTTCAAATTCAAGATCGGTGGTGGTTCTCAATCCGCGTACAATGAATTTTGCTTTTTGTTTCCTGCAATAATCGATGGTCAGGCCGTTGAAGGAATCGACGACAACTTTTGATTCTCCTTTGAAAGTCTGTGAGATCCATTGCTTTCTTTTCTCCAATGGAAAATAATAAGATTTGTGGCTGTTGATGCCAATGGCAATGATCACTTTGTCGAACAGTGGCAGCACTCTTTTCACAATGGATTCGTGTCCGCGTGTGAACGGATCGAATGAACCGGGGAAGACAGCTATTTTCATTTTGGATTTTTCATTTTGGATTTTTCAATTTTCATTGGACAGGATCGCCATTAAAAATAGTAATGACCTGCACCTTGAACCTCGAACGGTTTACCCGAAGATACTGAAGTTAACCTTGCCGTAAGAACGCGTTTCGAGGAGATTTTCATTGGGTGGAAACACCATGCGGGCCGAATGTTCGATGATCAGTAATCCATTCTCATTAAGAATTTCATTTTTAAAGATCAGCTCCGGAAGTGAAACCGTTTCTTTTTGCTCGTATGGCGGATCGGCAAAAATGAGATCCCACTTCGAGAATTTTTTCCGGATGAAAACATAAGCATCCATCTTCGTGACTTTCACCTGTGGCATTTCCAGTTTCCTGGCGGTCTCTGTAATGAAACGAACGCAGTGAAAATCGGAATCGACACTTACGATGTCCGGACATCCACGCGACGCGAGTTCGTACGTGATGTTGCCCGTGCCCGCAAAAAGATCGAGCGCTTTTGTTTTTTCGAAATCAATTCGGTTGTTCAGCAAATTGAACAAGCCTTCTTTCGCGTAATCAGTAGTAGGGCGAACCGGGAGATTCGAAGGCGCAGAAATTTTTCTTCCTTTATGTTGACCGCCGATAATACGGATCATGAAAAATAAGGAAGTGAAAAAAGTGAATGAAAATAATGTGCGGGGATCTGCGAAAATCCTGCTGCGAAATTTGCACCGGCTGGCCGCGAGCCGAAACTCACATTGCGCACGTATTTGCGCGCCATGAGTGCGATCGCCGAATCATTTTCGGTTTCGCCCACGATCTCCAGTTCCAGCTGGTCGGAATTCATTTTCAGTTGTTCGCAGGAAAAAAGCAGGTAGTAAATAAAATCTTCGCTGGTCTGGAATGAAAAAGTATTGGCGAGCAATAATTTTCCTCCTTCAGAAATAACAAGATCAAAACGCCCGGGCTGAACACTTGCAAGCGCGCGACGCTCTTTTTTATTTTTATTCACCGCAATTGTTTTTTCGATCAGCGGCGTGAGATGATGATGCATCCTGATTCCCTTCGCTATTTTTTCCAGCGCTTTTTCCATTGGAGCATCCACGGAATAAACATTCACAGCATCTGTATTTTTCAACTCATCATGCAGCAACACATCCTTCTCTGCCGGCGGATGATTGAAAGAAAGAAATTCCTTTTGCTTTGAGCGATCATAAAATCCGGAAGGAACAAGCGTGAATCGTTCGGTGATGATCATCGCATCCGCGCGTTTGAATCCGTTGTGAAGCCATTCATGTTCTGTTGCAAGTTTTTCGATCTGCTCAGCGAGATTTTTTTCTGAATTTATTTTTGCAAACCGATAGTGTTCGAATGCAAGGAATTCATTGGCAATATTATCGAGCACCGCAAAAGCAAACTGGTCATCTCCCGCCTGGAGCACAAGGCAATATTTTTCGCAATGCGCCGGATCGAACTGCGGATCGGCAATAGACAGGGAAGGAGAAAATACGCGGGTTGACATTGGACAGCGAAGATAAGAAA
The DNA here is from genome assembly GCA_016194975.1 of Bacteroidota bacterium. NCBI lineage: Bacteria > Pseudomonadati > Bacteroidota > Bacteroidota bacterium. Next base: position 208,726 of record JACQAM010000003.1, read on the forward strand.
GGGAGGATTACAGATAGTACGGACACTACTGATTACAAATGAAAACTGATTTACGGATGAAAGTAATGAGCAAATGGGATTGAAAAATGGGTGCGCATGACAAGAATGGTTCTGTACATTTGTTCAATCCGTAATCAGTATTCTCCATACCCGGCTGCGTCATTCCCGCCCGTATGCGCGGGCAAGCAGGCGAGCGTAAAAACCGGTAATCCTACTCATTGGAATTCCATCTTGAAATATTAAAAAAACTTCCCTTCGAAGCCACCACGCGCCAGAGAGAAGCTGCACTTGAACTTGAAAAATTTCTTCTCGATCCCGATCCGCATCGCATCATGATCCTGCGCGGGTACGCGGGCACGGGCAAGACCAGTCTCGTGAGCGCGCTTGTGCATGCGTTGCCTGCAATAAAAAGAAAAAGTATTTTACTTGCACCCACCGGGCGCGCAGCAAAAGTACTCTCTTCTTATTCGGGAAAAGAAGCGTGGACCATTCACAAAAAAATTTATCGCGCTTCGGGAAATTCAGAAGGAACTTTTTTTTCTCTGCAGGCGAATCCTCACAAGAATACACTTTTCATCATTGATGAAGCGTCCATGATCGGGCAAAGTGCCAATGAAAAAAATCTTTATCCGCAAAGTTTACTTGAAGATCTCTTCTACTACGTTTATCAGGATGAGAATTGCCGTTTACTTTTTGTCGGCGATACGGCGCAGCTTCCTCCCGTTGGTTTGAACACAAGCCCGGCCTTGAATCCGGAATACCTGAAAAAGAATTTTAAAATTCCGGTGCACATTGTGGAATTAAATGAAGTGGTGCGGCAGGAAATTGATTCCGGTGTTTTACTCAATGCAACAAATCTGCGATTGAGCATCGCTAAAGGTGAAAACTCATTGCCGAAATTCATTCTCAAAAATTATCCCGACATGATCCGCGTGAACGGGCAGGAACTGATCGAAGATATCGAAGCGAGTTACCGGAATTATGGTTACGATGAAACGATCGTGATCTGCCGTTCGAACAAGCGCGCAAATATTTACAACCAACAGATTCGCGCACGCCTGCTCTGGCGCGAAGAAGAAATTGCGGCCGGCGATCAGTTGATGATCGTTAAGAATAATTATTTCTGGCTGCCGGAAGAATCGAAAGCAGGATTTATTGCCAATGGAGATGCCGCGAAAATTATCCGCATAAAAAAATTTCATTCCATGCACGGATTCCGTTTTGCGGATATTGTTTTGCAATTGCTTGATTATCCCGATGAGCCGGAACTCGATGTGCGCATCATCCTCGATTCCATTTACACCGAAGCTTCTGCACTCACAACGGAACAGCAACAGAAACTATTTGAAAGTGTTGCTGCCGATTACGCCGATCTTTCGCGAAGCGCACGTTATAAAAAAATGAAAGAAGATCCGTGGTACAATGCGCTGCAGGTGAAATTCGGTTACGCGGTCACATGTCATAAAGCGCAGGGTGGACAATGGAAATCTGTTTTTGTGGAGCAGGGTTATCTCACCGATGAAATGATCAACACGGAATTTCTGAGATGGCTGTACACGGCTTTGACGAGGACCACGGAGAAATTATATCTGGTTGGATTTAAAGAAGAGTTCTTTTGAGTTGATTGGGTATTGGGGTTATTGAGTTAACCCAATAACCCAACACCTTAATCGCACTTAATCAATAACCACCAACACTTATCAAGGCAGGAAATATTTTTTAAAGCGGTATGGTAATTTCATTCAGTCATGAAAAATTATTTCCTTCCGTTTTTCATTTTTGCAGTACTCCTTTCAGCTTGCGCACTGCGAACGAAGAATGATCCTTCCGTCAGCGACACCACGTCTGCTTCTCATTCGCCGATCCCCAATCATGATTTTCACTGGCAATATTTTTCTCTCAGCATGCAGGATCGAAAAGAAAAAAATGATTCGGCGTGGAGAGCGCTCAATGATTCCATTTCACTTTCAAAAAAAATAAAAGATGAAGATCTCGTCGGTTACATTCTTCCCAATCTCGACGACAGCACCCTTCTCAAAGTGATGTACGGCAGTTATAAATTCACCGACACTACGTATTGGATCGGGAGTCGTGATATCGAAAAAGAAAAAAAGAGTTATGTAAGCCGGGTTTACAGCAATCCTTACAATGGAATGATGACCGATAGGAGCGTGGATGATATTTTCGAAATAAACGAACACGTTCGTGTGATCTTCATGAGCGGATCAATGTCCTACGCGTGGTCGCATGATTTCCGCCTCGAATCGGCGATCATCTGCGTAAAAAATATTAGGGGCTGGAGAATTGCGGATTTTTATCGCGATAAAGACCGGATCGATCTGGCGAAACGTGAACTTGCCGGCAACAATGGCAATGAATGGACCTTCTGTCTTTACTATGAAGAAACGGAACACAGCGCGGCCGATACTGCTTATGAAACAGTGAAGAATTATAAATTTCCGAAGGAAGAGGAATGATCGTGTTATTTCATTTCAGATTTTTTTCCAGCAGGTATTAAGTTATTGGGGTATTGAGTTATTTAGTCATCAGGTGTCCGAGTAACTCCTTAATAACTCAATAACCCAATACCTCAATACCTCAATACTTCAATACCTCACTTTCGTTGAAAACCAATTCATAACTCTGTTCCGATACCTCCCATAAAAAAATTAGTCTTGCTACATTTGAAACCATGTCTGAAAAAGGAGATCCCAAAATTATTCGCGCCTGGACATTTTACGACTGGGCGAATTCCGTTTATCCACTGGTAATTTCTTCCGCCGTCTTCCCGATCTATTATGATAAGGTGACGAAGGCAGATCTCGGCGGAATGATCGATGTGTTCGGGCGGCATTTCACCAATAGCGAATTGTATTCTTACGTGGCGGCAATTTCCTATCTGCTCGTTGCAATTTCTTCTCCTGTTCTTTCCGGCATTGCCGATTATTCCGGGAGCAAAAAAAGATTTCTCCAGTTTTTCTGTTTTCTCGGCGCAGGTTGCTGCATGTTGTTGAGTTTTTTCAGCACCACGCATATTCTCCTCAGCATGCTCGCGCTTCTTTTTGCAAGCGTCGGCTATTGGGGAAGTCTCGTTTTTTATAATGCCTATCTCCCTGAGATTGCTCCGGCAGAAGACCAGGACCGCGTAAGTGCGAAAGGATTTTCCATGGGATACATCGGAAGTTCGCTGCTGCTCATTCTCATTCTTGTTCTCGCCGTTTTCACGCATGTTATTCCGCAAGTGAAATATACTTTTCTTCTCGTAGGCATCTGGTGGATCGGTTTTGCGCAGATCACTTTCCGTCGCTTGCCGAAATCAAAAAGAGAAAACGAGGCTTCCAGGCGTGGAAATATTGTGACGAAAGGTTACAAAGAACTCATGATCGTATTCCGCGATATTCTCACGCGAAAACAATTGCGCAGATTTCTCGGATCGTATTTCATGTACAACATGGGTGTGCAAACCGTAATGATCATGGCGGTTCTCTTCGCAACGAAAGCGATCGACTGGCAATCATCCGGAGATATTGAAAATGCAATTAAGCAGGTGCAAACCGATCCGAAAAATATTTTTACCGGCGGTTATGAAAAAATTGACACGAAAGATATTCACGGTGATGTTCTTGCCCTGATCAAATTGAACAGAAAATTGCCCGACACACTTTCTCCTGCTTCCGAAAAAACTGCGATAATAACCAACATCGGCCGGTTGCAATCTGATATTGACAAAGACGGTAAAGGCACCGGCGATCTTCGTCTGTCGGAAGGATACAAGGATTATCTCTACGAAATTTATGATGGTACTGAGAATCTCGCCGACAGTCATAAAACACAAAGTCTCATTATTTCCATCTTGCTCATCCAGTTTCTCGGAATTGCCGGCGCCGTCATCATGTCGAGATTATCGCGCGTGGTCGGGAATTTGAAAACAATTGGTTTTGTAATTCTCCTCTGGATCATTATCTGTTTCTGCACCTGGAAATTTGTTTACACACCAATGGGATTTTATGTTATCGCAGCAAGCGTTGGACTCGTGATGGGAGGAATTCAATCCATGTCTCGCTCCACTTATTCCAAAATGCTTCCCGAAACAGAGGACAACGCTTCCTATTTCAGTTTCTTCGATGTAAGTGAAAAAATAGGACTCGCAATCGGAACAACTACTTTCGGTTTGATCGAAGGCGTAACCGGCGGAATAAGAAATTCTGTTTTGTCCATTGTGGTGACTTTTGTTCTCGGATTTTTACTTTTACTTCGTGTTCCGAAATCAGCAGCGGTGAGATAGAATTGAAAATTCAAAATCAAAATTCTAAAATCAAAATTCCTCCCTCCCATCTCCATTCTAAATGATAGTCGATCTTTTTATTCCTTGTTTTGTTGATCAGCTTTTTCCCGACACCGCGCTGAACATGGTGAAAGTTTTAGAGCGCGTGGGCTGTGGTGTGAATTATGATCATGAACAAACCTGTTGCGGACAACCGGCGCATAACGCAGGTTACTGGGATCATTGCAAAGAAGTGGGAGAAAAATTCATTAAAGAATTTCAGAACGACCGTTATATTGTTTCTCCTTCTGCAACTTGCACAGGTTTCGTGAAAAATCATTACGGCGATCTTTTTCAGAATTCTGTTCTTCATAATCAGTGCAGACAGGTGCAGAAGAACATATTTGAATTTTCTGATTTTCTCGTGAATGTTTTAAAGATAACCGATCTCGGTGCGAAGATGGAAGGCGTTGCAGTCTATCATGATTCCTGCAGCGCATTGCGCGAATATGCGCACGCGAATGATGCCCGTCTGGGCGGCGCATCCCCGTCCGTCCCCCGTCCGAATGGCTTGTCCGAGCCGGCAGGTGCGCAGGGAATTCATCGCGAGCCACGTTTGTTGCTTTCGAAAGTCCGCGGGCTCGAATTGCGGGAGATGAATCAGTGGGATGTGTGTTGCGGTTTCGGCGGAATGTTCTCCACCAAATATGAGAATCTCGCAAGCGGAATGGCACAGCAAAAATTGAAACATGCGGAAGAAGCCGGAGCAGAACTTATTATTTCCACCGATCTCAGTTGCCTGTTGCATCTCGATGGCCTCATCAAAAAACAGAATAAACAAATGAAACTGATGCACCTCGTGGATGTGCTCGTGCAGGGATGGGAATGAAATTTTAGATTTTTGAATTTGGATTGTACATTCCGGAAAACCGGGGAAACCTGTTTTTTGATTAATTTGCTCTGCTCATGCGCAACGTTTTTCACTTTGCTCTCTTCAGGTTTTTATTCCGCATAATATTTTACCTGCCGATAAATTCATTGACAAAAATCTTCACTAATTTTATTTCCATGAAAAAATTCATCTCTGCACTTTCACTTTTCACCGTCATTTTCTTTTCATTTCTTTCCTGCTCGCAACCGCAAGAAAAGAAAACGGCTTCGCTTCCACCGGTCATTCCCGACAGTCTTTTCCGAATGAAAAATATGCCGAACACCATGCCCATGTTTAATTTCTGGTACGATCCCGATGATAATTATTCCTGCTACCAGGATTCAACTAAAAAAATAAAATTCGTTCGTCTCGATTCGGCGCAGAAGGAAAAATATCTTCTGCCGGTGATGGGCGATGTGGATAAACATTATGTGATCTCTTATGTAGATGCTTATTTTATTTCGAAACAGGATACCATGAATGGATTCACACCCATCATCATCAAAGCTTCCGGCGATGATTATGATGAAATGATGATGTTACTGCTTGATAAAAAAGGAAACGTCGCTTCCAAACTTTCGCTTAGCGGTGGTGAATGCGGTGGCCCCGATGAGATCGGCGATTCACTGATGCTGAATTGCCCCTATCTTTTTTCCACGATGAAGAACGGAGAAGTTGATTCCTACGTGCTGCACGTGTACGATCGCGAAAGCAAAGACAATATCACGCGCCCTTCGATTATAGATTCAGTGACATTCATTTCGAAGATCACCGGCGACGGAAAATTCGAGACTAAGAAAAAAGACAGCACACGTTACGAGCGGGTTTATAAATGGCAAAACGATTAAAAACAAAATGTTCCGCAGAGCTGCAGAACATTTTGATGTAGGGACACGAGGGGTTTTGTGAATGGGGTTTTCGGTGTGTCCGTGCTTGCCGCCCGAAAATTTTAAGTTCGTTTTCTGATTAAATTTAACGAAGATTGTTGCACGAAGTTTTTGTGGATTAGGGAATGGCAGAAATTACGAGCCAAAGGCAATAAACGGGCTTTTTTGTTCATTTTTCACCGGCCTTAAATCGCATTTGCTCATACTCACCCGCTTTTATTTCAACACCGAATTTCTCAAAATCATAAACCAGGTCGTGAACAAGATTCCGGTCGGGAAGGATCTTCACTTCATGTTTTTCAATGATCCATTTTGTACCAAGCTGGCGGATCTCCTCGAACGATTCCATACTGTCTATCCGGAAAAAGGATCTGCCGTTGAGATATTTTCTGTAAACAGGAAATTTTATTTCGGGAACCGGCATAAAAATAAAAGTTGAATGAAAAAAGAAAATTTCCCCGTTACAATGTGATCGATGTTGAGAGGTCTGAATTAGCTTTGTCTTGCTTCTTCAAATGTACAGTTTATCGGATGGAAAGTTTTCTTGATAAGGTCGCAGAATATATTCTCAGGATCAGCAACGGAGATCCGGGAAATACCTGCGTGGTTACTACTAACCGCCGTGCGGGACTTTTCCTTGGAAAAAAAATTGCTTCGAAAATAAAAGAGCCCGTATGGTCGCCCGACATTTATGCGATCGAAGATCTCGTTTGGGAATTATCGGGAATGAAAAAAGCAGATCTTGCCGAACAGCTTTTTATTCTCTACGGAGTTTATCGTGATTCGGAAAAAGAAAAAGCAGAGTCGTTCGATCTTTTCTGCAAATGGGCGCCTTCCCTCCTTTCCGATTTCAACGAATGTGATGCCCATCTTGCCGATACAAAAAAACTTTTCGGAAATCTTTCCGACATAAGGAATATTGAGAACTGGAGTCTCGGACAAACGGAACTCACCGATTTTCAAAAACAATATGTGCATTTCTGGGCTTCCATCGGGAAATGGTATGGCGGATTCAGGAATGCGCTGGAAAAAAAGAAACTTGCAAATACCGGGCTTGCCTCGCGTTATGTAGCAGAAAATATTTCTTCGCTCATTCCCGGAGACAAATGGAAAAAAATAATTTTCACCGGGTTCAATGCGCTAACGCCTGCGGAAGAAAAAATGATCACCGTTCTGCGCGGTGCCGGCCTTGCAGAAATTCTCTGGGATGCCGATCGTTATTACCTCGAAGATAAAACACAGGAAGCGGGAAAATTTCTGCGCGATCACCGGAAAAATCTTTTTGCAGCAAAGAACGGGCAACCGCAGGATTTCATTCACGTGGAAGACCATTTATCATCGTCAGAAAAAAAAATTACGGTGGCGGGCGTTGCGCGGAATGTATCGCAGGCAAAAGCGGCGGCGTGGTTCATTGACCAGGTGCCGGAAAATATCCGTTACTCGCCGGAGACCGCGATCGTTCTCGCCGACGAGAATCTTCTTCTTCCATTGCTTAATAATATTCCGGGCCATGGCCCCATCAATATCACCATGGGATTTCCATTCAGGAATATGCCGGTTGCGGGTTTTGTGAATGCCATTTTCCGCCTGCACGAAAATGCGGACCGGTTCAATATTCATTCCCGCGAAGGAGAATTAAAATTTTATCACGCAGACCTCGAACGCATTTTCCGTCATCCTTATTTCCGTTCGCTGTGCGCCAATAAAAATATTCCGTCGGAACTTACTTCTTTTCTCACGCGAAGTAATTCCGTCTTCTGTACGCGTTCTTCTCTGGAAGAAGTTTTACAGAAAAAAAATATTTCTTCCGGTGTTCCGGAACTTTTCCTGCACACCTGGAAAAATGTGCAGGAAGCGATTTTCGCTTTTCTCCGCATCATTTCGGAACTGCGCGTTGCTTTTGCAGGGGAAGAAGAGAACAAACACGTGGAACTGGAAAATATTTTTCTGCTCTGGCAATTATTGCACCGGGTGCAAACACTTTTTTCTTCTTACACGATGGGGCAGGATACAAAAGTTTTTCGCGCTGTGCTCGAACAGCAGATTGCCGCGGCGAGTCTTCCTTTCTATGGCGAGCCGCTGGAAGGGCTCCAGGTCATGGGATTTCTTGAAACAAGAACGCTGGATTTCAAAAATGTGGTTTTACTTTCCGCGAATGAGAATATTCTTCCTGCTGCAAAGAATAATTCCACTTTCATTATTTACGAATTGAGAAAAGCATTCGGCCTTCCCACTTTCCACGACCGCGATGCCGTGACCGCTTATAATTTTTACCGGCTCCTGCAGCGTGCAGAAAATATTTTCATCACTTATAATACAGACACGGATCTTTTCGGGAATAAAGAGAAAAGCCGTTTTGTAACGCAATTGCTGCACGAACTCCCGCTCGTTAATAAAAAAGTAACAATTCATGAAACTGTTTTCGCTGCCGGAGATCCGGAAGGAGAAACAGTGTTTGCGCCGATCGTGATCCCGAAAGATAATGATGTGCGGAAAAAGCTGGATGCTGTTTCACAGAAAGGATTTTCTCCTTCTTCGCTCAATACTTACCTGCAATGTGCGCTCCGGTTTTATTTCCGTTACGTGGCGCACATTAAAGAAAGCGATGATGTGGAAGAGATCATTGGTGATAACACGATGGGAACGATCATTCACCGGACACTGGAGGAATTGTACAAACCGGCACTCGGCAAAAATCTTGACACTGCTTTTTACACGCAGGCGCTTGTACGTGCGGAAGAAGTTTGCAATGCTGCATTCCGCCGTGAATTCGGATCGGAAGGATCTTCTACCGGGAAAAATTTGCTTGCGAAAAAAATTGCATTGCGTTACGTTCAGTCTTTTCTTGGAAAAGAACTGGAGAATTCTGCTTCGGAAAAATTAAAACTCGAGGGACTGGAAAAAGAACTTAAGGCAGTACTCGAGATCAACGGAAAAAAAATACTTGTAACCGGTAAAGCTGACCGCATTGACAAAAACGATTGCACCGTTCGCATCATTGATTACAAAACAGGAAAAACAGAATGGAGAGAATTAAGGTTTGAGGAAACTTCCGAACTGAAAAATGATATTCTTCTCGCGAAAAGTTTCCAGCTCATGACGTACGCATGGCTGTACAAGAAAAATAATCCGCAAACAGAAAATATTATTTCCGGAATTATTTCGTTCAGAAACCTGAAAGAAGGACTCATGCATGTGCAGACGGCCGCCGGAGAATTGCCAGACTCTGCAATGCTCGATCAATTCGGGGAAATGCTGAAAGAAATTATCAGTGAAATCCTGGATGCTGGCAGATCATTCGCGCAGACCCCTGAAGTGAAGCGATGCAGGAACTGCGATTATAAAAATATTTGTGGGAGGGAATGAATATTAAAAATCGAGAATATCTTTCAAGGGAATATCAAGTGCTTTGGCAATTTCCAATAAGTAATACGCAGACGGATTGATCTTACCGTTTTCAACACGTTCTATACTCTGGGGATCTTTCCCGCACGCGTGTGCGAGTTGAGTTTGAGAAAATCCCTTCATTTCCCTTAGTTCAACAATTCTATTGCCAAGTTTTTTCAGAAACCTCTCTTTGTTCATTGCCAGTCATTGCAGACATCAAAGGGAGGTCAGAAGTCAAAAATTATTTTCAACGGATGCGTTGATATTCTATTTTTTTATTATGTTTGTTAACATCACAATTAGAAACAACAGTTCAAGAAATATTTTTAATAGGATAGGCGCGCATCCCCCGCGCGGCCGATCCTGTCTCGCTTAAAACGCGGGATTCAGGGGTGACGCTAAGAAGACCCTTTTGGCGCTCACCTGATTTTTTTTCTTTCTGATTTTTTAATCAGGATGAAACAGTAACAAAGTTCTTCCGCTTTAAAACCGGAAATGTTTGGTAGTTGACGAGGATTTTTCTCACGTGGTCGGATCGCATTTTATTAGAATTCTCACAGGCATGAATAGCTTATGCTGTTTTTGTTTGCTTTCAATAATTAAAAATAAAACCAATGACCCTCAAACAAAACCGATCCCGAAAAATCAGAATACACACGTATTTATTCCTGCTTGCGACAATGTTATTGTCGCCGCGAGTGAATTTCGGGCAGACCATGTCTGTTCCTTCATCTTACATCACTCTCGGACAAAACGATTCATGTTTTGCATTTACGAGTTCAAATTCTGATAACTGGTTTAAGTTTACCGCTCCACTTTCAGCGCTTGAATTTGATCTGAGTAATACCACTTCTTCCGGTTTCGATAGCGTTGCCTTCTGGAAATCTACCGGGGGTGATATTACTTTCGTGAATTCAGGAGTGAAAACCGGCGATGAAAATACGTTAGTTGATACAGCATTATCTACCGACAGTATTTATTGGATTTATGTTCGCAAGGTTGGTACGGTAAGTTGTACGGCGAATAATTGTATTTCCTTCAAATCGTCTTTTATGGTTGTATTTTGCGGAACAGGATGTCCGTCGGTTTTGTATGATAGCACCAACACGTGCGAGTTAGTTTGTAATGGTGGCTTTGAGTATAATTATTTCAATCCAACGACTCTTAATAAACTTCTTTACGCTTGTCCCTGGCAAAGGCCTGCCTTTACAGGCACCATAATTTCCACTCCGGATTATTTTTCCAGTGACGGTGGAACTCCCGTTGATATTCCATCAAATAATTTTGGCTGGCAAAATTCGTACACAAGTAACAGCGCGTTAAGCGATAGCGGCTATGCGGGCATCCTGTGTTATTGGGGTGGCGATTCCAACAATCCTGCCGATCCTGATTATAGAGAATACGTATCGGAGCCGTTAATCTCCAATCTGCTTGCAGGAAAACAATACAAAATTTCTTTTCGTGTAAGTCTGGCCGATAAAGCTCAATGGGGTTCAAAAAATCTCGGAGCGTATCTTTCTTCTGGAATTCTAACGCAAAACAATGCGAACTTCATCAATGTCATACCACAAGTTGTAAATTCCTCATTCATTACTGATACAATGAATTGGGTTCTTATTAGTGGAACTTATACTGCAACAGGAACCGAATCATGGATTACAATTGGTCAATTTACTTCAGATGCGGGTTCCGTTACACATTTTCAGACCACAGGAGTAAACGGTTCATACTACTATATAGATGATGTTAGAATTGAACCGTATCCCGATTCGATTTTCGTTTCTGTAACTCCGAATCCGGTCTGTAACGGAGATACTGTTCGGTTGATCGCGCAAACAAATGTTGCTAACGCTTATTTTTTCACATGGCTCGCCGATCCCATTGCTACCGGAGGATTGCTGACGAATAATAACGATACTGTTTATGCGCTTCCGGGAGATACTGAAATTTATAAATCAATAATCCATCTTCCGAATTATTACGGGTGTACTATCAACGACACGACAAAACTGATTTGGCTTCCCGGCCCGAAAAATGTAAATGCCGGAACCAACCAAACGATTTGTCTCGGAAAATCTGCGACTCTTATGGGAACGCTGCAAGGAACATACAACACCACTTCCTGGGCGACGATGAACAATCAGATCATTTGTACAAATTGTACGACGACAGTCGTTAATCCTTCAATGACCACGCAGTATATTTTCACTGCCACAAATACTGTTACCGGATGCAGTGATACTGATCGTGTTTGGATCATTGTCAATCCGCTTCACCCAAGTATTATTCTTCCTGTCGGCGGAGCCACCACGTGTGCAGGGTGTTTGAACTTCACAACATCTCAAAGCTATTCTGCTTACAGTTGGTCTGCGAATACTTCTAACTCTTGTGACACTTGCAGCACGTTCCAGGTTTGTTACCCGCAGAATTTTAATCAGGTGAGTGCGCCGGTTTCTGTAAGTGTAACTGATTCTAACGGTTGTATGGGAAATGCTACGATTTATGTTCCCCCGTGCTGTGTATATAAAGGTTATCTCGATTCCACAATTTCAAATGACAGCACCTCGCATCTTCTGATTTCACATCCGGGATTACTTGTTTTTAATGTCGTAAATCAATCATGGGATGCAGTCAACAGAAATTTTTCTATCAACGGAGTTTTAGTCATTGATCAGAAAACAAGATTCATTGGCTGCGATATATGGATGGGGCCGAATGCAAAAATTATTATTCGTTCCGGAATAAGTTTTGAGCTTACCAAACAAGGGAACAGTGTTCATCCTACGCGGCTTTACGATGGATTGTGTGGGGAAATGTGGGATGGAATTTATGTTGACGGAACAAATCCTTTATCGGAACTGAAAGTGAATAAAGGAACGACGATTGAAGATGCAATGAATGCAATCGTTTCTACGCACGGCGGAAAATTCACTGTTGATGGAAGTAGTGGTCAGGTAAAATTGAATAAGAATTACATTGCTATTCTTATTCATCCTTATAATGGCACTCATCCGGGGACAATCCGCAACACAATAATTTCATGTGATAAAAATGGCCAGTCGGGAGCAACTGTCGGTGTGTCGAATAACAGCGCTTTTCTTGATTCACCATTCTCGGCTTCGGTTGGATACGCTGGAATTGTCATTGACACGGTGACGAATTTCACTATTGGTGATAGTACGCTTTACAGTTACCGCAATTTATTTGAGCGCACAACTTTCGGAGTTTACGCCGTACGATCAAATACGAATGTGTGGAATAATGATTTCCGTTATTTCACCGCGCCAACGCTCGCGCACGTTGCGCCTATTGGAGGAATCGCAGTTTATGCCACGAATACTTCGTTCGGAACATCAACTAATAAACTCACGGTGGGAAGAGCCGGTACAAAAAAAGCAGCGAATATTTTTAAGTGGAGCAGTTATGGCGTTGAAGCAACCGCAGGAATGAATTTGAGTTGCGAGCGTAACAGGTTTGATTCCTGTTACGTGATCAGCATTTATTCTTTGGCAGATTACAATCGCACCATACTTGTGAATCTTGATACACTGCACGATTGCACAGGAACGAATATCAGTTGCGTTCAAACCAACAACAGCACGATCACGATTTCCAACAACGTGATAAATGAAACGGCGAATCTCATTGCAAGTAATTTCGGGCAGACCGGAATTTATTGCGCGAACGCGATGGTCGCAACCACTCACCTTGCCATTCAAAACAACAGCATCAAAAAAATGCGAAATGGAATTTGGGTGAGCCGCGTGAACAATGCGAAGATCACTGACAACGGGCCTATTACTTTTATTGCCGGTCAACCGTATTCGGTGGCGCTGCCTGCAACAGGAATTCACATAGACCAATGCGTAAATGCGAAAGTGAGAAATAACAGGATCAAAAATACCGGGGCAGCAGTAAACACGAACAATACTATTTATGGAATTTATATTGAGAACTGCAAGAACGATACCATCACGCAGGATTCCTGCATCAATGTCGGAAGCGGAATTTTTCTCAAGGGTTCAGATAATCCTTCCTTACTTGCCTGTAACAAACTGAAAAATTGTTTCTACGGAATTAATTTCGGCAGAGTTGGCATCATCGACAATCCTGTTTCATTGAACGATCAGATCCTTTTTGGAACTTCTCAAATTCCAACTTCAACAGGAAATGTTTGGACAGCTTCAATTCAAACTGATCTTGGTGGAAAAATTCAACAGATAAATGGAAATGGAATTCATTGGTATTACAATCCAACCAGCCCTACTTTTGGTCAAGTGGTTTTGGGTAGTTTTTATAATAGTAATACAAGTGTAGGTGGTGTTGATCAATGCAGCAGTTTCCTTGCACCGGCTCCTGTTGGAAATATTGCATTGAGAGATTATTTGCTTTCAGGCATCTGCAAAAATCCGAGAACTTACGACACATTATCGGATGCCTACATTTATGATGCGCAGGTTTTCGCATACAGAATGCTTCATGATAATCCAGCGTGGCTTTCATTGGGAACAAGCGACGATGTTTACTATCAGAATTTCATGAACACCATGTTTAAATCAAACATCGAATATCTTGCTTATGCTGAAGATGCAATAGCTGCCGAAGATTATTCAACTGCGGATGCTTATGTTGCAGCAGTACAAAGTTACGATCCGCAAACGCTGAGCATATTTGATCGCAACCGCGCAACTGTGATGCGTGTGTTTCTCAATACCTGGGCGAATGACGATTTCAATTTGTCTGACGCAGATCAAGGCACGCTTTATAACATTGCGAAACAGGGAATGATTTCCGGTGGAATGGGTGTAACTGATGCAAGAAATATGTTGGAAATAGAAATTCACGACAGCAGTAATGTTCGTGTTGCTTATCAACCGATTGAAAATTCTCAGGAAATAGCCGTAAGTCATGTGTTTCCGAATCCTACAACAGGAAAGTTTTCTTTTAACCTTGACCTTCCTGATGGACAAGACGGGCAAATGAATCTGTATGATCTCACAGGAAGGAGAGTCGCGGCATGGCAATTGGTAGGTGGCATTAGAACTTACACGTTTGATGCATCAAATCTGCCAAGCGGAACGTATATCTATTCCGTGATTTGTAACGGCGTTGCTATTTCAACAGGCCGATTGGTGATAATAAGACAAGAGTAAAACAGAGTCCCGCCCTTTTCATTTTGAGAAAAGGGCGGAATTTCTTAAATTTATTAAATGAGAAAAGTTTTACTTGTTTGTTTTTTATTCTCTGCATCCGTTATGAATGCGCAGATGAATCTTGTTCCAAATGGAGATTTTGAGGATTCGGTAATCTGTACAATGAGTAGCGGAGTAATGCCCGCTAACTGGTATCCTCCTTCATTTGGAAGTCCTGATTATTATGGCATTTATACTACGATAGCAGGTTGCACGTTGGCGAATACATTTTGGGGGGGGGGGGGGATTCCTTTTGGCTATGGTTATCAGTGGCCACACTCAGGAACTCATTACGCAGGCTTTAATTCAGGAATGAACGGACGAGAATACATGGCTGTCAAACTTGCAGATAGTTTGATGCCCGGAAAAAAATACTGTTTGGAATTTTACGTTTCATTGACTGAAAATTCGCAGATGTCAAGCGATGGCTTAGGAATTAGTCTTAGTAATGATTCGATTCATTATTATCAGTATGGAGCAAGTCCTGTCCCAGGTTTAGTTTTTACCGCTGGCAATCCAACAGGAAATCAGTTGGCTGATACTACAAATTGGATGATGGTTAGAGACAGTTTTATTGCTGTTGGGGGAGAAAAGTATCTCATGTTCGGCAATATTAGATCAGATGCCCAAACCACTTTTGCTCCAACTGGAGTGACATCAGGAAATCCTTGCTACTACTACGTTGATGACATTTCTTTGTTCTTCTGCGATTCTATTGACAGCGTTGTAGAACCTGTTTATTCTTCCTTCACTTTATTTCCGAATCCGTCTTCAGGCAATTTTCAGTTGACCGGAAATTTTCCCGCGGATGCAGTGTTTCATGTTTATGATTTGTTGGGGCAAGAAGTTTCTGAACCTGTTGAAATGCCAGAAGGAAATAAATCGGTTTCTGTTTCATTAAATCTTGCAGATGGAATTTATTTTTACAGAATTATTTCGGGGAAAGAGATTTTGCATGAGGAGAAAATCGTGATCGTGAAATAATATTTTTCGGGTTCATTTTTTTAGAAAATCTCGGGACGGTTACTAGAAACGAATCGGCTCATCATTATCAGACAGGAATAAATGAATATCCCGCCTTTGTTCTAAAACGAAGTCGAAGAATGAGGGCAGATTTCTTAAATTTATTAAATGAGAAAAGTTTTACTTGTTTGTTTTTTATTCTCTGCATCCGTTATGAATGCGCAGATGAATCTTGTACCTAACGGAGATTTTGAAACTCTAAGTAGTTGTCCTAATAATCAAGGAGAGTTGAATTTTGCAACACCGTGGTTTCAACCAGGGGGGTCCTCGCCTGATCTATATAATACTTGTGCACTTGTGAACTCAATGGCCATCCCACAAAATTGGACGGGGTTCCAAATGCCTCATTCTGGAAATGGATATGCGGGCTTCGCTGCTTTTGCTTATAACTATGGTGATAATGTGAGAGAGTATATTGAAGTAAAATTGAGTGATACATTGGTGCAGGGAAAAAATTATTGCATTGAATTTTATATATCATTTGCAGATAGCTCTTTTTGGGCTGTTAATAGAGTTGGCGCATTATTATCCACACAACAGATAACTCAGACTCTCAATGACACAATTACTGCAACGCCGCAAATTGAGTATTCTTCAGTGACAGTCATACAAGACACAGTCAACTGGATAAGAATTTCAGGAATTTATTTATCGGGGGGAGGAGAAAAATATCTCACGATAGGTAATTTTTATCCGGATGATCAAACAGATACTTTGGGTAATTTGGGACCTAATCATTGGTGTTACTTTTATATAGATGATGTATCGGTTATTGATTGTGGCTGGTCAGGAATTCAATTTTATTCTTCTGAATTATTCAATATTTCACCCAATCCCTCCAATGGAAATTTTCAGCTTTCTGGTGTTTTTCCGTCACAGTCAGAAATTCATTTTTATAATCTGCTCGGAGAGGAAGTTGAAAAAACTATTTCTATTCCCGAAGGGAATCAAACCATTCCTTTGGAATTAAATCTTGCAGATGGAATTTATTTTTACAGAATTATTTCGGGGAAAGAGATTTTGCATGAGGAGAAGATTGTGATTGTGAAATAATACAACCTCGTCTTTTACATTTTTTTGATTGAAGCGATGCAGGAACTGCGATTATAAAAAAATCTGCGGGAGAGAATGATCACACCCTCACTCCCACTACACAAACATCATCCACCTGCTCCGCGCTTCCTTTCCATTCGAGAAAAGCGTTCTCTATTTTCTCTCCCTGTTCTTTCATTGGTAAACCACTCACGGAAACCAGCAACTGTCCGAATTTTTTTGCGAGAAATTTCTTCCCCGTTTTCTCACCGAACTGGTCGGCGTAACCATCGGAAGATATCCAGCATTCGAAATTTTCTTCCATTTTAATTTCATGTTGCTCGAATGGAGGCCCATCCGTCTTTTTTTCGCCGGCTATGGAATAACGATCGCCGCGAATGGAATGAAATCCGTTTTTATCAGAATAATAGAACGGGCGTGACGCCCCGGAAAATAATATTGTCCCCGCTTTTTTATCGATGCACACCAGCGCAACGTCCATTCCATCGCGCGTGTCGCGCGCACTTGCATCCTTGTTCAGCGAATTGATCACGAGCACATGAAGCTTCCCGAGAATATCAGACGGATCATGCATTTCATTTTCCTCGATGATCTTATTCAGCATGTTCAATCCAACTACGGAAACCAATGCACCCGGAACTCCGTGCCCTGTGCAATCGGCAACAGCCACATAAATTCTTTCTGCTTTTTTTGCCATCCAGTAAAAATCGCCGCTCACAATATCTCTCGGGCGATTGAAAATAAAATAGTCGCTGCAGTTTTCTTTCAGAATTTTTTCATCGGGAAGAACGGATTGCTGTATCCTGCGCGCGTACGTGATGCTGTCGGTGATATCTTTATTTTTTTCTGCGATGATCTTATTCTGCCCGGCGAGCATTTTATTCGTTTTCTTTTTCTGCCTGTTGCTCCGCAGCACGATAAGGATCACGAACAAAAGCAGCAAAGATCCTGCAGTGAGCCCGTAATTGAAAACTTTTTCTTTCTCTTTGTCCTTCTGCAATAATTCCTGTTCCTTCTGCAACATATCGATCGTGCTTTGTTTTTTTGTCGATTCATATTTCACTTCCAGTTCATCTACCTGGCGCATGCTTTCACTTTTATAAACGGAATCATTAAGCGAAACCCGTTCGCGGAGCGTATTCAGTGCATCTTTATATCGTCCTGCATTTTCGTAGATGTCAACATAAGCACCAAGAATAGAAAGACGAAAACCGGGAACAGAAAACGCATTGTTTATTTTTTTCGCGTCTTCCATCAACGCGAGCGCAGAATCATTTTTGCCGGCGAGACTTAACCCTGTTGCAAAATTGCAGGTGAAATCAAGTTTGTGGTCATCGTCGATGTAAGCGGAAAGATCCATTGACTTCCTGTAAAACTCAAGCGCCTTTGCTGCATTTTTCTGGGCGTAGTAAACATTGCCGATATTATTAAAACATTCCGCCATTCCCGCTGAATCGTTCAACTCTTCTCTTATTTTCAATGACCGATCGTAGGAGTAAACTGCGCTGTCGAATTTCTGCAATTCATAATACGCAATGCCCATACTGTTCACATTACCTGCCTGCATCCTGAGATTTCCTGTTTCCGTTTCCAACAAATCTACTTTCATAAAAAACTCCAGCGCTTTTTCCGGTTTGTTCATGTCGATGTAGGTGTTGCCGATATTCACAAGCGTATTCGCAATTGAATTTTTATTTCCTTCTTTTTCCTTCAATGGTAATGCACGAAAATAATATTCCAGCGATTTTTTGTACTCCCCTTTCGCTTCGTAAATGGAACCGAGATTGCTCATCGTGGCAGCCATGCCGGATGAATCATGCAACTCTTCACGGATAAACAATGCGTCATTGTAATCATCGAGCGCATCCGATAATTTATTTTTCATTTTCGCCACGCTTCCGAGATTGTTGAGCACATTCCCCTGCAGAAAACGAAGGTTCGATGATTTGGCCAGCTTCAATGCATCATAAAAATATTTCTGCGCCGAATCTGCATCTCCATTAACGACGAGGAAAACATTCCCGACAGAAACAAGCGCCATCCCTTTTTTGTAATCATCATCAACGCGTGCAGAGAGAGTCATTGCTTCCCGCGCATACTTCATGCTTTTTTCACCATCGAGGTTCAATTCGAATTTTGCCAGTGAAAGAAGGCGTGTAAGACGTAAAGAATCGTCCGACTTCTGCGCGAGCAGCTTCTCAAGACTGTCGGCTTTGTTTTTCTGCGCATCAAGAGTGATGGCAGCCAATAACAAAATGAAAAAAAATAAGTGGCGTAACATTGGAACGATGTTTCAAAATTAGAATAAATATGATGAGGGCTAATGAAGAATTGCAGTGCGATAGCGGCTCCGTTTGATAGTATTCTTCATCCCGCAGGGGCTCTCGATACAAACTGAACTACAATTCTCCATGCCTAAAAAGATAACTTTGTCTCATGTTTTATTCCTCGCTGGAAGATTGCCTCAATGACCTGGAAAAACACGGGCACCTGGTGCGTGTGAAAGAAGAAGTGGATCCTCATCTCGAAATGGCCGCCATTCATCTGCGCGTGCATGCAGCGGGAGGGCCGGCATTGCTTTTTGAAAATGTGAAAGGAACAAAGTTCCGCGCTGCCTCCAATATTTTCGGAACGAAAGAACGTGTAGAATTTATTTTCCGAGGAACAATGGATAAAGTAAAAGAACTGATCCGCCTGCGGAAAGATCCGATGGAAGCGCTGCGGCATCCGTTCAGAAATATAAGCGCAGGATTTTCTGCAATGAAAGCGGTCCCTGAAAAAACAAATTCACTTCCTTCTCTTTACCACGAAATAAAAATTTCCGATCTGCCGCAGATCAAACACTGGCCGCAAGACGGAGGAGCGTTCATCACGCTGCCGATCGTTTACACCGAAGACATAGATCAGCCCGGCATTATGCATTCGAATGTGGGCATGTACAGAATTCAATTGAGTGGAAACGAATATTTGCAGGACAAAGAAGTGGGTTTGCATTATCAATTGCATCGCGGTATTGGCGTTCACCAGTCGAAATGCAATGCGAAAGGAATTCCGATGAAAGTTTCTGTGTTCGCAGGTGGCCCGCCTTCGCTTTCATTTGCTGCCGTGATGCCTTTGCCCGAAGGAATTTCTGAACTGACTTTTGCGGGAGTACTCGGCGGAAGAAAAGTCCGCTATGGAATGAAAGATGATTTTACAATTCTTGGCGACGTGGATTTTGTGATCACCGGGGAGGTTTACACCGGAGAAAATAAAAACGAAGGCCCGTTCGGCGATCACTTCGGTTATTACAGCATGAAGCATCCTTTCCCCGTGATGCGCGTGCATAAAGTGTGGCACAAAAAAAATGCGATCTGGCCATTCACCGTTGTGGGCCGTCCGCCGCAGGAAGACACGCTATTCGGCATGCTCGTGCATGAGCTCGCGGGTAATGCGCTCGCAGATGAAATTCCCGGATTGCATTCGGTGAATGCCGTGGATGCTGCCGGTGTTCATCCCCTGCTCCTTGCTTTGGGAAGTGAACGTTACACGCCTTACCTCAAAGAAAAAATTCCTTCAGAAATTCTCACCATCGCCAATCACATTCTCGGAAGCGGGCAACTTTCATTAGCAAAATATCTTTTTATCACAGCGAAAGAGGAGGATAAAAATATTGACACAAAAAATATTCCTGCCTTTTTCCGCCATGTGCTGGAGCGCACCGATCTCACACGCGACATACATTTTCACACGCACACGAGCATTGACACACTCGACTACAGCGGAACAGGACTGAATACCGGATCGAAAGTAGTTCTTGCCGCTGCGGGGGAAAAAAGAAGAACGCTCAGTGAAAATATTCCATCGTTGAATTTACCCGTTGGATTTACTGAAATGAAATTGATCCTTCCCGGAATTATCTGCTTGCAAAGCCCTCCGCATTCCGGAAATGAAAATGCAGAAAAAGAAATTTCAGGCCTTGCTTCGGCGCTTTCTTCGCAGAAAGAAAAACTTTCCGGCGTGATGATGATCGTGCTGTGCGATAATGTGAATTTCACAACGGCTTCACTGAACAACTGGCTATGGGCCACTTTCACGAAGAGTAATCCATCGCACGACATTTACGGCGTTGATTCGTTCACCGAACATAAACACTGGGGTTGCCGCGGGCCACTTATCATTGATTCCCGCACAAAAAAACACCATGCACCCGCACTTGAAAAAGATCCTGCAATAGAAAAGAAAATTGAACGTTTATTTGTGGAAGGCGGATCGCTGAAAAAATTCGCCTGATACGGTAAATGCATTATGAAAAATGTGGCTTCGGTGCATCCTGTAGAGTCCACCGATTAATCGGTGGGCTATGAATCAGATCTTATGAAAATAATTTTAAGTTGGCGTCTTAATAATTCACAACAACAATGGCCGACGTATAACTATTTCCCTCGTTCTTCGTTCAATTCATTAACTTAGGTACTTCATAAAACGCTCCCCCATGCGCAGATTTGCTCTCTCCATCATGATCGTGTTGTCGGCTTACGTGTCGAACGCGCAGAACATTCTTCCATTACAGCCAAACGGGCCCATTCCTGTTTTTTATCGTTGTGCCAGCCATACACTCGTCGATCAGCAGATCGCGCAGCGTAAAGCGAATGGCGATCCGCCAACAGAAATGGAACAGGAATTCATGCGGGAGATGAGTTATTATTCGCAGCAAAGATTTTTCTCCGGCTTCGTGCTTTACAATGATTCACTCAGCAATTATGTACAGAAAGTTGGCGATGAAGTGCTGAAGAATGATTCGGTAACCAGGAGCCAGCTTCACTTTTACGTTTACAAATCTGCCGATCCGAATGCCTACACTTCTGCAACCGGAACTATTCTTATTACAGTAGGGCTTCTCGCGCAATTGGAGAACGAAGCGCAACTTGCTTTTATTCTTTGCCACGAGATCACGCACTATCGCAATGAACACATGCTGAAAGGTTATCTCAATCGCGAAGAATTAAAAAACAAAGACAACACTCCTTATTATCTCCTGCAGAGTTCCGCACTTTCTTATAATCAGGAACAGGAACTGGAAGCCGACATGCAGGGATTTCAATTGTTCATGCAATCGTCTTACAGTAAAAAAGAAGCGCTCCGTTCTTTCGATGTACTCGAGTATGCGAATTTTCCATTCGATGATGTTCCGTTCGACACCACGTTCTTCAACATGGATTACATAAAAATTCCTGCCGGCTATTATGAAAAAAATGTAGACCCGATCTACACCGATGATAATTACAACGACGTGGGAAGCACGCACCCGAATGTGCGCAAGCGCAGGATGGCGCTCATGACCGTGCTTGACACAGTGAAAAATAAAGACGGAAAACTTTTTGTTGTTTCTAAAAATGAATTTCTCTCTACGCGCGAACTTTCCCGTTACGAGATCTGCCGCCTTTATCTCGAGGATCGCGATTATCCGAATGCGATCTACGCTTCTTACATGATGCTGCAGAAACATCCAGATGATATTTATTTCAAAAAAATAATCGGGCGTTCACTTTACAATCTTGCAGCTTACGAGCAAAGCGGAAAATCAACTTACAATCCGTATGACTGGTGGGGCGGATTATTCGGCGAATCGTATGGCGGAAAATATTCTGCGCTGCTCCGCGCCGGTTACTACGGAATTCCGGATACCAAAGATTATCCCGGCGAACAGCAGCAACTCTACAGTTTATTCCACGCAATGGATCCGGATGAACTCACTTGCCTGGCGCTCGCCTACAACTGGAAAATTCATCGCGCCGATATGGGCGATTCACTGCAGCTTACGCTATGCGACAGTTTATTTTCCATGCTCGTGAATAATCAGAATCTTCATTACTCTTATTTTTCGAAGATCACTCCCGAAGAAGCGAAAGGACAATTGAAACAAGATTCGCTCGACCGCGCGCAGGAAACCGGTGAAACGGGCGATTCGAAATTCTCCCGTCTTGATAAATTCAAACTCTCTTCTGAAAAAGAAAAATTCACCAAGTTCGCTTTCGTGGAATTGCTGAAAGATTCTGATTTCGTGCATCGCTTCGAATATTATACCGATCACCGGCGGGCGCTCGTAGATTATGTAGATCCCGATTCTTATGACACGCCTTCGAAGAAAGAACAGAAAAAAGAAGACGCCGATGAAAAATTGTACGGTTATGGAATCAACCGCGTCATTGTTGCCGGCCCCGATTTTGAAGAGTATCACCAGAAAGATCGTGACGATGATCCCGAACAGGATTTTACGTTGAGCGAGAACGGGCAAACGAATATGACGAATGTGATCAATACCGCAGCGACGGATAATGGGGTGCAGGCGGTGGTGTTGAATCCGTTTACGATGGATTCTGTAAATGGCGATCAGTTCGATGATCTTGCGATGCTCAATGAATGGTTCTATGAAAAACTTGAGCACGGCGATAATAATTATGCGTGGACAGTGAACAACCAGGCGCAGGCCGACAGCATTTCGAAAAAATACAACACGCGTTATGTGATGTTCACTGCTGTAGAAACAAATTATTACAAACGAATTCAGCATCCGTTCTGGTACGGCGTTTCCTGCCTGGCAATTGTTCCGGCAGTACGCGCATTTATTCCGCGGAATAAATATTATTATGATGTGGCTTTACTCGATCTTAAAACGGGAGAAGTAATTTATGTTGATCACCAGGCGGAGACAAAAGGAAAAGAGAAAGAAGTGACGGCTAATTATTACAACAAACTTTTTGCAAAAATGGTGAAGCCGAAAAAACCGGTGGAGAAAAAGAAAACAAGCGAGGAAGCGGAAAAAGAAAGAGGGATGTAGTTTTGGATTTGGGGTTTTAGATTTTGGGTTTTGAAATTCAGTTTATTTTTCTCTAAGATCATCAGTCCGATTGAAAAACTGAAGTTGAATAAATGAAAAACAAGACCCAATTTTCGAAAATCAAAACCGTGGTTATCCTATCAATTGAAGGATTTATTAAAGGGTTTTGGGTCAAAAAACCGGGGATATAAACGAGTTAGGCGTAAGTTTAAAATGACAACCAGACAATTAAATAATATTTCGACACTGAGAACTCTAAACAAGTTCACTAACGAATATTATTTGGAAATCGCTATAGATGGAAAATCGTTAGACGTAATTCTCAATGAGACTTACCCCGAAGACAATATGCTTGGACTTGTTCCTACTCTGCTTCATTGGTTGGAAAATGAGAATGAGCGTAAAGTGACTTGGGACAAAATAATTCCTCAAGACAACGATACTGTTATTTCACCAATATTAATGTGTTCAGACGACCTGGACTTTTGGTGTACAATTATAGTTGCTGAGTCAAAATGCATTGACGATAAAATAATTTGGTGGAGGCTAGGTTCAGACGACTCAGAAAGAGGCTTTCATCCGGAAACCGTAGGTCAAAAAGTAAACTGGTTTGACAAAATTGGACCATTCGTTTTTGACAAGCAACAGTTTATAGACTGCGTTAACCAATTTAGACAAGAGTTAGAAAAAACCAACGCCTAACACGGGGCAATTGCGTCAGCGGGCGGACGAGGGAATAAAAACATTGAGCAATAAATAAACTTGGGTGCGTTTAGACAGGTGAAGCTCCGAAAGCCCGCCGAACGCAAGCCCCGAAACCGTTAGCAGTAATTTTTATTAATATAATATCTATTCAAAAACTTATCCGGAGTGAAGAACATTGAGGAGAAATTTAAGAATTCAACGCAGCAAAATTTTGATGCTGTTCAGAAAACATTCGCTCAACTGCTACAAAGTATGCGTGTTGCTTCCAACAATGGCTATCGGAATATTTTTAATTCAAACAGCTGGGGATCTAATTATCACAAGTTGACAATTGAAGAATTGTTCTTTATGAACATGTCTGACACAGAAATCTTAACAATCTTAAATATTTCTATTTACAATTCCGTTATCAAAAAGGATTACAGCATTCTTTTAGATGGCATTTTTACTTATTCTAGATTAAGATTTTTTAGCCGAGCCTATCTTTCTGGAACAAATGATTGGACGGCTGTCGAGAGTTTAATTGTAGGCGATAAAGAATTACTGTCTTTAAATTACCCGAAAACTTTGACTTTGGAAAATGATAACTATGACCACTTTTATTTAATCAGCCGAAATCTATTGAGGACAATATTATTTAATAAAGATTGGAAAACGCAAACTCTTCAGCAATATTCAGAGCTATCAAATACAGTTTCTGGAAAATTTGATATTTCATTTTTAAATTATTTGTACGGCTTATTAACATATAATCATGCACTTTGTAAGACTTCATTTGAACAAATGGAACAATTATACAATAAATGTCAATGGTTAGGCAGAGGTTGGTATCGTCAGGCTGACTTAACAAAACAATTACCAATATTTTTACTAGGTGCTATTCAATTAATAAAATACACAGACTCAAATTTTGAGGTTAACATAAAGAACGACTGGTTAAAAAATGCAGAAGAATTTATTCGTGAAAATAAAAATTATAAACCAAAACTTGCTTTCGAATTTGTCGATGAACTAAACTTTCTGAATGAAATTTTGACTGCCAGCTTCACCTCATTTTATTCACAATACAGGTATAAAATTGTAACTGAAATAAAAAACAACTGATAACAGCGGTGATCGTTGCCCGCCCCGGTTTGGGTCGGGCAGGCACAACTTCCCTTTTCAAAAAATAATTCTCCTATTCTGCTGAATATTGCGTCTCGCCCCCGCTCCACAAAAGTTCACAACACAATTTTTTCTGTTAATGACAAACGGAAAATATTTTCCAGCGAAAAACAATGTTCATAATGAACAAAAAAATGTTCATCGTCTTCTGAATTCCATTTCTCCTCATCTCCATCGCCACCACTTTTATTTTTCTCTCGTGGTAGTTCATATATTTTTTGAGATTGTACGCAATTACGGCGCCAATCATGAACTTGTTCGCGTTTTTAATTCCTCTGTAGTGGTAGCTTGACAGATGGTGCTTCGAAAGCCCCGCCTTCGGCAAGCTGCAAAACGTTAGCGGCAAGCATGCGACAACTGCAAGATGATGACTATCATCACAACCTATGACCAATATCAATTTTGATATTTCTTATTCTAATTACTATTGGAACTATATCTAATATATTATGACAATGAATTAATTACAAAAAACTTTTTACTAAAAATATTTATTACTGCTATTCTTTTCTTTCCGCTTTTTGTTTGGAGCCAGGAAGCACCCAATAAAGGTGTAAAAGCTGGTTGGGCAATGAATATTGGTGCGGGGGTTATGTTTGGAGGAAACCTCGGAATTCAAATTGAAAATCAAATTCTTTTAAAAGAAAAACTTCGGCTTTCTCCTTTTGTTTCAGCTGGAGTTGGAGAAGGTGGAACTGATCCCATCACCTCTAAAAAATATTATTGGTTCGGATACGCTGCTGGTGCAAATCTTGAATATGGAAAAAAACACAGGATAATTTTAGGCTCTCATTTTGTAGGGAATAATCTTATTGAAAATTCTAATGCAGTAAAAAAGAATTTCTTTGGTGGACTTTCGTTTATTCTTGGCTATAAAGGGACTGCCGATTTTGGTTTGATATGGCAAGTATATATCGGAGATCTTTATTCGCCTGATGATGATCCCTTTTCAGCCAATAAAAAATACGAGCATAGATCTCAGGTTGGGATTGGGCTCGGTTACAAATTTTAGCTCTAAGCGACCAAGACAAATTTATATAGACAAGAATGCCAGCCACTAACAGCAGTGGCCGTTGCCCGCCCCGGTTTGGGTCGGGCAGGCCCGCCCCGGTTTGGGGCGGGCAGGCACAACTTCCCTTTTCAAAAAATAATTCTCCTATTCGCCCGAATAGCGCAACTCATTCCCGCTCCAGAAAAGTTCACAACACAATTTTTTCTGTTAATGGCAAACGGAAAATATTTTTATATAAAGCAAGAAAAATCTCCCCATTCTCATATTCAAACAGCTAATCGAATTCAAAGTGAGACCGGCACTTTGATTCGTTGTTTCGTTTTCGTAAATTTATATCATGAAAAACATAAAAGATTTCATTACTATTGACCCGGAGACGATGGGAGGTCAACCTGTTTTTAAAGGTACTCGTGTCCCGATTGAAACACTTTTCGATCATCTTGAAGAGGGAGTTTCGCTTGATGAATTCCTCGCTGATTTTGATACGGTCTCAAAAGACCAGGCTATTGCGGTTATGGAAATCGCAAGTAAGTTACTTTCCTCTTCCAAAATCAGTGAACTATATGCTTCTGTTGCTTGACGAAAATCTTCCAAAGAAACTCAAGAATGATTTTCCAGGTCATGAAGTTTTTTCGATAAAAGAACACGGGTGGAACGGTTTGAAAAATGGCATTCTCATGCAAAAACTTATTGAAAACAAATTCTCAGCTTTAATCACCTTCGATAAGAATCTTCAGCACCAACAAAATTTCAAGAAGTATCCAATTACTGTATTTGTTCTTAGCGCACGAATCAATAAGTATTCTGTACTAACGAAATTGTCTCCTCAAATTCTCGACCATCTTAGTCGACCTTTATTGCCTGGCCCGGTTGAAATAAAATAAGTTGTTTTCTCCTGACACCAGTGACAGTTGCATAACTCCAGAAAAAAATCTGTAAAAACCAACTTCTCACTTTTTCTTCTCCCATTATCCCATTATCAAATCAACAGTGCCACTCCGAAGAACACAGAAAAATATTCCTTGAACGCTGTGCGGCGGTGAATGTAATTGCTCTCATCCACTTTTCCGAGATTGAGTACCGGGTAACCAAAACGAAGTCCTGTATTCGCAACAAGATGATCCCAGAAAACTCCCTGCGTTCCGAATGCAACATGCAGCATAAGATCGTTCGAACTTTTCGGCATGAGTTCCGGGCTGTAATAATAATGGTTCTTCGTAGAATCGGAAGCAGAGAACGTACTCATTGCGTAACTCAAACTCACATCATAGAATTTTCCGATCGGTGCAATTCCTCCGCGGTCTGCGCGGAATGTGCGCACACAAACTCCGAATTGTTTTGCATGAATAACATCGCCGGCAGCGAGTGAACTGAAATAAAGTTCATTGTTCTTCAGCGACCACATATTATAAAAAACGCCCACCTGCATTCTGCGCGCAACAATGCAATTCACATTGGCGCCATACTGCACATCGTAGTGCAATGCAAAATCTTTTGCAGAAGTATAGAACGGCGCATAACTTCCTTCCATGCCGATGATGATGCGATGGCCGAGATAACCACCGGTTCCCGGAGTTGCATCAACTGTTATCACTGAAGATGCAATGAATAATGTGAAGAAAAACTTTTTCATTTTTTATCCTCCTTCTTCGGTTTTGATAATTGACGGATGAGATCGAACACGTGAAGTTTCATCCGGTCCTTCGTTGCTTTTTGATTTGTCATTTGTGTTTTCTGAACGAAGACCGGTTTGCCGGTGGAAACATCGTACACAATGGAATAATAATAAACATCTTCGCGCGGCGTGATCAGGCGATAAACCGTATGCGGCAATAATGGAAGCGCAACAAGTTCGAGCGCGCGCACTACGTATCCGCCGCGCTTCTGCCTGTACGTGTAGTACGCCGACCACATAAAATAATTCGTTCCGTATTTTTGCGCAATGGCGTGCATGTCTTCCATCGGGTAAGGAAGAATCTGGTTGTCGCCATACTGGTCGCGCTGTTCGAACCATTCGCTGGCAACAAGCAGGTCATTCAGTTTTCCCACGCTTGTAGAATCGAGTCCGTTCCCATCGAGAAATTCTATTTGCATTCCGCATTTATCGGCGCTCGACTGCATCTCTTTGAGCAGATCCGCTTTTCCTTCGAGCGATTTCATTACATCCACATCCGAATTCTCATCCTTATCGGAATAAGCAACGAAGATCGGGTTCACTGCAATTATTTTGGAAATTCCCTGCGGCGCAGTAAATCTTTCTTCCCGCTCTTTTTCTAATTTACTTTGCGCCCTGCCGCTTTTTTCATCGTAGAGTGAATCGGCAATTACAAGACTGTCGGCGTAATTGCTTGCCCAGCGATACAACTGCACAAAACCGGAATCTTTCATTTCATTGAGAAAAGCAAATTGCCAGTAATGAAAATGCTGTATCGAATCTTTATCCATGTGATCGAGCGCCACACGATATCTTTCTGTAGGCGTATCTGTTTTTATTTTTTTTGCAAGCGCTGTATCTTTTTTTGCATTATCGCCAAGCGCAATGAACAAGCTGTCTGTTTTTGCAAAATCCTTGAAGCGGATATCATTCTTCACCGCGAGTTCACGTGCAATTCCCTGGCACCAGGTGTAAATATCTTTGTCATCAGGATATTTGAGATGTGCCTGCCACGCATAGTCGAGCACCATCACATTCCATCCCGTCGCATCTGTTTTATTCACGAATGCAGTGAGCCGTCCCTGTTCACCAATTACTTTATCATCTTCTGCCGACATGCTGAACCATGCCTGGAATAAAGCAGCGAGATCGCTGAAATCGTAAGCACGATTTTTCTCAATGACTTCCGCGTAGAGCGCACGCACCATTTCGCGCGTGAGGTAATGATTGTCGGGATAACTTTTCTGATCCACGTAATCAGCATAAATGGATTGCGTCCATTCACCGTCCGAAATATGTTCATCACATTCTTCGAAGCGCGCCATCTCTTTTATTTTGTAAAACATTTCGGAAGAAACCAGGAAGTAAACGCCTGTTGTGTCCTTCGGATCCAGCTTGGAAAATTTTTTCACGATTGCTTTTCTTCTTTTGTAAACGCTCGGGTGAGTCGCCAGATCATCATCTTCATCTTCGTCCTGCGGTTTGATCGCCTTCACCGTGTCGACCTGAAATCTCGAAGGAAAAAGAAGATAATATGTTTCGAAAAAATTTTTAGAAAAAGAAGTATCGCTGAAAGGCGCATCGGCAAGAGCGAGAATATCGAAAGCAGCAATAGCAGCATGCGGATCGTAATTTGAATTCACGAGTAATTCAAATCCTTCTTCGTCCGCCTGCGATTCCTGGCTGCGCGCGTAACGGTGGCGCTTGAGATAACGATTTTCAAAAGTAGTTTCTTCGTATTTCCCGATACCGTTCTGCGCTTTTACTCCTTCCTGATATCCCTGCAAAACGTGATGCCGTTTGAAGTGGATTATTTCGTGCGCGAGCACATACGCGAGTTCCGCCTCATTCTGCAAACGCGTGAGCAATCCAACGGTGACAAAGATCACGCCCTGGTCGGTGGTGAACGCATTCACTGCTGAAGAACGTAAAACATAAAACGTAATTTTCTTTCTCAGTTCCGGATCCTGCTTGAGCAAAAGAGAATCGGCAACGCGGTTCACATACATACCGAGCGTATCATTCACCAGCACCGTTCCGCTGAAACGAAGCTGATCAATGGAATAATTATTCTGAAGATAGAATTGTTGTTCCGCCTTCTGTTCTTTCTGGTCGTCGGTGCTGATCTTCTGTATATCCTGCTCGTACTTTTCTGCAGTGGAAGTGAGAAAATCTTTCGGGAGCGGCCCGTTGGATCTCGCCGGTTTGTAATTATCCATGTTCGGATGTTGTGCGAACAGGAGAACCGGAAAACAAAGAACGGACGCAATTTGAGAGAGTCGTTTCATAGTTTCAAAGTTACATGCAATGTACTGTTTTAATAATCCAATTTTGATTAAAAGTGACAAAAAAAACAGAACGTATATTCACTTGTTAAAAAAACAGGGACGGTTGTCCTGCAAACATGTATTCCAATGAACGGATTCTGTTTCTTTATAGTGGAATTCAGTTATAGCAATATGAAATTCATCTTCCCGAGAAATTTTTTAGCCCTGATTTTTGTTTGCCTTTTGCTAACTACTTTTTCACCCGCACAGGCGCTTCACCGCGCGCAGAACGCAGCGCATTGTTCTTATGGATTGAAAAACGATAAGGAAGAATGGGTTTTGCAGCCAAACTATGCCAGCATCGATTACAGCAGCAGTAAACTCGGCGTTACCGGCTGGTGGATCATTTCGGGCGATGGAATAAAATATGGCCTTGCCGATGATGAAGGAAAAATTATTTTCCAGCCGTTGTTTAATAATGTAATACTTGAATTTAATCCTGCTCAGAAAAATATTTTTGATCCGCCGCCGCCGCCCTACATTAATGCAGACAGCACTATCAGCGTGAGTAAAGTGTCGGAAATTTCGAACCAGGCAAACAGAATGAATATTTATTACGAAGGAGAAGAACACGTGGGATTGGCCGATTCTTCCGGAAAAATTCTCTGCCCTCCGCGTTATGCCTATATGCAATTTGAAAATGAGAAAAGTAATTACGCGAGTATCCTTGTTAAGGATTTGAAAACAGGGAATTCCCTCAGCGGTTACATGGACAAGCACGGAAATGAAGCAGTAAAGCCCGAATGGAAAATAATTTCTCCTGAAGGAAAAAAAGGTGTTTGGGTGAGCAACGGAATAAAAACCGGTTTTGTAAACTGGAATGGAAAATTCCACAGCGAAGAAATAGTTTACGCCGGATCCAGCGATTTATACTTCGGCGACTTTACAAATTACAGTACGGAAAGAATTTTCATCGGCTACTGGAAGAACAGGATAGGACTGATGGATGGAAACGGAAAAATAGTTTTTCGCCCCATGATCGATTCACTCGGGCAATGGCTCCCTGCGAACATTTGTATTTACAAGTCGAATGGAAAATACGGCATCGTGAACACGCGCGGAAAAATAATGATCGATGGTTGTGATAGCATACAACCCTTCACGCAGATGCCGATGGACGATTATTATTTTTATGCCGATCCGGTGTCATGGAAGAATGTATTGTGTTTTGTAAATGGAAAGTGCGGTGCGTTCAATGATTCGGCCGGCCTTGTCGTGAAAATAGATTTTGTGAATGGAGGATGGATCGATGACGCGCACGGATTTTTCTGGGGCGAGAAAAACGGCAAAGTGATTTTCGCAAAAATAAACGGGAAGAAAACGATCTGCACTTCACCGGGGAATATGCTCGCATCACTTAAAAGTTATGACCTGGATATTTTTAATTTCCCCATGCGCGTGAGCGGCCCGCAAGGCATGTTGCTTATTGATGAGAATGGAAATATTCTTCAGCGATGGAATTTTTCATTGGGAGATAGGGTGGACAATGCCTCTTATTTCCGCATCAGCTCCGCCACCGGTGTTGGAATTTTTGATGGCGATAATGATTTTCTCGTTGCTCCGCCAATCTTTATGCGATCGGGTTCCGGTGGAAGCGGCGAGGAAACTTCAGATGCCTTTTACGTGGAAACTTACAGTGGAAATTTCGGGGAATATTCCGCATCCGGAAAACTGATCATCGATACGGGTTACGTTTCGTTGAGTGATGACGATTATCCTTCGTTCGTGCACGTGGGCCAGCGCACCGATCACAACTGGGATCTGATCGACAGCACTGGAAAAATTATTGCGCAAAGTGAAGAAGAAATTCTTCGTGTTCCGGAAACGCGCCGCGTGATCATTACCATTGATCAGCAGGAAAAAATATTTGATCTTGATTCGAACAAAATAGTTTGTGAAGGAAATTACACACGCTTAATTCCACTGCATGATGAATTTTACATTGTGTATGATGAAGACGCGGGCAAGCAGGGATTGATGAACAACGTGGGTGAAATGATCCTGCCCATGGAATACAACGAGATCATTGGTCCGTTCGATGGAATTTTCCGCGTGAGTAACGATCTCGGTGACGGCGTTATTGACCAGGATGGAAATTTTATCATTCCTATAAGTGATAAGAGCTGGGCTTTGCTGCCGCAGAATATGGATACGATTTTCGATTTTCACATTTTCGATACCGGCGATCACGAAAACAATATTGATTTTGCTGACGATAAATTTGCTTCGCTTAATGATATTGATTGGAAAAAATGCAAAGACGGAATGTGTGAAGCGGCGAATTATCACGCAGCTAAAAATCGATTGATCGACTGGTTAGTGCAGGGCGATAAAACCGATGATCATTTTGAGAATAATTTTTATTTCGCCCCGGTGAATCTCGAAGAGCCGGAAGAATATTATGATGACGAGGAGATATGGGTGATAGACGAAACTGCTTCAGTAAAAGAGGTGACTGCTTTTTCATTTACGATAACGGATTACGTCACCGCCGATGAAGGCGCCGGAGAAGATAAATTCGATTGCACCAATTACAGGATTTACAATGGAAATCTCGATACGCTGAAACTGCAGGATATTTTTGACGTGGGAAAAAATTATGCGGCACTCAACGATTCCATTCACGCCCGCGCCTATATGGATAATTCCGACATGGATAATTCCGATAAAGAGATCATGTTCAACTGCAGCAACCCGGATGTACTATTACCCGATTATTTTATCATTGGCAACAAGGGCATCACTTTCATTTATGTAAACCAGAATGAAGAATCACAAAACGATCACCTCATTGATAATCTTGTTTACGCCGGTTTTACCTGGAATGAACTTGCGCCTTACCTGAATAAAAATTTTGCTTCCATCGTGGCAAAAGATAGAACTGAGAGATGAGAAATGAGAATTGAGAACTGAGAACTTAGAGATGAGAACTTAGATATCGACTCGAAACTCTAAACTCACTACATTCGCGCAACAAACCAAAACAACAATCATGACTTTTATTCAGACAGGGATTCCACAAGCGGGAATTGTTGAACTTTTATTTTACAAGGGCCCAACCGGGAAAGCGCTTTCCAAACTGGCACATACTATTCTCCGCGGCCCTTCTTCACTTTCTCCCGGCGAACGGGAACTCATTGCTTCTTATGTTTCTTATCTCAATCAATGTGAATTCTGTCATCGGTCACATACTGCTGCAGCCAATGAACTCATTGGTGATACGGGCAAAATTGCTTCCTGCATTCGTGAGAATATCGACACTGCTCCTGTTTCAGAAAAAATGAAATGCCTTCTGCGGATTGCAGGAAAAGTGCAGAAGAGCGGGAAAGAAGTCACGGAAGAACTTATTGACGCTGCGAAAAAAGCCGGCGCCACAGAAGAAGAATTGCACGATACTGTTCTTGTTGCCGCGGCCTTCTGCATGTACAACCGTTATGTTGACGGGCTGCGTACTTCTCTTCCTGAAAACACCGATGATTACATTGACGCCGGGAAACGCCTTGCAAAAAAAGGATATAAATATCCTCCTTCATTCCTGCTCTGGATGGTGCGCCGCATCCTGCGAAAAGATCCTCCGCAATTGAAGGAACGGCCGCAGAATAATTCATTCTGAACACGCTTCTTTTTCGTATTTTAGATGCTGTTTAAGATTTATCTTCCGAAATTCTTAAACATTCTACAACGTTGCTCAAAAAAGTAACCCGATGAAAAAATTCCTGCTGTTTCCATTTTTGTTTTTCTCCCTTCACATTTTTGCAAATTCAGGCGGCCCCGACGGGTACGGCTACACATGGAAAGACAGCAATGCACCCGGTGGGCCTTCTTTCAACTGGTGGGACATCACCAGCACAGGGACGCCTGTAACAGGATTGGGTGATGATAATTTTGTGGGGCCGATCCAGGTTGGTTTTCAGTTTCAATATTACTGGTACACGGAAAGTAAAGTGTGGGTGGGCTCAAATGGTTATATAGAATTTGGCCCGGGAAATCTCGCTGCTAATTTCGATCCTATTCCAACGCCGACAGGAGTGAATAATTACATTGGCGGAATGATCAACGACATGACTTTCCTGGGCGCAGGAAATCCGGGAAGAGTTTATTATAAAGCAACCGTCGATTCTTTCTGCGTTGAATTTTTTGATGTTCCAAACTGGGATCCCAATTCGCCGGGATACAATCTCACGAGCAATAATACATTCGAGATCATTCTCAGCAAAGCCGATTCTACCATCACTGTAAATTTCATGACAGATGTAGGAAGTTCGTACAGCAATTTCACCAGCGGAATTGAGAACAGCATCGGTAATTTCGGATTGCAGCCGCTTAACTGGCAACCACCGAATCCGAATTACACGATCAGGTATTATTATCCACCCACTGCGCTTTCCATTACCGACGGAGGTGTTGACTGGAACGATGCCGATGGCGACGGAGGAATTTTTCTTGCGAATAACGGTTCGCCTTATTCTATGTTTACGCAGATCGCAAATCACGGCAACCAGAGTTTAAGCCCGATGAACGTAAACGGAAAAATTAAAGTTCCACCGAGTAATATTTTTGTGAATACAAATACTACTTCACTTGCTCTCACTCCCGGCCAGGCGCAGATCATTAATTTCCCCGGTACATTTTCCCCTACTACTACAGGTACGCGCGAATTTGTAACAACGATCTCCGGTATTGCAGGCGACACCATCAATGTGAATGATTCCATTATACAGGAAGTTGTGGTGGTTGATACTACTCAGGTTTCTGTGCGATTGAATTACACCAACAACAATACAGATCCGATACAAGGTTCTATTTCCTGGGCAGGTGGCGCCGGCGGCGTTGGAGTTTATATCAAACCACCAACTTATCCTGCCAGAATTCTCAGTACACATTTTGTTTGTGCATTCGCTCCATTTTCAGGAACTGCTTTCTATGCAAAAATTTATGCCGATAACGGGCCGAACGGAAGTCCCGGAACTTTGCTCGACTCCGTTGCAGTGCAGGGTGTGAATGTTTCTGCTAATGCGGTGACGCTGGTTCCGGTTTCAAATTACATTGTTCTGCTGAGTGGTGGAATTTATGTGAACTGGGATATGGCAAATGCAAATTGTGCGATTGCACAGGATCTCACTCCGCCATTTTCGAGACAGACGTATGAAACTTTTCAGAATATCTGGTCCACGTACCGCGATTACCAGACTTCCGATTTTTTCATTGGCGCCGATTACCAGTGTTCTGTTCCTGAAGATGTGGGAGTTTCCAGTATTGTAAACCCGTTGAACAATGCAACTTTCAATCAGACGAACGTGAGTTGTTATATTAAAAATTATGGAACTGCTCCCGACAATTATAACATCCAGGTGAATTACAAACTGAATAACAATGTCAGTATTGTTTCACAACCTTATACCGGCGCTGTTATTTCTCCCGGCGATTCTGTTCTTTTCAATTTCACTACGCCACTTGTTGCACCTTATAGCGGAGGAGATATTCTTTATGTGTGGACTTCGAAAACTTCAGATGTAAATCACAGCAATGATACTGCACAGGTGAATGTAAATCTTGTAGGCGTGGAAGAACACGTGAAGTTGGAAGGGCTTTCCGTTTACCCGATCCCTGCGAATGAAAAAATAAATTTCCGTTTCGATGATGGAACAGATGGAGCTTCACTGATCACGATCACCGATATTGAAGGAAAAACTGTTTGCACAAAAGAAATTGTGCGTGAAATGCCCGGTGGAATTTACACGCTGGATGTTTCTGCACTGAAACCCGGAACTTATTTTTATTCCGTTCGTACCGCAGACACCAATGGCCGCGGTAAATTTATTCTTACACGGTAATTTTTTTCGGGTGATTCCGGATGGCGTGAAAGAATTCTTCCCTGTTAATTGCCTGCATTCGGGTATCTTTGTTTCTGTATAATTTTCTTTTTTTTTCATGAAGATCGGCGTCAAACTCACGCTCACATTTTTCCTGGTCGCAATGACTACGATGGTGATTATCGGTGTCATCTCCTTTCGCAAAAGTAAAGCTGCGCTTACCAAAGACACTTATAATAATCTTCTCGCTGTAAGAGAAACAAAAGAAGATCAGCTGGAAGATTATTTCAGCCAGTTGGATCACCAGGTGCATTCTTATTCTGACGATCCTACTGTAATTGCAGCTGCCCGCGCATTGAGCAACGGATTCAACGCGATCGATTCCGATCTGCAAATGAATGACGAGAGGATGGTGCCGATCAATAAGAGTCTCTCCGATTATTACCAGCACGAATTTCTTCCGCGACTGAACAAGAATCTGAAAAAGAAAGCTACCGAATCGGAAATTTCCAATCCACTCCGGAACGGCCGTATCCTTCAATCGGAATTCATCGCAACCAATCCGCAGGAAGCAGATAATAAATGCAAATTAGCCGATGCCGGAGATGGAAGTTCATATTCGGCAGCACATAAACAATATCACAACTTTTTCAGGAATATCCAGGAGCATTTCGGATACCACGATGTTTATCTTGTCGATAGTAAAACAGGTGTGATTATTTATTCTGTTGAGAAAGAGATCGACTTCGGAACTTCGCTCATCGACGGGCCTTTCAAAAACACAAACCTTGCGAATGTGTTCAAGACGGCAAATAATTCAACAGCCCTCGACACTGCTTTTTTTGCTGACTTCAAACCTTACCGTCCTGCTTTTGATGAACCAAATGCTTTCATCGCCACGACAATCTACGACGGATCAGAAAAGATAGGTGTTCTTATTTTCAGTATGCCTCTAGATGAGATCAACGATATAATGACCAACGACAGGAATTGGGATGAAGTGGGGCTCGGGGAAACAGGCGAAGGATTTATTGTCGGAGATGATTTTAAAACAAGAAATCAAAGCCGCTTGCTCATGCAGGACAGCGCGACATTTTTCAGCGTGATGAAAGAGGACAGCACTCCCGAAGATATTATTCAAACCATGCGCAGCTTCAACACTTCAATAGGAATGCAGACAGTACATACCACCGGTGTCGACAGCGGACTCGCGGGAAAAGACGGACTCGCCGTTTATGATAATTACCGTCACAGGAAAGTATTTTCTTCGTACGGGCCAATAGATGTGGAAGGGGTACACTGGATGCTTTCGTTCGAGATCAATCAGGATGAAGCACTGGAAAATGTTTATGAATTGAGAAAGCAGATCATCCTCGCATCTTCTGTCTTCCTCTTGTTCATCGCACTTATTTCTTTTATTTTAGGAAGACAGATCACCAAACCGATTACACTTCTTACAGAAGATGCGTCTGAATTAGCGACAGGAAATTTTGATGTCGAGATAAAGATCAAGCGCAAAGATGAGATCGGAATTCTCGCTGTAGGATTCAAAAAAATGCAGGTGACGATCAGGAAGATGATTGAAGAGTTACGTCACATCAACGCAAACCTCGAACAGAAAGTGGAAGAACGCACCGAAGAGATCAATAATGCAAAAGCAATTCTCGAGCACAAGAACAAAGAAATTCTCGACTCCATCAATTATGCCTTGCGTTTGCAGACCGCCATTCTTCCTCCGGTAGAAAAACTCAACGCGATCCTCGATGATTCGTTTGTGCTTTTCAAACCAAAAGATATTGTCTCCGGCGATTTTTACTGGATGAAAAAAATGGAACACCACTTGTTGATTGCCGCCGTAGATTGCACAGGCCATGGCGTGCCCGGCGCGCTCGTGAGCATGGTGGGCTCGAGTGCGCTCGACCGTTGCGTGGGAGAATTTCATCTTGCAAAACCTTCCGACATCCTCGACAAATTGCGCGAACTCGTTATTGCTACATTCGAAACGAAAGATCATGATGTGAAAGACGGGATGGACATTGCGATGGTGAGCATCCGTTACAACAAAGAAAAAACAAAAGCGACGGTGGAATATTCCGGTGCAAATAATCCGCTGTGGCTGAAACGAAAAAATTCTGAAGAGATAGAAGAAACAAAAGCGGATAAACAACCGATCGGTGTTTTTGATTTCGGAAAACCTTTTACCAATCACACGGTAGAAGTACACAAAGGAGATTGCATTTATCTTTTCACCGACGGCTATGCCGACCAGTTCGGCGGGCCGGCAGGAAAAAAATTCCGTTACAAAACTTTAAAAAACCTGTTGCAGAATATTTCAAACGAACCGATGAGTGTGCAGGGGAAAAAACTCGATGAAGCGTTTGAACAATGGAGAGGAGAACTCAGCCAGATCGATGATGTGTGCGTGATAGGAGTCAGAATTTAAGATTCAGGATCCTGATTTGAAATTCCTATTTTCCAAAAAAAATCCTGCTCGTCATGAACAGGATTTTTCTTTCATCAGAATATTATTTCAATACGCTCCATCATCATACGCTTTCTCTCCGTGCAGCGAAATATCGAGTCCTGCATCTTCTTCCTGCGGCGTTGCTTTCACACGCACCACGAGATTGATCAGGAAAAGTACCGCGTAGGTGAACACGAACGCATACACGCACGCGCCTCCAACTGCTGCAACTTGTTTAAGGAAGAAATGAGAATTGCCGCCTTGCACTAACCAGCCGACAGAATTTTTCAGAACAAGACCATTGCCGTCTTTAACGTAGATACTTCCATTCATAATTTTATTTGCAAAAAGTCCGAGCATAATTGTTCCGATCGCACCACCTACTCCATGCACGCCCCACACATCGAGCGCATCGTCCCATTTCTTTTTTGTTTTCAGCATCACTGCGCAATAGCAAATAAGTCCTGCTGCGAACCCGATGATCATTGCTGCTTTTAAAGAAACAAATCCGGATGCGGGAGTGATCGTTGCCAATCCGGCAACAGCCCCTGTCATGAATGCAACGAACTTCGGTTTTTTCTCGCGGTACCAATCGATGAACAACCACGTCATTCCCGCAACGGCTGCAGCACAATGTGTGTTCAGGAATGCGAGGCCTGTAACTGAATCAACATTCAATTCGCTTCCTGCGTTGAAACCAAACCAACCGAACCAGAGTAAACCTGTGCCGATCGCGATAAGAGGAATACTGTTTGCAACGGTTGTTGTATTTCTTCTTTTGCCAACGTAAAAAACAGCAGCGAGTGCGCCGAATCCCGCTGTTGCATGCACTACAATTCCGCCGGCGAAATCAAGAACGCCATGCTGCGCAAGAATTCCGTTGCCCCAGATCATGTGCGCAAAGGGATAGTAAACGAACAACTGCCACAACACAAGAAAAATTAAATATGCTTTGAACGTAACACGTTTTTTAAATGCGCCGGTGATAAGCGCAGGTGTGATGATCGCAAACATCAACTGGTATGCGATGAAAACAAATTCAGGAATATCTTTATTTCCGGGGAAAGGAGTTCCGGGCCCGACGTTGTTCAGAAAACATTTATTCAGATTACCAATGAAACCTCCGAGCAGATCGGTAGGAATAAATTTTGTATCGCCAAGATCATTCGGATTAAAATGCGCTCCGCTGAAACAAAGTGAATACCCGCAGATGTACCACATGATGGTGGTGACGCCAAGAGCGACAAAACTCTGGAACATTACGCCGACCAGGTTTTTCTTACCGGAAAGTCCTCCGTAGAAAAATGCTAATCCTGGTGTCATGAGCATTACAAGCGCTGTAGCAACGATCATGAATGCTGTTGTACCGGTGTTGAACATGTTTTTAGATTTAAGTGAATACTATTTTTTATTGTGATTGGAATTTTAAAATGAAATTCCCATGTTAATTAATAGTTCTGTGCGCGTGGAAACATCTTTCCCGTTCGTGTAGAATATTTTCTGCCATTGATCCATAGAGATCTCTCTTACTTCGGCGCGGAGGTAAGAATTCTCCGTGGGTTTGTATTCGACGCCCACTGTAGTTCCCCATAATTTATATCCTGTAACATTCCCTTCCCAGTCAATAAAACGTGTTGACATGAAGCCACTCGGATCCTGGAAAATTTCTCCGCGTGTATAAACAGAACTTGATTTGCAGCATTGGTATTTAAAACTCATAACACCGCTTCCCATCATACCCGGTTTTTTTGAAATATAAGAGAATGAATTTTTCTGGTAACAGAAATCTCCGCCAACCTGAATTTTCATTTTTTTGTATTGATAATTGAAAAATAAATTCTGGTGAATGCGCAAATGAGAGATCGTATCGCCCGTTGGAGAATCGTCGCCGATGTAGTTACTGTAACCGAAACTTCCTTTATCATCCGCCATAGTGTAATTCGCGAGCATGCCAAAAGATTTTTTATGGTTATTGTCTTCATACATGTTGTAACCATTCAACGCATAAAAATAAAGTGCAAGTTTTTCGCAGGGATTATAATTCAAACGAACACCGCTTTCATAATACGGTTCATAAAAAGTATTCACAGAAACAGAGCTGCAGATATTTTCTTTCGGCAATAAACCTTCTGTTCCGAAATGCGTTCTGAAAAATCCGGCATCGATCCAGAGTTTGCTGCAGAGGCGTATCCCGGCGTGCGCCTCCATAATGGGATTGAAAACAGGTGACCAGGCACTGCGGGCAATATCTCCGAAATGGAGAGAAACAATTCCTCTTGTTTTTTCTCCGTCGTATTGCGCGGTTATCATAGCTGTGTTCAATCCGAATGTTTTGCTGCGCGGAGAAATGGAAGGAAATTGCTGATCCTTATTATCACCCACCGAATCGGTGTAATACGCATAGTAGGCATCCACGTATCCGCTCACTTTGATGGCAGGTTCTGTTTTAGCAACGGTATCTGTTACCGAAAGCTGCGCGGATAAATTGAAACTGAATAATAGTAAAGAAATAAAAAGCAGGATGAAGTAATTTTTCCTGAAATGCAGATGTACAATCATTGGGAGCGGTGAATGATTATTTGTCAAATATAGAACTTCGCTTTTACTGAGCAAAAATCGGTGATCGGAGCTATTAACCGTCAATTGTTGGAAAGTAGGAATGGAAAAAAAAACTATTCCGTCGTCCGGATGATTCGGGATCCGCAAATTCTGTCTTTCACTTTCTTTCTTCCGGTTACGCATTATATCAAGACTACCGCTGCTGCTTACCCTCTGCTCACGATTGCAATCGATTCGGCGGGCAGGCTTTCTGCTTGCTACTTACTCTTTGTATATTTGCATTCATGTCTCTCCTCGTAGCTCCCTCCATTCTCTCTGCCGATTTCGGACATCTTGCTGATGATATTAATTTCATCAATGAAAGTAAAGCCGACTGGTTTCATGTGGATGTGATGGATGGCGTTTTTGTGCCGAATATTTCTTTTGGTTTCCCGGTGATGAAAACGCTGCAGAAAAATGCGAAGAAACCGCTCGACGTTCACCTGATGATCGTGAACCCGGATAATTACATTGACGAATTTGCAAAATGCGGAACGTTCAATCTTACGGTTCACTTCGAAGCATGCACGCACATTCACCGCACTATCCAGAAAATAAAATCGCTCGGCATGAAAGCGGGCGTTGCCGTTAATCCGCATACGAGTGTAATGCTGCTCGATGATATTCTTCCCGAACTTGATCTTGTTTTGGTGATGAGTGTGAATCCGGGATTCGGCGGACAGAAATTTATTCCGCAAACTATTGAGAAAGTAAAAAAACTCCGCAACATGATCGATTCAAAAAAACTTTCTGCGACGATCGAAGTGGATGGTGGCGTGGATCCTTCGAATGCGCGCGCGCTGGAGAACGCGGGGGCGAACGTGGTAGTGGCGGGCAATGCGGTGTTCGGCATGAAAGACAGGAATGAAGCGATCAAATTGATCAAGGGATAAGTTTTCAATTCAAATTTTTGCTGCAAAGGCGCAATGACGCAAAAGGTACGCAAGGCATCATATCAACAATTTTTTCTTCGTGAAACTTTGTGCCTTCGTGACCTTGTGGCCACGTTTTCATTCGAACTTCTACTTTTGTCATGAAAATATATTTCGGAAAAAAACTTCCCCTTCTTTTACTTCGACATTTCATTTTCTGGATGTTTCTCTTCGAATTGATGCGGATGATCTTCCTGCTGTGGAATAAAGAAGAGCTCGCCGGAATTCCTTTTTCAAAATTCATCACTGTTTTCTATCACGGATTTTATGTGGACACGGCGATGGCTTCCTATTTTATTATTCCTGCTTTTCTTTTTCTCAGCACATCGATGTTCCTGCAAAAAGAATGGCCACTGAAAGTGAATCAATATTTTTCAATTGCCATCATTGTCATTTGTTTTATCATTTCATTTTCCGAATTGCCGATCTACGATGAGTGGCACACGAAGCTCAATTATAAAGCGATCTGGTTCATGCGCGATCCGAAAGAAGTTTTTCATACGGCTTCATGGACGCAATTATTGCTTGGAATTTTTACGATCACACTTTTCACATGGCTGCTCTGGAGAATGTTCAAACGTGTAACGCATCACAAAACAATTCCTGACCGATCTCCCTGGTGGAGTGCGCCTGTTTATTTTCTTGTTTCTGCATTTCTCATTTTCTACGGCATTCGCGGCGGATTCCAGCAGATACCGGTGCAGGTGAGTGATGCGTATTTTACCAATAATAATTTTCTGAATCTTACTTCGGTGAATTCTGCTTTCAATCTTTTCAGCAGCTGCATCGAGAATGCACACGCGGGTGAACCTTATAAATTCATGAATGATGCGGAGATGAAAAAGAATTTTTCTGAAATGAATGCGGTAGAAAAAGATACAACGATTCATGTGCTCACGATGGAACGTCCGAATGTGGTAATGGTGGTGCTCGAAGGATGGTCGGCTGATGCGATCAAAGATTGCGGAGGTTATGACAGTATTACTCCTTATTTCCATGAAATGGAAAACGATGGAATTCTTTTTACAAATCTTTATGCAAGCGGAAGTTTATCGGACCAGGGAATGGCTGCAATTTTTTCTGCGTTTCCTTCACAACCGAAAACTTCCATCATCACGCAGCCCACGAAGTACAATCATCTTCCGTGCATCAACAAGGAATTCGAAAAAGCAGGTTATCA
The DNA here is from genome assembly GCA_016194975.1 of Bacteroidota bacterium. Classification (NCBI taxonomy): domain Bacteria; kingdom Pseudomonadati; phylum Bacteroidota; species Bacteroidota bacterium. The sequence continues at coordinate 252,132 of JACQAM010000003.1, forward strand.
TACTTCATATATGTTCGGCGGGCAATTGAGTTACGGGAACATACGTGCGTATATGTACTTCAATGATTTCGAAAATATTCTTGAAGACAAAGATTTCGATCCTTCTCTTCCACGCTGCCGGCTGGGTGTAGCCGATCAATATCTTTTTTCGCGGCAGATACAGGAATTACAGAATGAACCGCAACCTTTCTTCGCAGGCATGTTCACGCTGAGCACACATGCGCCTTTCGATTTTCCGGGTGATGAAAAATTACATTGGGGCGGAAAAGAAAAAGGATACATCAATTCCATTCTTTATTCCGATGACTGTATAAAAAATTTCATTGCCACTGCGAAAAAATATCCGTGGTACAAAAACACACTTTTCATTTTTGTTTCCGATCATTCGCACAATTCACCGAAAAACTGGGCATTCAATCAACCGGAGTACCGGCACATGCCACTCTTGTTTTTCGGCGATGTGATCAAACCGGAATTCCGCGGAATGAAATACGACAGTGTTGCATCACAAACCGATCTTGCTTCTACGTTGTTGCATCAACTGAATATGAATGCAGATGCATTTCATTACAGCAAAAATCTTTTCAATCCCTACACACCTCATTATGCCTACTATGCTTTTGATGAAGGATTCGGTTTGGTAAAACAGAATGAATTCCTGGTGTGGGATGTGAATGGCAGAACAGAGTACGAACATTACCTTTCTGCTGCCGATCATGATGTGATGCTGAAGCAGGGAAAAACTTTTTTGCAATTCTTAACAGAAGAGTATTTCAACTTCTGATCCTGATTTTCATTTCCACAATCAGAGTTTTCTCCACCACTTAACGTATTTCAACAACACGATGCTGATCGCGGCACCGTTCGTGTATAATAAAAGAAAGAGAACCGCGTTAGAAATAAAAGAAGCAACGATGACATACGATTACATCAAACTAAAACCGGCTGCGTATGAAAACCGTCCTTCTTGTGCTTGGTGCACTCCTCCCCTTCTTCGTTTTCGCTGATGCGAACGATTCTGCTGCTATCGATCAGACTTTCATTCATGCTTCGGGCAAAACAAATCTCTACGTGCTTCAACTGAAAAACGATGCACGTTATGATTATTGCCGTTACACGAATAAGAAAACCTACCACGACTGGGGCATTTACAGTATTGTTCACGGAAAAATTTCTTTCGAATCGAAGAACCGCCGCAATGGTTTTAATTCTGTCGGTGGAAAAACTTATTTTTTTTCGAAGAAAGGAATGTATAAGACGCGCATGGACCGCATGATGAAGAAAAAATCGGTTCTCGAATTTTCCGACGACCCGGATTACAAACGCGATTGGGCATTCAACCCCATCGCCGGAAGATCGCTGGAAGAAGATAAAACGAAAACAAAACCCGAAGCGCTCACCGCAGAAAAACGAAAAGCGGTCTGCGCGGCTTATGCGAAAAAATATTTTCTCGGCATCACTGCCGATTATGCATCGCCTTACCGCGGAATGCTCGATCAGAATTATTGCGGGCCTGATTGCTATAGCGAAACGATCGGGAATACTTATCTCGACTGGAATCTCGATACCAGTGCAACAAAATTATTTTCCGATTTTGAAACAGTCATTCACGAGTCGACGCATCATGTCAATTCGGATTATGATGGCGGAATGCACTACCTGGTAGAACCCGGAATAATAATTAAAGTTCCGGTAACTGATGATTTTCATTCTTCTGAATTTAAAAATATTGTTCCGAAGGGCGCAGCAGAAAAAATATTCCGTTACAACACTTATGTTTCCGACAGCAGCATTGTGAGTGCGAATGTGAGCGGCATTTACGGATTGCTTGACGAATATTCTGCATACAACGCGGGTGTGCGCGCCTCCACGCTCGCGGCGCAATCTGCACTACAGAAAGGCGACACTGCGCTTGCATCACAATTCATCAGTCAGGCGAGTGGAACTTATTTTGCCTATTACGAATTCAATCTTTTCACAGCGTGGTACCTGCACGAAGCAAAAATTTATCATCCGGAAACCTACACTCAGCTTATGGCGAATACCGATCTGCGTGTGGTGTACACTTTGCTCGATTCTGAATTCTCGGCAACAGTAGATAATTTCAAAAGAACTTCGGCCATCATTGAGAAATCAACGGCAACAGATTATTATTCTTATAATGAAACTACTTATGCCGCATATCCGAAACAGTTGCTCGTTAAAGAAAAACCGTATCTCGATAATTTCAGGGTGAAAGGTGTTACGACTACGAATTATTTTACGTTTCTTAAATAGCCCTCATTAGCTGAGAGCGTTTGCGGTTCCTATTTTTGTGGTACTAAGTAATGAATAATGCATAATGGATAATGGGAATTGAGACTACCGTTAGCCCAGGTTCCTCATCATACATTATTCATTATGCATTACCGGCGTAGTCCGCCAAATACTCAAACCGCTGCATGAGTTTTCCATCTTTGCAGATACTTCCTCTCTCGATCAAACCATCAGGATCATTTCCAAGTAATGCAGGAATAACTTTTTCAATAAGTTCTTTTCCGAAATTATCAGACGCATCGCGCGGCAATTCGCAGGGAAGATTATCAACTGCCATCACTGTGATCACATCGTTGCTGAAAGAATTCTCTGTTGCTTCACCTGTGTTGGGATTGTAACCGTAAAATGGTTCGGCTATGGAAGAAGGTTTTGTTGTGGAAGGAATGGAACCATCAATATCGCAAGTGACATCAGCAATTACACTGATGCGGAATTCCGGCGCTTTCATATCTGCCTTCTCAAAAAGTTTTGGTGCGCGCGGATCCCAGAAAGAACAATGAAGGAGCACATCGCAATGCGGAGTAAATTTTGCAAACGTGCTGCGGAATTCTTCGGGGTGAGAATAAAATCGTTCGCGATCCCATTACATTCCTCTCTTCGATTCATTGTAATCGTAAGAATGTAATTGTGAATATACGGCTTCGCGAAAAACATAATGCGTGAGTTCGTACGGAGTAACACGGCGGATGTGCAGCATGCCGAGCAATTCAATAGCGCCGTTCGCCACTCTTCCATTTCCCGTGATCACGATCTTCATATTCGGCAGGCGCACTTTTTTTAATTCATCTTTCAGTTCCTGCAGATCGTGACATTGCCACGCCGGTTTGAGATCAAAAAATCCGAAACGCAATCCGTAACCGCGGATACCATTGTACGCTCCCACAATTCCTGCAAAATGTCCGAAGCCGATGATGCGGTTGAAATGCGGATCGGTGAGACATTCGTAATCGATCATCTGGATTTTTTTCTGAAGAAGATTGACGAGAAGATTTTTGTTGTGCGGTTGTTTTTTTATTGTGTGTGAAAAGAAAAAATATTTTTTTCCGGGAATAAGATCGGCGGCCGGAACTTCTTTGATCCCGAGCAAGGCATCGCAGGAAGAAATATTTTCATTCAACTGAACACCTGCCGCTTTATATTCTTCATCGGAAAAACATCTCCACGCGGCCGGCTGCACATGCACTTCCACACCAAACTCACGCTGCAGAAGTATGCATTGCGCGGGCGTGAACGGCACGCGCTTGTCGCGCGGCATTTTTCCTTCTCTTACAATTCCTATTTTCATCTGACAAAGATAACTTTTCAAAAGGGAACGAATTGTGGATCAACCCGGATATGCAAATGAGAATGATAATCAGGCACGGCGATTGAATCTTTGAAATTTTCTCATTGACAAAAACTCTCAATTAGCGCTATCTTTGCAATAGCATTCCGGGCCCGACCGGTTTTGACAGCGGGTATGTGAGTGTGTAAGCATGTCGTGCGTTGGGAATATGGCACGTAAATCTCAACTCTCAAACTATCTAAACGGCGAGTCTAACTACGCCCTTGCTGCTTAATACCAAGTATCATTCAGCAATGTTCCCCGGGAAGTTTTTCCTTCTGACGTCCCGACCAGGAGCATAGAAAATAAAAGGAGTGTTCGGCAGGGTTGTGATGCCGATGCACTATCAGCAACTACGTTTGAATTCGGCGTGCAGATCGGCCTGGTTCTTACCGACAATCAACGATCAGCTACACATGTAGAAAGCATATTCATGACTTGTTTGGACGAGAGTTCGATTCTCTCCGGGTCCACTGTAGTTGTATTTTAATACAACCATTTTTAAAAACTAAAACGCCACTCCTTTGAAGCGGCGTTTCGTTTTACTGAAAAAGAATGATCTACCGTTGTACGGAGATCTGCTCTACATGCTGCTCATTCGCTGTATTCAGCTTCACCAGGTAAAGTCCGGATGAAACATTACCGAGATCAATCTGTTTGGTGAATCCGGCCGTTACATTGCTCTCTAATGAAGAATAAATAATTCTTCCCTGCACATCGGTGATCGTGATCTGCACGTCGCCCACATTTGCATTCACAGAAAGTGTGAACACACCTGAATTCGGATTCGGAAAAACAGAAATTCCATTGGCAAAATTCTGCTCCGCTATTCCGGTGCACGCATTCACACTTATGGTAAACACCTGTGAATTCGAACAACCAATCGAATCGGTATAACTGTAAGTTAGAATCTGCGGACCAACTCCGGCTGTTGTGGGATTAAAATTATTTCCTGATACGCCCGGGCCCGTCCACGTTCCGCCCGCAGGAAGCCCGGTGAGAGAAACAAGTCCGTCATTCACACAGGGTGTCATGTTGGAAGCCGAGAGTGTGAGATTCGGTATCGGGTTGATCGTAACATTCACCGCATCATTTCCGGAGCAACCGTTTGCATCAGTTACGACAACAGAATAAGTTCCTGATGTATTGACAGTGATAGTTTGTGTAGTTGCAGAAGTTCCCCACAAATAAGTACTTCCCGGATTCTGCGCATCGAGCAAAATATTTCCACCGCATTGGGTTGTATCATTACCAAGATTTACAGTTGGCGGATTATTCACAGTGATGAGTTGTGTTGCAGTACTACTGCATGATCCATTGGTCCCGGTAACCGTGAAAGTTGTAGTTGCTCCGGGGGTAACGGTGACCGATGATCCGGATAAATTTCCAGGCATCCACAGGTATGCACTAGCTCCCCCTGCGATCAACGTGGTTGAACTTCCGGAACAGATTGTGGGATTAATGGCCGAAACAGTGACTGTTGGTGTGGCGTTGACTGTGATGAGTTGTGTTGCAGCACTACTACAACCGAGATCGGTTCCTGTGACCGTGTACGAGGTTGTTGAAGAAGGAGTGACCACAACAGTTGCTCCTGACAGATTTCCGGGCATCCAGTTGTAAGCAGTTGCCCCGCTCGCGGTAATGGAAGTTGAATCGCCGGAACAGATAGCAGAATTAGTTGTTGTGGTGGTTACAGTCGGCGTCGGATTAACAGTGATAAGTTGTGTTGCAGTACTACTGCACCCGGATGATGTTCCTGTAACGGTATAGGTTGTTGTTGACGAAGGAGAAACTGTGATCGTTGTTCCGGATAAACTTCCCGGCATCCACGAGTAGGTTGTTGCACCGCTTGCTGTAATGCTTGTTGGATTTCCGGTACAGATGGTTGCACCGGTAGTAGTTGTAGTAACTGTAGGTGACGGATTGACCGTAACTGCCAATGAAGATGGAGTACCTGATCCGCAGGAGTTGCCCGGGGTCACCGTAATATTTCCAGAAGTTGAACCGAACGTAATTGAAATGGAAACCGTTCCCTGTCCTGAATTAATTGTTGTTCCTGACGGAACGGTCCACGTGTAAGAAGTTGCGCCGCTCACTGAAGAAATAAAATAAGTTCCGCCTGATCCTGCACAAACAGAAGAAGAACCTGTGATACTTCCGGCCGGAGAAGGAACTCCCGGAGAATAAGTGATGATCACTTCCCCATTTCCAGATTGAAAACCTGCAGTATTAGTTTGACTTGTTCCGGAATTAAAAGAACCACCACCACCACCGCCATCAAAAGAAGAATTGTATCCACCACCGCCGCCACCGGAATATCCGCCGCCGCCGCCGCCATTTAAATTTCCCCAGATCGTTGCTCCACCACCACCGTAACCACCATCAGCACCCATGCCAGCGCATCCTGATGCTGCCCATGTTCCACCAGCACCACCATTGAGAAAACTCCTTCCCTTTGTTCCGTTGCAAACACTACCACTTCCATCGGCTCCATTCATACAACCACTTCCTCCTGCTCCACCCGTGCTGTATGTGAGTGCGCAATTTCCACCATCGCCACAATATCCTCCACCACCGGCGCCACCATATCCGCTTGCACCACCACCGCCGCCACCACCGCTGCCACCTGCTCCACTACTTGATCCTCCAACTCCATTTGTTCCTGAAGTTCCGGATTGACCCGGAAGTCCATTGGTAGAATTTCCACCACCACCACCGCCACCGGAAGCAATCAATAAAGTTGATGTGGTTTGATCATAAACAAATGATCCGCCGCCGCCGCCACCGGAATTACCAGTAGAAAGTCCGCGTTGTCCAACTAAAATTGTGATGACATCACCGGGAGTTACATTGCAGGTTCCAACTATTCTTGCTCCTAATCCACCGGGATTAGCAGCGACGCCTGCGCCGCCTTGTGCGCCTTTTGAATCGATAGTAATTGCATTCACGCACGAAGGAACGGTGAACGTTTGTGATGCTCCTGTGTAGCTGAACGTAACGGAAGTCTGTGAAAATAAATCTGCGCCTGAAAAAAATACAAGTGCAGAAAAAAGGAACAGTGATTTTTTCATTGGGGTAAAAATTATGTTGTGAATTGGGGAAGAGAAAAATACTATTCGATCAATTAAAGAATCCCTTGTTCTTATTATCGCCGGTGTTTGTCATCATATATCTGAGGGATAATTCAAATCCGCCCCTCGATTTACTTGCTACAGTCAGGTTTGATAAGTTAACATCATAACTGAATCCAATACGAAGTGTATTCAATTCATAAGCAGTTACAATATTCAATGCATCACCGAAACGATAATATCCACCGAGAACAAATGCAGCAGGATTTTTTCTACCGGTGTAATGAGAGGCTTCCTGCATAATATACTTCACGAGCATTCCGGTATTTATTTCATGGTGCCCGCCTTGTATCATAATAATATATCCCGGTTCAAGTATCAGGCTGTAATTTTTCAAACCGATGTCAGCATTTCCGTGCGCGACCATTTTCATTGGCAATCGTTTATCAGTATTCCCATAAAAAGAGTAAACGGGCTGATTGATGTGCTGCACTGAAAATCCTGCATTCATGGTTCGCTGATCATTTGAGCTTATTGTTGCGTGGCCTTTGCCGTAAAACCATGCGAGTCCTGCGCCCATATCAGCATACGTGCGATTGGAAAAAGTAGTGGGCTCCATCGAAGGCGCATTGAGATCGAGAGCGCCGCCAACGTATTGATTGTCCCAATAGAATTTATCATAACTCAAACTACGCTGTCCGAATCCTCCATAAATACCTGCCGACAATAAACTATTATCGCTTATTGCGAGTACACCTGATAAATGAATCTGTCCTGTTGTTGTTCCCATCGCTCCATCTCCGGCACGGTCAGAGAAAAAATCGAGGCCGACCCCGGCATGGCTTCCATTTGATTTTTTCATAAATGCGGCATCCGTACTCACATTAAAAGTTTTGAAAGGATTGTTCGTCACACTTCTCCACTGATCTTTGTAATTAATGACCGCCATAAAATCATGTGCAAGTCCCGCCATCGCCGGATTCAGCAACAATGGTGTTTCCGACAATTGCGAAAAGTGAATGTCCTGTGCGCTGGAAAATAAAGGGAGGATCAACGCAACAACAGCAGTGAAAAATATCCGGTTCTTTTTCATATTATTTTTTTGTCTTTTCTCATCATTGTTCGCCAATGAAAATTATTTTACCAGGGAGACATTTCCTTTTTTGTCAATTTGTGTCCCGTCTAACAATGATCCCCTGATCACGTAGGTGAATACAGCATTCTCACACGGAACTCCACGCCACACTCCATCCCATCCGTAAGCCGGATCTGTACTGTGGAAAACACGTTCACCCCAGCGATTGTAGATCGAGAAATCCATTGTCTTAATACAAGCGCCACGCACATACAGAATATCGTTCTGTCCGTCGCCATTCGGTGAGAATGCATTCGGAATAAATACTTCACCGCAGAGTATGTCAACAAAAACCGTAACCGTGTCTGTGGCTGTGCAACCAAGTGAATCGGTAACGGTCATTGTGTAAGTTGTAGTTACCGTTGGTGATGCAACCGGGTTCGCACAAGTAGTGCAACTCAATCCTCCTGCCGGAGCCCAACTATAATTTCCTCCACCGGTTCCGTTCAATTGCGTGGATTGTCCGAGGTTGATCGTTGTAAAAATTCCCGCATCCGGGTTGAGTGTACTCACACTTCCTACAATAACCTGCGAGAGCACCGAACAACCTGATGCATCAGTAACGAGACAAGTATAAACTCCGGAAGAGAGACCAGTTGCTGTTTGAGTTGTTTGTCCGTCGCTCCACAAATAAGTAAAAGGTGCATCTCCGTTGGTTGGGTACACCGTTGCAGTTCCATCATTGACAATGCAACTTGACACGGAAGTAGAAGTACTATCATTGATCGTATTCACAAAAACTGTGACCGTATCATAACTGGTACAACCACCAACAACAATGACCTCTACTACATAAGTAGTAGTGACAGTTGGAGTAACAGTAATGTTGTGAGCCGAACCGATAATAGTTGCGCCGCTTGTCCACGAGTAGCTGTACCCTACTCCTGTCGGTGTACTGAGTGTGACCGGGCCACTACTGCACAACACGGTATCGTTTCCTGCATTTGCAGTTGGATATGGGTTAACTGTAATAGCAAACGTAGATGATGCAATTGCACACTGATTTATTGCTGTTATAGTTATATTGTAAGAACCCGTATTCGGATACGTCATATCGATCACATTGTTTGCTGTGTCGACAACAACTCCGCCATTGGTGGTCCAGCTGTAATAAGTATTGTTGTTAAACAACGTGGTATACGTATTTGTATCGCCCTGGCAAACAAAATGCGGACCTATGATCGCTGTACTCGGGTTTCCGATCACCACTATTGTATGAATAGGAGACCACGGTCCCGCACATCCGAAACTTGTTTCCTGAACCTGGAAGGTAAGAATGCCTGGACCACCGAGACTCACATAGAGCGAATTTGAGTTGGCGCCGGATGGCGATACAAATGGCACTCCACCATTTATTCCATTACAAGACCACATGTAAGTGGAATTATCAGAATAATTATATGGGGAGAAAAACAGCGCAACAATATCTCCCACGCAGAATGTATCACGCGGAGTGAAGGTCGTGAAATCATACGATGTGATCGTCTCACCATTTGAATGAGGCGCACCTATGGTTACCCTGATCAAACTTCCCAATGAATTATCGGGAACAGTAGAACTGGTAGCAACAACACGCATGTAATTCATTCCAACTGGAATTCCGACGATCGGTAAACTATCCTTACACGGAACATGAACATCAAGTGTTGTATCACCAGTAGCTGCAACTGATCCTAAAATTCCATTGGCACCGATCTGCGCGAAAGTCATGCTACTTAATAATTGCGTTTCGAAAATATTTCCGGGATTGTAAACGGCCGTTGTGTTATAGGTATGCACCGTCACATCAATAATTGAATCCGCACCAGCAGGATCTATTGCGCAATCTGTAACGCAGAAATGAAGATCCTGATGATTATTCGTAGTGATATCACAATGCCCGATACAGAAAGGCCCCCAGGGTGCACCAATGACTGCAGGATTGGAAGAAACAACACGGATATAATAGCCGCAACCCGCAGGAACATTCGGCACTAATCCGCTTACAGAACCAGGGGGAGAACCCAGCATTGGATCATAGGTAGCCGAATTAGCAAATGTTCCGACAATAGGAGGAGCTGCAGCAAAAACTCCGTTGGAATCCGAGAGTTGTGCAGTATAAATATTAGCAGCATTATAAATTCCTGTTGAATAGAAAGGAACATCAATTGCACTTCCTACGCACACCGCATTCGTGTCAAACGTGACCACAGGTTGTAAAGTGGTGATCACATTCGGACAACTGACAATGGAAAAACACGCCGATGCTATTCCCGTAAAAATCGGCGTTGGCGACGTTCGTCTTATTCGGATCTTATAACAATTTCCCGGCCCTGACGAACTGGGAAGTATGATTGCAAAAACGCCGCTTGTTTGCGGATAAAAAATACTGGTCACCCACGCATTGGTGGTATTAAAAATTCCAGTGGGGCCCGAAAGATCGATGGAATAAGTTCCATCGCACAACGTGTCTGAAAGATGCCAATAGATAAAAAGTATTCCTCCCTGGCAAACGGGATTCGGAGAAACACTATCGACCGTAAGTGTTACGTTGTTATTGTAAGTAGCCGCAATATTAATATCATCGATCGCAAATGAAACAGAATCGGCAGATGGCCCCATTGTATTTACCCAGCGGAAACCAAAACGAAGATTACCAACATCTGCGAAGGCAGGATTAGTGATATCTTCATATTGCCATTTGTATCTGTTACCGTACTGGCTCAATCCTATCTGTGTCCACGGCCCGTTATTTACACTGTAATAAACTTCACCGTAAGCAGTAGCGGAACCTTCACACAAATAGAAAAAACTGAAATGAACAGAATCCATTCCCATCGTACACATGCCATTCGTCATGTAAGCAAAGCGATCGGAATTACTGATCGGATCATAATTGCAATTGGTAATTCCGGAAGGAGCATCATGGATGTGAAGATTCTGGCTGTAAGGAGCAAATGAAATTGTTCCGCTGTAAGTGCTGTCCTCGCTCATCGTATTGTGATACGTGGGCGCGCCGGAATACTGGTTGTTAACGATCCATTGATTGTTGCCGAAATTCGATCCCGGGCCATTTCCATTCAAAGTAAAATTGCCGCCGCCGGATTGAAAATCTTCTGACAATAGCAGAACGTTTTGCGCTTGCAAAACAAAACTGCTCATCAAACAAAAACTGAAAATGAAAAGTAATTTTTTCATCATGCTTTTTTTATGTTGAGTTGAACGGAAATGATCATTCCCGAAAAGATGGTTTTTTAAAAAGGGGTGCTTCGGTGTTTGAATCAAAGAGGTAACAATGCCTTTGTTCTGACTTGTGAATATAGAACATTGTTGCTTACGAATACAAAACCAGCCCCTGAATTTTGAGCATTTTTCAATAGTGAAACTAAAATCTCTAATGAGAATGATCCGGGAAATACAGATTACTAATAAAAATGAAGGGAAAATCCGACATCACTTGATCAGGTTCACCGAACCGATGAGCGAATGAGTTGCTCCATTCATATCGGTTGTCACCAGCTTCCACACATAAGTATCTTCCTGGCTGATGTCACTATGACCTTGTACTTTTCCGTCCCAACCTTTTGCGTAATCTGTGGTCGAGTAGATCATGTTTCCCCAGCGATCGAAGATCCACATCTGGAATTTTGCGGGATCAATGCCGGTACAAACAGGATAGAAAATTTCATTGTTTCCGTCGCCGTTCGGTGTGAATGCATTCGGAACATAAATGGTCACATCCGAATCGATACAAACCGGATGTGAGATCGTGTCCGTACATCCCTGCTGGTTCTGGACGGTGAGCAGCACTGTGAAACAATCCGGTGATCCGTATTCGAAAGATGGATTCTCCAGTGAAGAAGCGGATTGATTCACATCACCGAAACTCCAGTTCCATGAATTTGCACCGGTCGAAAGATCGGTGAAATAAATCTGCGGATTCAGGATCGTCGTGGGTTGTGGAGAAGAACTGAAGTCAGCAACCGGTATAGGAGAAACAGAAATATAATTTGTTATTGTTACTGTATTCTGGCACCCATCCACAGATTTCACAGTGAAAATGATCGTGTAATTTCCTGAGGTTGTATAACAATGTAATGGGCTTTGTGAAGTAGAAGTGTTGCTGTCACCAAAATCCCATGTCCATGCAGAGATTACTCCCGGATTCGCTATAGTTGACTGATCGGAAAAATTCACACAAACAGGAACACATCCTGCAACAACATCCGAAGTGAAATTCGCAACAGGAACAGGATTCACTGTTATTGTCACTGAGTTGGAGGCGGTGCATCCATTCGCATCGGTCACTACTGCAGTATAAGTTGTTGTTGTTGCCGGGGTAATATTCTGCGAAGATCCGCTGAGATTCCCCGGTGACCAATTCACAGTGTAAGCAGGAACTCCACCTCCGGAATTCGCCGTGAGTACAGCGTTTTGTCCGCTGCAAATTGCCGTCGGCGCAACAGTAGTTTGTACAGTGAGAACCGGTGGTTCAGTGATCACGATCGTAACCGTGGATGAACATCCGTTCGCGTCTGTGACCATTACCTGGTAAGATCCTGCAGCAATATTGGATGCGCTGTTAGAAGCAGAAACGTTTGGAGTCCAGGTGTAACTGTAAGGCCCTACTCCGCCGGCCTGGTTTACATTGATCACTCCTGTCGATTGTCCGTTGCAGAAAACATTGGTCAAGGCACCGGAAGAAGCAACTACAGTGGCCGGCGCAGTAATGGTGAAGGTTTGTGTTATAATACAACCATTCGCATCCGTGATGGTACACGTGTACGATTGCGCAGTGAGATTAGGAGCAGTTGCCGCATTTCCACCGGAAGGAGACCAGGAATAAATGTAACCGGGAACACCACCGGAAGGATTAACAGTTGCCGATCCGGTATTTCCACCGCTGCACAACTCATCGATCTGCGATGCAGTTGTTGTCAATGCAGTTGGCTCAGTGATGGTGACTGATGAAGTGGTGCTGCATCCATTCGCATCCGTGAGCGTGCACGTGTAAGACTGCGCGCTGAGATTATTTGCACTCGCTGCATTTCCTCCCGAAGGTGACCACGAATAAATATAGGCGGGATTTCCTCCGGCTGCAGTAACGGTTGCACTTCCTGAATTTCCCCCATTGCATAAAATATCTACCGAAGTGAGTGATGCAGTAAGTAAGGGCGGTTCGGTGAGCGTAACCGAATCTGTTGACGTGCATCCATTCGCATCAGTGAGCGTGCAGGTATAACTTCCTGCCGAAAGATTATTTGCAGTTGCATTGGTTCCGCCGGAAGGAGACCACGAATAAGTATAGGGCCCGTTTCCACCTGAAGGTGTAACTGTTGCAGAACCGGTGCTGTTTCCATTACAAAGAATATTCGCAGATGCGGTGACTGTTACAGTTGGCGTACTCGCACCGACCACATTCACCGTTGCTGTTGATATACATCCGTTCGCATCCGTTACGGTCACAACATAAGAGCCTCCGTTCAAACCGGAAGCAGTTGCTCCATTTCCTCCCGTCGGACTCCAGGAATAAGTATAGCCGCCGGCTCCCCCCGCGGCATTAACGGTTGCAGTTCCGTTCGGACTTCCGCAAACAGAAGGCGTAGCGGAAGTGGTGAGCGTCATGGCCGATGGAGAGGTGATGGTGAAGGTTTGTGTTATAGCACAACCACTGGCATCCGTGATCGTGCAGGTATAGTTTTGTGCAGAAAGGTTCGACGCCGTTGCGGAATTTCCACCTGCAGGACTCCAGGAATAAGTATAGCCGCCGGCTCCTCCCGAAGGATTTACAGTTGCGGAACCATTGTTCACACTATTGCACTGCAAGTCCACATGTGAAGCCGTTGTTGTAATAGGCGTGGGTTGCGTGATAGTGATGGTTTGTGTTGTAGTACAACCTCCGCTGTTGGAAGCGGTCACGGTGTAGGTTCCTGCCGGAAGCGAAGAGGCGGTTTGCGCGACAGAAACGTTAGGACTCCACACATACGTGTACGCGCCTGCAGGATTAGGCGTTATGGTGGCACTTCCGTTATTTCCGCCGTTACACGAAACATTCGTTGACGTTTGAGTGGAAGTAGGCGAAGGTGCAAGCGTTACAGCGATACAGGTTTGCGGACCGGGGCCGCAAGCGCTCGATGGAGTGCAGCAAATATTTCCGGGTGTGCTTCCGGCAACAATGGTGATAGTCGCTGTTCCCTGTCCAGAAGTGATGGTGGTACCGGCGGGAACTGTCCATGCAAAAGAAGTCCAGCCGTTTCCATTATAAGTATACGATGCTGTTGCACCTGCGCAAAGTGTTAGGGGTCCCGTAATGGTTCCGCCGGAAGCGGCAGAATTCAGCGTGTAATAGATCGTTCCGTTGAAACGTCGCGGAGTAAAACTTGCTGCGAACGGATAATCTTTTCCTGTTCCGTCTTTCACCTGGAGATCGGCATTCGAAGCGAACACAAATCCAACTGCAGTTCCATTGGTATAATTGACGATTGGCCCACCGGCAGTAGTTCGTGTAATATAAAATGCGACTGTGCACCCAGCGGTGACAGCCACATTCACACTGACCGGAACGTAAGTAGCGAGGTTTGTTCCGAGTCCGGCAACGCTTGCGCTTCCGATGAGTGTCCATGCGCCGGGAGTAGTTGTGAATCCAACATGTGTTCCCACTTTATAATAGATCTCGACGTTCGTTGTGCCGGTGGCCATATTCACATCGAAACAATTGATGGTAATGTTAGAGAGTGCAGTAATATCGAACATGATCCCGCGCTGGCCATTATTCGTGTTGTAAGGAAGAATAAGATTGTTTGTTGACGCGCAGGCGAGCGGTTGATTCGGATTATTATTATTGGCTGCTGGCGTTGGATTATTCGATACGGTCATCGTATCGCCGGTATCCATGATGTAAGTGGAATATGCACTTTGATGTTGCGCAAAAGCAACAGCTGAAAATGCAAATAAGAATGCGAATAGAAATCTATTCTTCATGTGCCCGGAGTGTGTTTCAATTATGCGCTCTCCATGCCACTGGATTAAGCACATTGAAATTTACGCCGTTCTTCTGAAATTTCAAATTATTAGCAATGGAAATGATGAACAGTCTCATGGAAAAATCAATACGACCCTGCATTTTTATCGATGAAGTAATGAATTTTTCCTGTGCAGTTGCTTATTCTGTCGACGGATTAATTGTGAGAATTTGATGAACCGGACGGAAATTCACAACCCCGATGGAAGCACTTTCCCGAACGCGTTCGGGAATAGCGACAGCGGGACCGGAGGTGATTTAATGCCGGTAAGCCGCCGTTCCGAAAAATCATGAAAGAAAACAGGTTGTATTAAAACACAACTATTCCCGGTTAAAAAAAATCCCGCAATCACGATGAATGCGGGAACTTTGATCTCAAAATAAAACGTTACATAGAAGCGAGTTTTGCCAAATCCATCGACTTCGCAATATTTTTTATGTTATCTGTTCCATCCTGGTTACTGGCCTCGATCTGAAGATAGAAACGATAGCCGATGCCGAGCGTGACTGTCGCATCTTTTGTTTTTTTCCTGTACTCTTCCCATCCTGCAATGTCATTATCCATTTTAACACCTTTCGCAATTTCATCGGGAGAATCAATACTCATTCCCATTGCCCACATTGCGGTGAGCCCGGTGTAATAGGAATAAGCTGCATTATAATCGACGATTGAAATGTGGATCCTGTTTCCATTATCATTGGTAAAAGTGACCTCTGCATTCGAAGTGCTCATGCCGGTCATGTTCATAGTTTTGCCCGTCGGTTCCTCACTTTTATATCCATCGATGGCAGTCGGAAGATATTTAATAAGATCTGCGTACGGCATTGCGAGGGTGTCACCTTTTGCGCGACGGTCTTTGAGTTTCTGATCGGCTGCATTGGTAGAAGTCTTGATGTTGTTGTCAAGATTCTTGACATCATTGGCCAATTTCTCAAATGGGTTATTGGTTTTGTCTGCATCTTTTTTTCCACCGCAGGACGCGAAGAGAAATGCAAGAGCGGCAATTGTGATGATGGATTTTTTCATGGGTGTGTTTTTTAGAATGTCAAATGTAATTCGCTTTTTTATTCCGGGAAATATTATTTCAATGCTTTCGTTTTTCAGGCAATGTATATTTTCTGCCTTTATTCGCTTTTTTCAGGTAAGCCATTAAAGGTGCAAAATAATCGAGCATGGGTTTTGCGGTAAGGTCACTCCCTGTTTTCTCACGCAGTAATGTTCTCCAGTCGCCGATCCCTCCAACGCTCATCATTCCGCCAATGAAATTCCCGATCTCTTTATTTCCATAATAATTTGTGAAAGCAGGATTCTGATGCAGAATATTTTTCGCGATGTAGCAATGGAATTGAAACTGAAGTACAGTCGACAAAGCATAATCATAATACTGGCCGGGATCATCAATAATGTGCGTTTTCGTTGCAGCATCGCAATACGTTTCATCTCTCGTGTACGGCGGAACAATTCCCTGTTCTCGCTTCACAATTTCCCACCAGCGCTTGTTGAACTGATCGGCCGGCATATTTTTCGCATACAATTCATATTCGAATTCACTCATTGTTCCCGCCTGCCAGTTAAGCGCCACAATGTAACGCAGCGCTTCTTTCATGAGTGACTGTATCGTATCTACTTTCGCTTTCGGATCAGAAAGTCCGAGTCCGGCGAGAAAAGGTTGCTGCATGGCCGCCATTCCGAACATAGTTCCGAGCGCTTCGTGAAATGCACGATTTGCACCTTCGCGCAAAATGTAAGGAACACCGGGACGCGAATAAGAAAGATAATAATAGATGTGTCCGAATTCATGGTGCGTAGTTTCGTACCAGTGCGCATTCGGCTCTACGCTCATGAGCGAGCGCACATCCTGATCATAATCCATGTGCCATGCTGATGCATGATTATTTTTTTTGTAGCCGGCATCCGGCGGAACTGGGTACAAACTCGATTTCTCCCAGAAAGTTTTCGGCAGTGAAGGAAATCCCATGCTCACATAATAACGTTCCGCTTCCTGCACCACCCATTCGGCATCATACTTCCGTGCGTGAATAATGCTGTCGAGATCGGTTCCTTTCACAGTGACGAGATCACTCCAGTCCTGTCCCCAGCGATTGGGCAACCATTGTGCAGGCAGAAAATCAGGAACAGTTTTCGAATGATATTTTTTTGCGAGCTCGTAGCGCGCCCACGTGTGAAGCTCGCGATACAGCGGATAAATTTCATCATTGATCCCGCGGAGCAAAGTCATCATGGTATCGGCGCTCATTCCGTAATCGGCAACCTGGTAAGAAAAGAAATCGGGATAGTTGAGCCCCTGCACCGTTTTATTGCGCAACTCACGAAGATTTTCGAGAGGAGCGTGAAGAATTTTACCGACCTCTTTACTCGACTCCCATGCTTTCAGTCTTTTATTCGTGTCAAGTTCTGTAATGAGAATTCCGTCAATATCATTGGTGGTGACAGATTTTCCGTCGATGGTATAATTGAAACCGTATAATTTTTCAGAAGCTTCTGTTTCCGCTTTTATTTTTTCCTTCACCACATCGGCAACCGTTTGCGGACTTCCGCCGGCGAAATAAAGAATGTGCTGCAACTGCTCTACCTGCAAAGGTTGAAGTTTGTCTTTCTGCCCGAGAAATTGCTGCGTGAGTTTGATGACCGAAGCTGAGCCCTGGAAAGCAGCGAGATCATTTGCCGAACGTTGCGCTTCATTGGAAGTAGCCGTATCTCCTTCCACAATATGTGTCAATAATTTCCATTGCGCTTCATTCGAAACAATATTGAGCTGACGGTATTCATTGTTATAAGCCGTGAGAAAAGAATCGACCCGCAGCGAAAGTTCTTTATTATCGAATGCGATCGCATTTCCGTGCTGCATGAATAATCCGAGGGCAACCAGCACAACGAGTGAGAATAATATTTTTTTCATGTGGAATTAATTGGAGCGCTAATTTACGAAAGTGAACGGGACACGTGCGAAACAAAAGATCGTGGGTAGTGAGTCCTTTTCTTTTCATCTGTATCTTTATGGATCATTCTGCATTAAGAGGGAAACCGGCACACGATCTCCTGCGGCGAAAAGGATAAGTGGCCGATCACCTCAAACGCTCGTTATGAAAAACCTCCTCTTTATCCTCTCCTGCTTTTTTCATCTCTCCAATTCTTATGCAATCGGTTTCAATGGCTCCGGCATCAGCGGGCGCGTGCTCGACCAGGAAAAGAAACCACTGCAATTCGCGATCGTTACTTTGTTGAATTCCGGCGATTCTTCACTGGCAAAAGGAGCCACCACGGATGAGAACGGGAATTTTTCATTGGGAGAAATAGTTCCCGGAAATTATTTTCTTACGGTGAACCTGGCAGGTTTTGAAAAATTCACGCGCGATTCGATCCTGTTCAGCGAAACGAATCAAACCGTTCTACCCGACATCATTCTTGTTCCGCAGAAAGAAATGAAAGAAGTGACGATCAGCGCCGCGCAACCTTTATTCGAGCAGAAACCAGACATGCTGATCATGAACGTGGAAAATTCACCGGTGAAAATTTCCGGCACAGCGTGGGATCTTATTGCGAAAATTCCGGGCGTGATGATCGATGCGAACAACAACATTACACTTCGTGGAAAACCGGGAGTGGCCGTTTATTTCGATAACAAGAATACTTACCTGGGAGGAGATGCGCTGGTGAATTATCTCCAGAATATTTCTGCAGCAGATGTGATTTCGGTACAGATCATTTCTAATCCTTCTGCAAAATACGATGCACAGGGAACGGGTGGCATTCTCAATATCGTTACAAAAAAAGGATCGCAACTCGGATTCAATGGCAATGCCCGGGCCGGGATCGCTGAAGCATTTTATCCGAAATACGAAGGAGGGTTCGGTTTTAATTATGCAAAAGAAAAATTCAACGTCTATGGAAAATACGATATAGGCCGGCGCGATAACATTGAACGATTTTACATCAACAGGAATATTCCCTACAATAATATCACGACGAACTATAACCAGTTCAGTTCGAAAAAAAATCAACCGCTCGGACAAACAGTACGCCTGGGCGCGGATATGTACGCGAAGCACGGCATTACGTGGGGCGTGCGCACGGAAGGATCGCTATCGAACGAAAAAAACTTTGCAACCAATACCACTATGCTTTCAACAGTTGGTTCCGATACTACAATGGGGCTTTACCAGGGCAATACGGAAAATAATATTTTCCAGAACCTGAATGGAAATATTTATTTCGACCAGAAACTGGATACACTGGGAACAGAATTATCTGCAAGCGCCGATGCGCTTTATTACAACATCGATAACACTTCTGATTTCACGCTGAACACTTACGACAATTCCGGAAACGAAATTTCCCCGACGGCTTATTCGAGAATGAATACGCATTCCAAAATGAATATTTATGTGGAACAAATGGATTACACAAAACCGTACGGAAAAAAATACAAACTGGAATCGGGAGTGAAGAGCAGCTACGTAGCAACAGACAATACAATGAAATTCGAGAACGAAGTAAATAGTACCTGGGAAAATGATACCACGAAATCGAACCAGTTCATTTACAAAGAAACTATTCTCGCTGCTTATGCAAATGGTTATGCCACTTACGGCAACTGGCAATTCGAAGCCGGCCTTCGCGGAGAACAAACCATCTCCGACGGAAATTCGCCGACGGTGAACACGCATCTCACGAAAACTTATTTCCAGCTTTTCCCCAGTGTTTTCATCCTGCAGAAATTCGGGAAACACAGTGCAATGAATTATACATATTCACGCCGGGTGAATCGCCCCGACTACATGGATCTGAATCCTTTCGTTTCTTACCTCGACAGGTACACTTACGAAAAAGGAAATCCTTATTTGCAACCGGAGATCGTGAATAATGCGGAGATCACTTATTCATTCATGGATGCACTCACTGTTACTGCCGGCGGAAGTCTCGTGAGCAATGCGATGACTGATGTTACTCAGCAGGAAGATGCAACCGGAATTGGTTATAAAACAACAGTGAACCTGAAAACAGTTCAGCATGGTTATCTCGGATTTTCTTGTCCCGTTCCTATTGGTAACTGGCTGATGATGGAAAATGATTTCAATTATATGTATGATCGTTATTCCTCGGTGCTGTACGGAACAACCATTGACAACAGGAATAATACATGGACCGCGTCAAGCAATCTCACCGTTTCTCTTCCAGGTAACTTAAAATTCCAGGCATGGGGATGGTACAATGCTCCTGCTACGTACGGAATTTTTCACATGAAAGAAAGATGGGGAACCGGTGCAGGAATTTCCGGAACGTTCTGCAATAAACAGCTGAATGTTTTGTTGAATGTTTCTGATATTTTCCGCTCGAACGGAATGCGCGCTACCATAAATTTCCAGAACCAGGATATGTCGCTTCGTTTTGTTCCGGAATCTCCGCGGGTGTACCTGCGCGTGCGTTACTCATTCGGAAATTCAAAAGCAACAAGAAAAGCAGAAACGAAAACAGGCGCCGATGAATTGAAAGACAGAACAGGTGGAAATAAATAGCGACAGTTGTCAGCAGCAGTAAGCAGCCTGCCCGGCGAATCGAAGTGCAGGCGGCCACTTTCGTACCAATGAATATGCACCGAAAGAATTTTCTTTCTTAACTTTTCGGAAATTAACCCCCGATGAAAAAATATTTTTCACTCTTCATTTTATTTTTTCTTCCTCTTTTTTCTTTTGCAACGCACGTGGTTGGCGGAACTATCATGTACCGTTCTCTCGGGGGAAGTTCGTACGAAGTAACCCTTCGTTTGTACCGCAATTGCTCCTCAGGAAATCCGACATTGCCGAATACAGTAACGATACAGGTGCGTGATGTGAATGGAAATTTATTCTCGCCCGACAAAAGTATCACCACTTCGCTCGACTCAACAGTTCCTGTTCCTTCTTATTTACCTGCATGTATTTCTAATCCTGGATTGTGTTACGAAGAAGGATGCTACACGCAGATCGTAAATAATTTTCCAGCACAGCCCGGCGGCTATCATCTCTATTTTCAATATTGCTGCCGGCCCACGAATACGATCAATATCATAAATCCGCTTTCGACAGGAATGTCACTCTACACTTTTATTCCGGATGCAACTGTCATCACTCCTGATAATAGTCCGCGCTGGAATCTTGCTCCTCCTCTATTCGAATGCCAGGGCACGCCGATGAATTATAATTATGCTGCAACAGATGCTGATGGAGATTCTCTTGTGTTTTCTTATTACACTCCGTACAGTGATCCTGCTCCCACGTTTCCTTCCGGTGTTGCAACGTTCACTCCCATTACATGGGTTGCAGGATTTGGCGCAAATAATTCCTGCGGCGGGCCTAATCTCACTATGAATTCTCAAACAGGATTTGTTTCCGGCACTCCGCAGAATGTGGGCGATTACCAGCACGGAGTTTTGTGCGAAGAATTCCGCAACGGAATAAAGATCTCCGAGATCAGAAGAGATTATCCTTTTGTGGTGGTGAATTGTCCGCCGGCTCCACTCGCTTCATTTTTCGCTCCTGCAGTTTCCTGCTATGGGAATACTGTTCAGTTTACGAACAACAGCATGAATGCAACAAATTATTTCTGGGACTTCGGAGATCCTTCTACTACGAGTGATACTTCTACTGCAGCAAATCCTTCGTGGGGGTATGCAAATCCGGGAACGTACACGATCACGCTCATTGCAGATCCGAATACAGGTTGTGCCGATACCACAACAATGGCTATTACCATTGAAGAAGTTTATGCAGCATTCATTGTCAATGATACACTCTATTCCGGTTTTACTTCGCAGTTCACAGATAGTTCGTGGAGCAGTGACGGATCGCCGATGGTTTCCTGGACGTGGGATTTCGGTGACGCAAGTGCAAATTCCAATTTGCAGAATCCGACACACGTTTATTCTGCGATCGGAAATTACACAGTGACATTAACAGTGTTGAGTGCCAATGGATGCCTTTCTACGGTCACGCAAATAATTTATGTTGACCTTCCGAATGCAATTCATTCCAATGAGGAAATTTCTTTCAGCATCATTCCGAATCCTTCTGATGGAAATTTCAAAATCACAAACCTTAATGTGAATGAAAATTATCAGATGCAAATCTCTGATGTTGCCGGAAGAATTATTCTCAACAGAAATTCACTCGGCGAAAAAACCCTGAATTTGAATATGAATGTTGCTCCTGGAATTTACTTCTTCAGGTGCATTGCTAATGGAAAAGAGTCAGAGGAAAAGATTATCGTGCAATAAGTCTTGCCGGCTTTAGATATCCAATCCAAAATCAACATTCAACGATCAAAAATCATTTCCCACCCATCTTCGTGTACTGGTCAAAATAATATTGCGCATCAGCCGTATCGTGCTGCTTCAGGTAATTTGTTTCGATCATCCGGTAAGGAGAAGGATCCTGCGGACGCAGTTTTATCAATTCGAGAAATGCTGCTGTAGAGCGATCATAATTTCCTGCCATTCCATTTACATTCGCAAGTTTATCCCAGGCACGATCCGATTTCGGATTCAGCTTCACCGAATTTTCAAACTGCGCGATCGCTTTCAAAGTATCGCGCATGTTCAAATACGCTTCGCCGAGATTCGTACTGAGATAATCATTCTTCGGATTTGCTTTCAGTCCGCCTGCGCACGCCCACGCAGCGCTGTCGTAACGCTGGTACATCATGTACGCGTCGCAAAGATTCGAATACACGGTGAGATCATTCGGTTCATATTTTCTGACATGAAAAAAATCGATGTTGTTTTTCGACCACGCTGCCGATTCTTTATAATGGCCGCGATTGTATTCCACCTGGCCGAGGCACAAGAGAGAACGGAAATCGGAGGTGTCGATCTTCGCCGCTGTGGTAAGTTCAACGTACGAACGATCGAGCATATCTTTTCGCTGCGGATCATTTTTATCTTTTATTGCAAATGCAGCATTCATCAGCACGATACCATAATTCTGGCGCACGCGCCCACTCCCGGGCGAAACTTCTGCATCTGCAGTGAAAAGTTTCGCTTCTGTTTCCCAATCCTGGCTTCGTGAAAAAGTTCTCCAGCTGTAAATAATACATACCGGGAGAAGAAAATAAATGATCTTGCTGCTTAATAAAATATTTTTATCTGCTTTCATGAATTTCATCAATAGATAAACGAGCGCTATACTTGAACCGATAGAAGGAACAAAAAGAAAACGATCGGCCATTGTTGCGCCAACAAGAATGAGCACATTGGAAGTGAGCGCGAATGTGATGAAGTAAAAAATAATCCCGAATGAAATGACCGGTTCGCTTTTGAATTTTTTAAAAGCAAAATAAACAAGGGCGATACAAACGACGATTGCAATGAGTGTAACCGGGTCGCCGATCCCCACAATGGGTTCCTGATTGTAGGAGTAATCATAAGCGAGCGGGTAACCGAGAAAAAGTTTCTGAAAATATTTTCCCTGCATGCTCATTGCCGTTGCAAAACGATGCAGGAGCTCGTGCGCTGCCGTCAGTGAATTATCGCCGCGATCATAGCTGATCATTTTCACAGGCGCATTCGCGATCACGAGCGCATGCCACACGTACCACACCAGCGTGACCGCCGCAAAAACAGTTAAAGGTTTCACCAGTTGCTTCCATTCTTTTTCACGGAACATCCAGATCGCGAAGAATGCCATTGGAATGAAAAGCACAGCGCCTTCTTTCGACAGCAGCGAGAGGAAAAGAAAAAATGCCGACCACAAAAGCGATTTTATTTTTTTTTCGTCCCACCATTTCAGGAAACGATCCATCATGAGCAGGAAAAAAATGAGCGAAAGAATTTCATCGCCGCTTTTAATATTCGCCACCACTTCGGTGTGCACCGGCAGAACGATCCACAGTAGTGTTACGCCAATGGAAAACCAAACGGAGAGGTCGCGGAATAATTTCCGGAGTGTACGGAAAAGTAAAAACGAGCAAACCGCATAGAGCAACACATTCGTAAAATGAAAAACGTGCGGGCTATCCGGAGCAAAAGCCCATTCAACAGCGAAGAGAATAAGTGAAACAGGGCGGAACAATCCTGCATTGGTATCCCAGAATCCGGCCCAGTAAAATGTGTGAAGAATTTGCCCTATTCCTCCGAAACCGAGATGCACAAATTTATTCTGGCGGATGACCGCAATATCGTCGAGCGCATAATCATAATTGATGGTCTGCACATAGAGAATAAACGCGAATGCGCCGAGCAGCAAGGCCGTATGATTTTCCTTCCACACAAATCCTGACGCAGTTTTTACCGCTGCCTGTTTTTGTTTTGCTTTCAGTTTTGCCACGCGTTGAAATTACAAAAGTCAATTCATAAAAAACCTTTTCACAGGATAATGAATTTCTCCGTTCCTGAATTATTTCAAATTCAAAGTGAAGAATCCTATAATGAACTTTAGGGCATCTCTAAAAACACAGAAATGCAAGGCGGGCAAGTCTGAAAAACCGGAGTTTACTATTCGTAAATGAGGATTTTGAGGACGTAGCCCTACGCAGCAGTTCGAAGTTATTAGAGATGCCCTATATTAGCTTCTTCCTGAATGACGCATTTCAAATACAAAATATCGTTCCCATGAAAAAAAATTACGTCCTGATTATTCTGAATTTATTTTTCTGCGCTGCACTTTTTTCGCAAGGCACCTGGACACCGAAATTAAGTTTGCCCGGAAATGGCCGGCAGTACGGAACTGCTTTTTCCATTGGCACAAAAGGATATATTACCTGCGGCGCCGATTGTTTTTCGGCGGCCTGTTACAAAAATGATCTCTGGGAATGGGACCAGGTTACAAACGCGTGGACGCAAATGGCAAATTTTCCCGGAACAGCACGGATAGGTGCGGTAAGTTTTTCCATCGGAACTAAAGGATATGCAGGAACAGGAAACGATGGCGCTTACAAAAAAGATTTTTATGAATGGGATCAAACGAATAATACATGGACACCGAAAGCAAATTTTCCGGGAACCGCGAGACAAGATGCTGTAGGATTTTCCGTTGACAGTTTGGGTTACATCGGCACAGGAAAAGGGCCGGGGCCAAAAATTGATATGTATGAATATCATCCTTCTTCCGATACGTGGATCGTGAAATCGAATTTTCCAGGCACAGGAAAATATGCGGCCGTTGCATTTTCCATTGGCAATAAAGGATATCACTGCACCGGTTTCCAGGGAGGAACTCCGCCTTACACTTCTGAATTGTGGGAATGGGATCAGTCCACAGATGCGTGGACGCAAATGGCAAGTTTGTCCGGAGCTGCGCGGATTTATGGAGTTGGATTTTCCATTGGTGCAAAAGGATATGTGGGAACCGGATACAATGTCGACAGTATTCCCGCTGAGTTCCGCGATTTCTGGGAATGGGACCAGGGAACGAACACGTGGACGCAACAGGCGAATTATGGTTATGGAAATGTTGCGTACGGAATGGGATTCTCCATTGGAATTTATGGATACATCATGGGCGGAGGAACTTCTTCCACGTTCAGCAATAATCTCTGGCAATGGGGGCCAACGGTTACCTCTGTGAATGAAAATAATATTGCTGAAGAAATTTCTGTTTATCCTAATCCTTCCAATGGAAAATTCAGAATTATGGGAATGATCCCGATAGCTATCGGGACGAAAACTGAAATTGAAATTTATGATCTCGCCGGAGAAAAAATTTATCAATCAGAAATTTCAGAGGCGAATGCGGAGATCGATCTATCCGGAAATGCAAAAGGCGTTTATGCGGTGAAGATAAATAACGGAGGAAAGAATTATTTTCAGCGCGTTGTTGTTGAATGAAAATTTGAAGAATAAAAAAAATCCGTCTTCCGACAATGTTTACTTTTTGAATCTTTGAATCTCGAATTTTTGAATTCTGAATTTTAAATCCGCCAAAGGCGGTTACCATCCCAATATCCACGCAAAAATAAGAGGAGCACAGATCGTCGCATCACTTTCCACAATGAATTTCGGCGTGTTGATGTCTAATTTTCCCCATGTAATTTTTTCATTCGGCACGGCACCTGAATAAGAACCGTAAGAAGTAGTTGAATCAGAGATCTGGCAGAAATAACTCCAGAACGGAACATCATGCCACTCAAGATCCTGGTACATCATCGGCACAACACAAATCGGAAAATCTCCTGCAATTCCTCCACCGATCTGGAAAAATCCAACTCCTTTTCCGGAAGAATTTTTCCTGTACCAGTCGGCGAGCCACACCATATATTCAATTCCGCTTTTCATGGTCGTGGCCGTCAATTCTTTTTTGATCACATAACTCGCGAAAATATTTCCCATCGTGGAATCTTCCCAACCGGGAACTACGATCGGAATATTTTTTTCCGCCGCCGCAAGCATCCAGGAATTTTTCGGATCGATCTCATAGTATTGTTTCAGAACTCCGCTGTTGATCATTTTATACATGAACTCATGCGGAAAATAACGTTCGCCTTTTTTATCAGCGTCTTTCCACAATTCAACAATATGTTTCTGCAAACGGCGGAATGCTTCTTCTTCCGGAATGCAGGTATCTGTTACGCGGTTCAAACCTTTTTCAAGCAAAGCCCATTCCTCTTTAGGAGTAAGATCACGATAATTCGGAACACGTTTGTAATGTGAATGCGCAACAAGATTCATCAGATCCTCTTCGAGATTCGCGCCGGTGCAAGAGATGATCGCAATTTTATCCTGGCGTATCATTTCTGCAAGAGAAATTCCGAGTTCGGCAGTACTCATCGCGCCCGCAAGAGAAACAAGCATCTTTCCTCCTTCGAGTAAATGTGTTTCATATCCTATAGCAGCATCTTTTAAAGCAGCAGCATTGAAATGTCTGTAATGATGATCGACGAATTGAGAGATGGGACCTTTATTCATTTTGTTTTTTTTATTGAGTGTGGCAAAAGTAATTGTTGGTCGTTGAATTGTTGGTCATTGGTGGTATTTTTTGCTGTCGTGTAAAGTTTCTACTAATTGAACATTAAAAAATTCTACTGAAATAGTCAGATTTTCTCCGTGTTGAAGCAAAACATTTCTCCTAAAATCTTGACCACCAATGACCAACGGCTTAATGAACAACGCGAATGAACAATTCAACAACTTCTCCACATCCTGTTCATATTACTTGACTTGAGTTGTATTGCACATTACTTTTGCCGCCAAGATCAATACTGATATCCTACAGGCGGGTCGACGCCGAAACCAGTAAAGATCCCCCGACAACTCCTCCATCTTCTCATCACAATGAAAAAAATTTTACTCGCGATCTTTTCGCTTGGCATGGCTTCGTCTGCATTTTCGCAAGCCGCATGCTCCGAATTATTCTTCTCCGAAATCGTAGAAGGAACCGGCAATAATAAAGCCATTGAAATTTATAATCCGACTGCTAATCCTGTTGCACTTTCCAATTACAGGATCGTGCGCTGCTCGAATGGTTCTTCCATTGGCACCGATAGTCTCCAACTCACCGGAACTGTTGCCGCGCATGATGTGTGGATCGTTGCGAACGGCCAAACAACTTCTTCAGCAAATTCTCCTGCGTGCGATACGGCGCTGCAGAATATGGCCGATCAACTCGGCGGCGCTTATCCTGATCCTTTATATGAGAATGGAAATGATGCAATTCTTCTTGTAAAAATTTCTCCTTATTCAGTCATCGATATTTTCGGAAAGATCGGCGAGAATCCGGGCCAAAGCTGGAGCGATGTGTTTCCTTATACAGATGCACAGGGAACGTGGTGGACAAAAGATCATACGCTAATCCGCAAATCAACTGTTACAGGAGGCAACATGGTCAATCCAACTGCATTCAACGTTACTACAGAATGGGATTCTCTTCCGGTGAATACGTGGAGCAATCTCGGAGTTCATAATTCTACCTGCAGCGCAAGCGGAATTTTCGAGAATGGAAATGCATCTGCAAAAATTTCGGTGTATCCTAATCCTGCGGAGAATTTCATCAATGTGAATGCAAACAGCATGATCACAGAGATCCGTCTTTATAATATGTTCGGTGAGCTGGTGAGCGATCGCTCGTATGGCAAAGGTGAAATGGATCCTTTTCACACCTTCGATCTCAACGGAATTTCTTCCGGACTTTATCTCCTCGAAGTAAGATCACTCAACGGAATAACCTCGGCGAAGATCAGCGTGCGTTGATCTTTTCAAAAAAGAAAAGCCATACTGCTTTGGCGAAGAATGGCTTTTCAATTTCCATTGAGATGAAAACTTTTTTATTCATTTTCTTCTTCCTGTTTGCGAACGTGAAATTTTTTGCACAGCAAACTGTAACCGGAACCGTTACCGATGGCGGAACCGGCGAAGCGCTCATTGGTGCGGTAGTCATTTCAGATAATGGAAAAGTTGCCGCCGCATGCGATGTGAATGGAAACTATAAAATGAATCTTGCCAATGGCGATCATGTTCTGCAAGTGAAATTTGTAGGATACAGCTGTGACTCTGTTGTTGTTCACGTACAGGGAAAACCGGTGATACAGAATTTTTCATGCTCCAATTCATCCATGAAAGAAGTGATCATTGTTTCTGATGTTGCTATTGACAGAAAAACCCCTGTTGCATTTTCGAATGTGGGCGAATTGAAAATTCAGGAAGAAGGCGGTTCGCGCGATATGACGATGCTTCTGAATTCAACACCGGGCGCGTATGCATCCGAGCAAGGCGGTGGCGCGGGCGATTCGAGAATAAATATCCGCGGTGTCGATCAGAGAAATATCGGCGTGATGGTGGATGGAGTTCCGATGAATGATATGGAGAACGGACAGGTGTATTGGGCAAACTGGGACGGGCTCATGGATGCAACGCGCACGATACAGGTGCAGCGCGGACTCGGCGCATCTCGTCTTGCGATCTCTTCTGTTGGAGGAACAATTAATATTCTCACGAAAGGAATAGATCAGCAACAGAGTTTTACTGTTCGCACGGATTTCGGAAGCAACAATATGCAGAAAATGTATTTCGGTTTTAACTCGGGCGAATTTCATAACGGCTGGGGTGTAACTCTTGCAGGTTCGCGAAGAACAGGAAATGGTTATGCCGATCAGACGTGGGATGATGAGTACGCGTATTTTTTTAAAGTGCAGAAAAGAATGGGCGCTCATCTTTTTACATGGAGTGTGAACGGCGCTCCGCAAATGCACGCACAGCGATACGATAAATTATCGGCTGCGGTGTATGATAAAAAATATGCTCAGTCACTCGGCATCAATGTCGATTCTGTTTATGCAAGCAATGCGTACACCACTTCCACGCAACAGGACCGCGGGCTTCGTTACAATCCGAATTGGGGAAATTTCACTTACAGGGACGGACAACATGGAATATTATCGCAGGATATAAATTTTTATCACAAACCGCTTTTCAATTTTTCTTATTTCTGGACTCCGAATGAAAAATTCACTTTGTCGGCGGTGTCTTATGTTTCGATAGGCAATGGAGGCGGAACAAATTTCAATCAAACTCCAACGAGAGATACGCTCACCGGCCAATTGAATCTCACATCAGTTTACAACACGAACAGTTCTACCATCGATGCACTTTACAGTTCTACCGAACATAAATCGACACGCTATCTGCAGGCCGGCATGAATAATCATAAATGGGCCGGCACTCTTGTTACTGCAACGTGGGCTCCCACTTCAGATCTCACAGTTCTGCTGGGTGTCGATGCACGATATTACAATGGAATTCATTATGGGAAAGTGTATGACCTTGTGGGCGGAGATTATTATGGTGAAGCAAATCCAACGGATGCCAATCAGCCAAGAGGAACTTTTCTCGGTGATCCGAATTTCCAGTATTACAAAAAACAGGTCGGATCGAAAGTGGGTTATTACAATGAAAGTTTTGTGAACTGGCTCGGGGGATTCACACAGGCGGAGTATTCCAAAAAAAACTGGAGTGCATTTCTTACATGTTCTGCATCGCAAACACACTACCAGCGTCTCGATCATTTCAAGAAACAGGATATTGTTCTTGATGACGGAACTGTAGTGCCGATGATCGTTGGTTACAATGAAGTTTATTACACCAACGGAACACAGAGCGGAGTTGCACAGAATGGAGCAACGGTTACCACGAGCGGTGATACTACTTTCATCAATAATCCCGGCAACAATGATTACACGATCGTGAATGCAAAATCTTATTCCTGGAATGGCGATCACGCGCGCACGGCACGCACGGAGAAAAAAACGTATCCGGGATTCACGATCAAAGGCGGCGCTAATTATAACCTGGATGAGCATTACAATATTTTTTTCAATACCGGTTACATGCAGCTTGCTCCTCGTTTCAATACGGTGTTTGATAACAACAATCGTCTTTACCCGAACATCAAGAACCAGGAGATCACTGCTTTTGAAATGGGATTCGGTGCGCGTTTCGGAAAATTTGCAGCCAACCTGAATGGTTATTACACCTACTGGAAAAATAAAGCGCCGCAGAATTCGCCTACACTTACAACGCCTGATGGAAAATTCACTTATGATCTCAACGGATTAAATACTTTGCTTAAAGGAGTAGAACTTGATTTCAATTACCAGCCGATCGAACATTTGCAACTCGAAGGATTACTTTCTATTGGTGACTGGAAATATTTTTCACGCGGAACAGTTTATCTCTACGATGCAAATTATGTGCTCGTGGATACGATCAATTACAGCGCGATGAATATTCACATGGGCGATGCAGCGCAAACTCAGGTGGGAGCCGCGCTGCGATGGGAACCTTTAAAAGGATTTTACATTAAACCGCGTTTCACTTATTTCAGCCGTTACTATTCGAATTTTGATCCTATTCTCCTGAGTGAAGTGAAAGATTTTGCGGGAACTGTAGTAAGTGATTATCGTGATCGCGAATCGTGGAAAATGCCGGCGTACGGATTGTTCGACATTAATGCAGGATACGAGATAAAGGAAAATGTGGATAAAGAAAAAAACAGGTATGTGAAAGTCGGATTCAATATTGGCGTAACCAATCTTCTTGATTCAAAATACATCAGCGATTCTATGAACGGAAGCGGATTCAACGCCGACACTGCTCTCGTATATTTCGGCCCGGGCCGGAGATGGAATGCAGGAATGCGATTCGTTTTCTGAAAAAATATTACCATTCAAACTTTCAATAAAAAAAGTCTAAACAAAAAAAATAAAATGAAAAAGATCATTACCGCACTTTTTTCCATCGCAGTAATTTCTGCGATCGCGCAAACAACACTGCCCACCGCATGGAGTTTTACTACCACTTCTTTTCCCAATGGATGGTCCGCTTCTGGAAATACGTATTACACCGGTTCGGGCAACACGCCTCCCGCGTGCAAATTCGATAACACCGCCGACTGGGTGCAGATTTATTTTTCCGGAACTCCCGGGCAACTTTCTTATTACATCGCCGGAAATTCATTTGCGAGCGGAACTTTCGATATTGAAGAATCGGTGAATGGATCTTCGTGGACGAATCTCCATTCGTTCAACGATGTTACACTTCCGGTTTCTACTTACACTTTGTTCACCGACAATGTGAATGCGACGAGTCATTACGTTCGTTTTATTTACACAAACAAAGTCACCGGAAATGTAGGGCTTGATGATGTAAATCTTGATCCTGCACCTGCCGGCCCGCAACAGGAAATAAATGTGAAATACAATTCGAGCACTGTTCTCACCGGCGGTTCAACCTGGTTCTCTTCTCCTGTTTCGACGATGACACCGGAAAATTTCACAATTGAAAACCTGGGAACTGCAAATACACTGAATATTTCTTCAGCAATTATTTCCGGCCCCGATGCAGCAGATTTTTCGGTTGCTTCATTTCCTCCGGCTGTTGCCGCATTAACCAATGGAACACTCACTGTGAATTTTACTCCTTCAGCAAGTGGCACACGCACGGCAGTGCTTACGATCAATAATGACGATGCCGATGAAAGCGCTTACATCATCAACCTTAACGGTGTTGGCGGAAATTTTGCAACGGAACCCACTTCATCGCCAACCAACCTGAATTTTACCAATGTAAAATCGTATCGCATTAAAGTAAATTACAATGCTGCATCCTCTTCTCCCGATGGATATATTGTGCTGCGCAGGGACGGCGCTGCGGTTATGGATATTCCGGTTGATGGAACAATTTATTCTGTGGGTGATGCTATCGGCGCAAGTAAAGTGGCTTACGTGGGAACAGGAATATCATTCTGGGCAAATTATATTGGCGCGTCCATGAATTATGATTTTGCTGTTTTCTCTTATAATGGCCCGGGCGTTTACAGGAATTATCTCACTTCATCTTCCCTGTCCGGAAATGTGAATTCATCCGCGTCTATGCAACCTGCAAATTATTACAGCACCATCGATCCTGCCGCTCCCACATTTGTAAGTGACCTTACCACGCTTATTAATCCGCACACCGATAATTATTACAGCAACTACGGATCGAGAATGGTTTCTTCATTCTGGGCGCGCGATACTTCGAATGGCGATAAAGCAGTTACCTGCGTTTACTCGGGAGAAAATTATGTTTACACCGAACCATTCGTGTGGACCACTTTCTCCCGCGAGCATACGTACTGTCACAGCTGGATGCCCACGTACCCGAGTACGACAGGAATTGAGTACAGCGATTATTTCAATTTATTTCCCGTCGATCAGAATAACTGCAATGCAGTTCGCAGCAATTATCCATTGGGAGTTGTGGCGAATGTCACTTCCACTTTCATGGGTGCGAAATACGGAACGAATGCGAGCGGGCAAATGGTGTATGAGCCGCGTGATGCGCAGAAAGGCGATGCAGCGCGTGCGTTGTTTTACATGGCGACGTGTTATAACACAACCACGCAGAACTGGGGATTTCCGA
This sequence comes from Bacteroidota bacterium, assembly GCA_016194975.1. NCBI lineage: Bacteria > Pseudomonadati > Bacteroidota > Bacteroidota bacterium. The sequence goes on from JACQAM010000003.1 coordinate 284,863, forward strand.
ATCCTATAAGTGCAAGCATCATGTACGGGGAAGATCAGAATCTTTTAAAGAACTGGAATTACCTGGATCCGCCCGATGCGCGTGAGATCGCGAAGAATGATTACGTTGATTCGCTGCAGGGAAACAGGAATCCTTTTATCGACAGCGTGAACTATGCGTGTTACATTGATTTCAACAACATGACGAAGATCAACGGGCCGGTGATCCCGTGCAACAACACGAGCATAGGTGTACATGAATTGAATCCGAATGCAGTTCAACTCGGCCTCTGGCCGAATCCAACAAGCGGATCTTTCACTTTGTATTATCAGTGCGATGCGAATGATGCGATTACAATACGCATCATCGATCTTTCCGGAAGAATAATTTTCGAGCAGCAGAATACTGTTGTCGCAGGAGCGAATGCGTTTGCGCTTGATCTTTCTGATGTGGCGAAGGGCGCATACACTTTGCAGGCCACCGGAAGATCGGTAATGAATAAAAAACTGGTGTTACAGTAAAAAGAAAAAAACAAAATCCAAATCCCGGATTCGTTTTGAAATTTGGATTTTTAAATTTGTTTTTTCATCAGAAACCTGTCGGTTATAAACCGGTTGAACAGATTGAAAACCTGTTACAGCCGGTTTTTTTACTCTTTATGCGCGATGAAAGATCTCTTTTCTGCCTGGGTAGTATCATAACACAACCCATTATCTTCATTGCTGTTTGCACCTGAATTCCGGAGAATTTCATTCTTGATTTTAAAAAAATTGACGCTTCTCATTCTTTAACATTCCTTATTCAGCATTCATGAATCTGCTAAAACCCGCAACCAGTAAGGGTTTTAGCCGTATAACAGAACAAGCACCTATTTATCAAAAGGCAATTGTGAATACCTCGCGGTTGCGTAATTCATAATAATGGCTATTTTAGCGCGTCTTTTACAAGGCACCATGAACCCTCATAGTAGAATTAGTTTTGAAATTCTTAAAACATATAACCGTTTTAGCTGCTGCATTTTTAATTTGCACGCTGAATTGCCGCGCTGAAAATATTTCAGTCGCAAATTCTTTCACTGTAACCCTTGCCGATACCGCCGGCGTTTCCTCGATCTCTTCTGATACCGCACAACCTACAGCTACCGATTTGGCATCTGTGGACACCAATGTAGTGGATCCTCCTGCAGCGAATACTGTTACGGCAGTAAATACCGGGGAAGGAATTGATGAAACTCCTGCTTCTGATCTATATGATGATTTTGATACGACGATCGTTCACGCGGAAAAATTCGATGCGCTCACTTTCGACGATACGGTTTTCATTCCGCTGAAGGATCCTTCACATTGCGATTTCGTGATGCCGGTGAATGGGCCAATGACTTCCACATTTGCATTCCGCAGTTATCGTTATCATCTCGGTGTTGATCTGGATCTGGAAATCGGCGATTCAGTAAAATGCGCATTCGATGGAAAAGTGCGCATTGCTCAGAAAAGTAAAACTTATGGTTACGTTGTTGTAGTGCGTCATGCAAACGGACTTGAAACTTATTATGCGCATCTTTCAAAATTGCTCGTGCATCCCAACCAGGAATTAGAAGCAGGAGATGTGCTTGGCCTCGGAGGAAACACGGGACATTCATTCGGAAGTCATCTTCATTTTGAAATCCGTTTCCGCGGACAGCCCATCGATCCGAATTATCTTATTGATTTCAAAAACGGCGTTCTGCGTACCGATACTTATTGCCTCTGCAAATCAGATTTCAAATACCTGTCGAAAGTTTATAAAGTGCGCCATTATTCGAAAAAGAAAAAGAAAACATGGTACACTTATTACAATGCCGGCGGCCCTTATTATGCAACACCAGAAGCGAAACGTGTCATGGATGCAGTTCCCGACCCGAGGATGCCCGGAGGCGATAATGCGAATGAAAATAAAAGCAATGTAAATTCTTCTGCGCCGAAAAAAGATGATGTTCCGCAAAAAGCACCGGAACCCGCTCAGAAAAAAACAACGACCGCTGCAAAAACTTCTACTGCGTCCAACACGCAGAAAACTACTTCAACAAAAACTTCCACGCAGCAGAAACAGGTTCGTCAACCGATTGGTGATCCCGTTTATTATACGATCAAAAGTGGTGATACACTTTACGGGCTTGCGTTGAAAAATAAAACGACGGTTGCAAATATCTGCAAGCTCAATGGTATTTCTTCGAATGCAACGCTGCACGTGGGACAGAAGATCCGTTTGAAATAAGTGGGGTAGTACGAAAAGTTTACTGAAAGTTGCGAAATGCGAAAGCGTGCCAAAAATGAATTCTGGAAATTGAATTTCGTACTCATCTGCATTTAGTAACTTTCAGTAAACTTTTCGTATTTCGTACTCCAATGAATACACAACCTCAGAATTTTCCTCCACAGAATCCTGCTCCCAAGCCGCAAACAAGATCTGGCGCTATCACCGGAATTCTTTTTATTGTTGCGCTCATTATTACTGCTGTTCTTATGTTCGGAGATTACTGGCCGGTGACCTGGCTGGAAGATCTGCAGCAAAGTTGGTTCGGCGGATATTATGTGAAACTTACTTTCCTGCTCTCTACTTTTCTTATCTGGTTGCCAATGTTCGGAATACAGAAACTGGTCCAGTTGCTGATGAAGAAATAATTCTTTGCTGATTCTCAGAAAATTTTATTGCACGCCGGATTCTTTCCAGGTAAAACTGCAACTGATGATGTTATAGTAACCGGACTGATCATTCATTTCCACTCGCACGAGCGATGACGATTGAAATTCGATGGAAGAATAAATACAGGGAAGAATCATATTGCCATTTTTGTCGAGCAACCCTTTGCCGGTTTCCTTTTCTACAAAAAGAAATTCTCCTTCAGGATCAATTTCATCGTATTGTGGCGGAATAATCCATTTCCCTTTCGTGTCAATGATTCCAGTTCCATCTTCGGTTTTCACGATCGCAGTTCCGTTTGAAAAAATTCCGGCCAATTCAAACTGGTAAGGGATAACGAGCCGTATTTTATTATCAATATATCCCCACTGATCTTTTTTCTTTACCGGCGCAAGTCCATTACCAAACGGAAGAATGTCATCGAACTGAATTGGCACCACCACTTTTCCCGTAGAATCGATCATCCCGCATTTCCCGTTCTTCTTCACACGCACCATTCCCTTACTGAATTCACTTTCCCCGGCAAGATTTTTATCCACCTGGTAAATGCACGGTATTGCCAGAGTTCCGTCCTTGCGGATAAAACCACAGTTGTCTTCCAACACAACCATTGCAAAACCTTCGCTGAATTTCCCGATCGAAGAATATTCACACGGAAGTATTATTTTTCCGTCGGAAGAAAGAAGTCCGTATTTCCCGTCGCGCTCCACGCGGATCACACCGTCCGTTTCATTGAACCAGTCGAACTTCCCGAGAAATTTTTTATTCCCGTTGTGATCGATCTCATAATAACCTGAAGTATCTGCAACAAAAGAATATCCATTGTAAAAATCACCGGCTTTATCATAACGACACGGGATCACTTCCGTTCCGAACATATCGATGTAGCCGTATTTCCCATCGCGCAGCACCAGCGCACGCGCATCAGAAAAATCGCCGATCTCATCATACATCACCGGCACAACAAGATGTCCGGCGCGATCAGTGAGGCCTTCTTTCTCCTTCACTTTCACCAGTGCAAGTCCTTTCGAAAAAGATTCCACTTCATCGTACCGGAAAGGAATAAGTGTTTTACCATTCTTGCCAATGAATCCGCTTTTATCGTCGAGGCCGGCTGCTGCTGCTCCGTCGGAAAAATTTTCCACCCAATCATACACGCATGGAATTGCGATCGTACCGGTGCTGTCCATGAAACCCCATTTCCCATTTTCTTTCACCGGAAAAAATTTTGTCATAGAAAGGCGCAGATCCTCGCTGATCGTTTCTTTAAAAGGAAAATCGGGATAGTCGATCCAGAATTGAGCGATGGTCGTGGATTTTCCATCGGAAGTGTAAAGCGCATAAATTCTTTTCCATGCATCATCCACATTCCTGTTCGCTGGATAATCGTGAATGAAAGCGCGGTATTCAGCAATGTTGTGATCGGGAACTGATAAAGTGTAAATGCTATCCTGCGCGAGTGAAACATACGGACTTGCCGGATATTTTTCAATGAATGCGGAGAAGGAAGAAATTTTTCCGGAAGAGGTCATGTCGGCAAAAAGCAATTTCTCATAGAGCGCCATTGCTTCGGGATATTGCGCGGATGCGGGATATGTTTGAGCAAACTCAAAATAATTTTTCCAGGTTCCGCCGGCAACTGCATTTGCAAATGCGAGTTGATCACGGATAACAGTCGCTTCATTCGTAAGTACGGATCCGCAATATTCTTCGAGGTAAATATTCATCGCTTCTTCGGTTCCCTTTTTTTTCGCGAGCAGAAATCCTAAGGTATCGATCTTCATTTTCAGAACGGCAATCGCCGAATCATTCACACCCGATCGTTCCATGCGTGCTTTTTCTTTTGCAGATGAATTCTTCCATTGCCATTGGCTAAGGGTAATGGAACTGTGCGCAAGCGAAACATCATGGAAAGGATTATCAGTTCTTGAATAAATAAGTGCGAGGCCGTAACCAGCGGCTGCAGGATGATGCGCCTCTGCTGAACGGAATATTTTTCTTGCTTCGAAATAATTGTAACGCCCGAGTTCTTCGAAAGCTTTTTCGATCTTACCCGCATGAAGAAGCCTGGCCGAGAATAAAATGTAAAGGACAATGAAAAATATTTTCCGGAACATCACTGTCAAATTTAGGATAAGAATTCTGTCTTTGATTTTGAGAGCGGCGATATTATTCAACAACAGTCACACGGATTACATTCTGAATTAAATTTGCAGATGCATTTCTCGCAAGGACAGATCGCCTTCGTTATTTTTTTCATTTCGGTTTTCACTATTGCTCTTATCTGGTCCTACCGCAAAGACAAAACGACGAACCGCAGGAATTATTCCGGGGTCTGGAAAGTGCTTATTACGATCATTATTGTTATTGCCGCTATCTCTTACATTCTGAAAAATCTCAGAGTACATTGATGTTCAGTATATTGAGAAATCTCCATCGACCAATAAATTATTTGATACGATAAAAGCGGATTTTCGACGCCCGATATTGACTTGTGCGGGGCGATTTGGTAAATTCGCATTCAGTTTAAAGGCCTTTAAATCAACTGCACAATGAAATTCATTCTTTCTTTTATCATGATATCTTTTTCCGCGCACCTGCTCGCCGGTAACGGAACACTTATTGTGGAAGGAAAATATCAGAATAAAAATGTGTACGTGCAGAATTCTTTCAATGAGAATGGCATCGGATTTTGTGCTTATGAAGTTTATGTGAATGGAATCCGCTCTACTGATGAAGTGAATTCTTCGGCTTTCGAGATTGACCTGCGAAATTACAATCTGAACACAGGCGATAAAGTAGAGATCCAGATCTTTCATAAAGAAGGTTGCGAACCGCGCGTGTTGAATCCCGATGCGCTCAAGCCGCGTCCTACTTTCGCAACAAAGTCAATCAGCATTTCTCAGAATGGATTACTGACATGGACCACTACCGGGGAAATTGGTTCTCTTCCATTTGTGATTGAACAATATCGTTGGAGCAAATGGATTTACATTGGTGAAGTGCAGGGTGTGGGTACAGCCACAGAAAATAATTATTCTTTTCAGGTTACACCTCATTCCGGAGAAAATAAATTCCGTGTAAAACAGGTTGGTTTCGGCAAAGAAGTGAAATACACACCGGAAGTCACTTACACTCCAACTGACAAACCTGTCCTGACATTTAAACAATCAGACGATTCGAAAACGATCACGCTTTCCGGCGAATCGCTTTATGAATTATATGATGGTTATGGAAATGTGATATTGAAGGGATACGGCAGCAAGATCGATCTTTCGGTTTTTGATAAGGGGCCTTACTACCTTTGCTTCGATGATACCGTGGTGCAGGTTGTGCGCAAATAAATTCCAATTTTTTTTTCTGAAATTTTTACGAGAGCATAACTTCCAGTTCGGAGTAGATCATTGCCGTTGCGCCCCAGAGGATCTGTCCGTTGATCAGGTAACACGGCGCATCAATGAACATATTTTTTCCGATCACAATTTTTTTTCTTGATTTCAAGGTCTCATCAAAGATCTGCGCAAGGCGGAATTCAATGATGTCGTCCACTTCTGCGGGATTCTGTTTCCATTGTGGTTTTTCCTTCGCATAAACAATGTAGGGCTGCACGAGAAAATTACTTACCGGTATATACAAAGGCGTAAGTGCGCCGAGAATATTTTTTTTTGCAAAACGAACACCCACTTCTTCTTCCGTTTCCCGCAGTGCAGTTTGCAAAAGTGTTTCATCGCGCTTATCCATTTTTCCTCCGGGCAATGCCAGTTGACCACTGTGTGTTCCATCGTAACTCGGCCGGCGAATGAGCATCGAAAATATTTCTCCTTTCTCAGGATAGAGGCAAAGCGATACCGCACTTTTTAAATGAGAGGGATTCTGTTTCAGGTAATCATCGGTTGGAATTCGCAGTCGCGACGTCATCCTGTTCTGCGCACCTTCGCCCGGCAATGGAGATTTGAATCGTTGCTGAAGTTTTTCGAAAAATATTTCCGGTTGCTGCAAAGAATTTTTCATTTCCGGTCAATAAGTTCCCATTGGATTTTCAGCCGGCTGTACCCGTACTTTCATTCCTGCTTTCAATCGCACATATCCTTCCCATCCATTGTACTCACGCAATTCAGCGATTGTAATTCCGTAATGCTGCGCAATTTTCACCAGGTTGTCTCCCCGCACAACCATGTGATATTCGAGTCCTGCCGGACGAACTGCGAATCCTTGTTTAGTGCGAACGAGAAAAAATTTTTCCGTGATAAGTTGGTGCGTTTTCAGATCGATGACATAAGCAGGATCAAATGCGACGCCGCGAAAACGCAATTCAAAATGCAAATGTGTTCCGGTGGAATGTCCGGTTGATCCACCAAGGCCGATGAGCTGTCCTGATGTAACAATGTCTCCCGGTTTTACTTTCAATCGCGCAAGATGGCCGTAAACAGTTTCAAGACCGTTGTAATGACGGATGATAATTACATTTCCATAGCCGCCATTATTTCCTGCAAAACGAACCATTCCGCTGAATGCCGCACGCACCGTGTCTTTATAATTCAGATCAATATCTATTCCGCGATGATAAGCAGTATCGCGCCAACCGAATTCAGAAGTGATCGGGCCATTGTAAGGAAAATAAAATTCGCCGGAAACACCGGAAGAAATATCAAGCGCAGTGATCGTATCTGATTTGTAAAGACTGTCACTGTATGGAAATAAATGTTTCGTATCCCAGCTTCCGTAAAAACGATTGGCAGGATAAAACGCAAATTCGGCCGGGTCATTTTTTACGAACGAACTTTCAATATCGCGGATGCGTGACTGAATTACGCCGATCAGTTCTTTTTCATGCGAGTCGGCGTCCATGAGTGAATCCATCAGCAGGATAAGTTCGGGTTCACTCATCTCTTCCACTTCATGCGTAATGCGTGATGCGTTAGTGCTCGTGCAAAGCGTATCCCCGCCTGCGCGCAGTGTGTGCACGCCGAAAGTGAAGAATATCACTGCCGCAAAAAGAATGTGCCTGAAAGGAGAAAACAAAATAAGTGTGAGATGTGTGTATTACTAAGGTAAGAAAAAGAAAGAAGGGAAATAGCATAACAGAAATACCGGTAGTGGCTCAGTTTGCTCTTTTCCGATTCAACTTCGCGCCTTGGCGCCTTCGCGGTTCCTAAACCATTCTTTTATTAAACCGCAAAGACGCTAAGGCGCTAAGAATTTTCAAACTGACCCACTACCGAAATACCAAATTCTCAAAAGCCAAATTTCCTTGTAAGAAAACCGGAGCGGAAAACGGGGATCGAACCCGCGACCTTCAGCTTGGGAAGCTGACGCTCTACCATCTGAGCTATTTCCGCTTTTTTTCTTCAAACAATCCGCAAAGAATATTAGCAACGTAGTAAATATTCCCCGGAGCATAAAATAAAAATAGAAGACAATATTTTCTATGAGCCATCGCAAAATGAAAATGCCCATAAGCGGAATAAGTGCGGGCAAACTGTATTCAATTCAAAGCCAATTGCGAAATACATAACGGAATGCCGGAATATTCCAGCGCGAGGGAATGGTCAATAATAATAATAATGAAAGCTGAGATGTCAATGTAAATTTGGGCTATATTCTTAAAACACTGATTATTAGCTAAATGTGAATGGCCTGGTGTTTGCTCATGGTTGAGAAGAGCAATAGTTATCGCTTGGAAAATAAACTGATTTGGCTTAGTTTTACCTAACAAAAAGCAAACGCAAATGAAACATATCGTTATTCTATTCAGTCTCGTATTCTCGTTTGGCCTCGCAAACGCACAAACGGCAGATCGCGCATCCGACCAGGACCGCGCGCATACGCAGGCGCTCCGCATGAAAAAAAATCTCACCCTGAGTGATGATCAGACCACGAAAGTGGAAGCTGTTCTTCTCGCACGGCTCCAGGCGATCGACGCGATCAAAAAAGAAACCGACAAATCTGCTTCGCAACAAGAGTCAGAGATCGATGCGGTGAAAACTGAAAAAGACAATGAGCTCGCAACGATCCTCACTGCCGATCAGTATGCACAGTACAAACACATGCAGCAAATGAGAAAAGACCGCGCTGCTCAATCGGGAGAATAATATTCCTGGAATTTTTTCTGGAAAACCTCTGCGTAAATCGCGGAGGTTTTTTTATTGCGCCGCGATCACCACGTGAAAGGTAAGATCATCTTTTGTCACCTCCGCATCTTTGCGGTTCAGCCCCCATTTCATTCCATCAATGCTGAAATCAAATGAAAGCGAGGATGGATAAGTTTTACCCGGTACATATTCATCTGCTTTTACATTTTTCATTTCCACATTCGCAGAAGTATCTTTCAGAATAAGTTTTGCATTGAATGCATAGTTGGTTTTGCTTCCTGCACTCGTATCAGCGATCGCCTGGAAATCTGAAAGCTCAAGCAGGGCCACCGGAAATTTATCCGTTTGCAGGTAATCCGGATTTCCCATTTCCAATTGCTGATCTTTTCCCACTTGCACTGCTGAAACACTTTTCATATCGAGAATGATACGTGCGCCATCATTGTCCATTTTTTGTGCGTACCAATAACCATCTTTTATTTTAATATCGGTGGTTGCAGAGAATGAAGCATTGTTCATTTGAATATTCATACTGCTTCCGAAAAGTTTCACCTGCTTATTCAGGTTCTTCACCGTTTTAGAACGCGCGCAGGTAAAACTGCTTTTCAGAAGATCGATCTGAGTAGAATCGCGCGCGGGCGGTTTCACTGCAACATTTTTTCCGCTGTCATTGTTAACTGAATCATTTTTGTTTTTTTTATTGGCATCGCTGCTGCATGCAATAAGAAAAACGAGAGTAAGAAAAAGAAGAATAGTTTTTTTCATAAGAAACAGTTTCTAAATCAGAAGATCGGCTCTATTTCTTTTTTTGGCCAATGAAATTTTTCACTCTGCTCGATTGCCTCCATTATTTTTTCGAGCATAGCATCACCATCTTCTTCGGGGTTGAGATGAAGCGGCGGTTTGAAACGCACTGTTAATTTTACGCCCTGCTTTTTCAATCGTATTCCTTTTTTATCGAATGCGCGGCGGAATCCATCAATGACAACAGGAACAACAACCGGGTTATATTTTTTCACAAGCACCGTCACTCCTCTTCTTCCCTTTGCGTGAACTCTCGTTGTTCCCTGCGGAAAATTGATCACCCATCCGTCGCTGAGTGCAATGCCGATGTTCGTGAGATCTTCCATTCTTACTTTCCGGTTCACATCTTCATCCCCTTTTCTCCAGGTGCGCTGAATGGAAACAGATCCTACGTAAGCGAAAATTCTCGGAAGCCATCCCTTTTTCATGGTCTCTTCTGCCGCAACAAAATAATTATTCGTTCGTGGTTTTCGAAGGTAACCCTGCACATTAATTGTGTTTCGATGTCCGTTCTTCACCGCACAAAAAATATGGATCATCGCTATCACATCTGCAAAATAAGTCTGGTGATTGGAAACGAAAAGCACATTCTCCTGCGGAAGCGATTCGAGATATTCTGTTCCGGAAATTTCAAGTTTATTCCGTCCGTTGAATCTGCTTCTCGTGAAGCGGCCAATGTTCCTGATGAGAATCCTTTTCACAAACAGGAGATGGCCGAACGGATCTCTCTTGAACATGAAGCAAGATACAGAATAGTACCATATCAGGAGGAATGTTTAACTTCATCTTTCCCAAATGAAAACATTCAAATTCCTCCGGACATTTTTTTTCTTTTTGCCGGTACTCTTCCTGCAGAGTTGTTTCGAGATCGTGGAAGATGTGACGATTCATAATGACGGAACCGGAACTTTTCTTTACACCTTGAATCTCAGCCAGAGCAAAGAACGTCTCGATGGATTAATGAAACTCGATAGTTCCGAAGGTTATCGCATTCCCCGCCGCGAAGAAATAGATGCTGATATTTCAAAAGGAAAAGCATCGCTCGAAAAATCGCTGGGCATCTCGAACGTGATCTCCACTGCAGACTGGATCAATTATATTTTCACTGTAAAATTCGATTTCAATTCGGTGAACAATCTCAATCTCGCTCTTGAACTCGTTTCGCAGGAAGTAACGAGCGATCACAAACGCATTCCGGAAGCGTCGGATAATTTTGCATTCACCGGAAAAATTTTCGACCGGAAAAGCAGTTATGATGCGAAGAAACAAAATGCGCAAATGACTCCGAAAGACAGGGAGATACTGAAAGACGCCACGTACACCTGCATTTACCGGTTCGATGACCCGGTAGCGAAAACAAGTAACGCCGACGCAAAAATATCCAAGAGTGGAAAAGCCGTTATGCTGAAATTGAATTTGCTCGCACTCGCCACCGGCCAAAAAAGTATCATCAATAAAATAGTGTTACAGTAACCCCATGAAAAATATTTTCTTCGCTTTCCCGATCCTGTTCTCTACCGTTCTTACTGCCCAGGAAATTTCCACGCACATTCCTGCCAAAGCAACTTTCATCGTGATGATCGATCCCGCAGCGCATGTGAAGAACGGCGATGTTTCCATCATCAAAAATCTCGACATGTTCACGCGCACGAATGAATATGGTTCGGGCGGAGTTAAATATGTTTTTGGCGATGACGATCTTGACGTGAAGCAGCAGGAATCGCTTCGGAATTTTTTCTCCGATATTTTTTCTCCATCGGGCAACACCGGCGTTGATACGGCAAGAAAAATTTTCATCTTCACTGAGAATGCCGATTCGGTTCATTACTTCGCTTATCTTTTTCCGCTGAAGGATCAGAATAGTTTTTCTTCTTACGTCACTGCAAAATTATTTTCAACTTCTCCTTCCATCGATAAAGGATCCGGATTTTCTGCGATCAACCAGGATCGCATTTCGCTTGGGTGGACCGGAACTTATGCCATTCTTCTTCTTGCCGATTACGACTACCTGCCGAATACAAATTCACAATATGATTACTGGAGAAATTTAATGCTGATGGACAGTGTACAGGCGGCACAACGTGCAATAGCAGATATGCAGGAGCAACAGGTCAGCGCCGATACCCTCATCACCGATAGTTTGCGCACAGCAAGAACAGATTCGCTGATGAATGAAAGTGCTGCACTCATTGAAGAACTTTCAAAAGATTCCATTCCGGAAGAAGATGTGAATGTAAATTCCATGACAAATTTTCCGGAAATAAACGGGGAACCAGATGCGCATAAAAATGATACGATCATTTCCGCTTATGTTTTTACAGAACTGAAACGCCTGATCAATCTCTCCTATGAAATTTCTGCAGAGTCCATTCCGAATTTCCGTTCAGTAATGGCAGAAAATTCTGATGCGGTCTATTGGTACAATTATGGCGAGATTATGCAACAGCGCTACCAAGCCACGATGCAGGAACGCCGTTCTCTTTTTATGATGCAGAATCTTACGCAGGATACGGCTGTGATCGCGAATATGTGGGAAGGATCGTACGTGGCGAGTCTTATTCATTTCAATGGTAACGATGCAACCATGGAACAGCGGATGTATTTCACACCCATGCTGCAGGCGCACACGAACGGATTGTACAGCGGGCGCGTAAATAAAAAAATGTTCCGCTATGTGAAAGCCGACAACCTGATGGGATTCATGGCCATGTCAGTCGACATGGAAAAATTTATGAAATTCTACGGCTCGGTTTATCGCGAAGGAATTCAGAATACGATGTACGGAATGTACAATGATTATTATCTCGCCATGTGGGACATCATCCGTGTTTTTCTCGATGAATCTACGCTATACAATATTCTCGACGGAAAATTCCTCGTCGCGGCGACAGATCTCAAACCTTACACCGCTTCCTATGTTTCTTATGAGTACGATGAGAATTTCAATATGACGGAAGTACGCAAGGAAAAAACAGAAGTGCGTCCCGAATTTATTTTCATTGCCGGGATAGGTGAAAAGAAAAAAGTGAACCAGATCCTTTCTGTTCTCGAACGCATTAATGCGGTGAAAAAACAGAATGCAGAATATTATCTGATCAATACACCGGGAGAATATGACGTTCGCGTTTTTCTCGCTGTGAAAAACGGAATGCTCATCATCACGAACAATGAAGATCTCATGGTGAATCATCTCAATGGTTATCGCGGAAAATCTTCGATGAAGAAAAGTCTTGTGCATCTCGGAAGAAAAAGCCCGCTCGTTGGTTACTGGGACGGACAGAAGTCGATCGAACTGGTGAAGAAAAATGAAACGGAGGATCTGAGTGCGGAGGATAAAGAATCGCTCGATCTGCTGGCAGAAGAGGTGAACAACGGAACACTCATCGGTAAACGATCGAAGAAAGGTGTGCAGCGTATTGTGATGACGATGCAATTCAACGAATCGGATAAAAAAGATAATGAAACAGGATTCGTGCGCTTTTTCCGTTTGTTGAATTCTCTTTTTCTCATTCGATCGAATTAGCACGCGGCATGAAAAAATTTTTGCGGATAAGTTTTACCGTCATCCTGATCCTTGCTGCCGGGGCAATGTTCACCTGGTTCCTTTTCATCCGCAGAACGATCCCGGTACAGGCAAAATATATTCCGCGTGATGCAGTCGCAGTACTTACACTCGACATGCGCGAATTGTCCATCGATCTTTCATCGGGCAAACATCTTTTTCCTGAAATGAAAAATTTTCCTGCCAAAGGGATCTTTGCAGATATCAAACGTGCGGTGGATGCGAATCATGGTTCGGGTATGGTTGAGAGTGCCGATGTGGTTGCTTTTATTTTCCGTGAAAAAGAAAATGCATTTCTCGCTGTGAGCGCGCGGTTGAATGATGAAACTGTTTTTTCTTCGCTCGTCACCAAAGAGATCGCAAAAAAATATCCGGTGAATGAAATTAATTCTCCGGGAATAAAAAAATTCTGCGTAGATACGGCGCACAATGCTTTGATAAGCTGGAATAAGGAGATCGCACTTTTTCTTGTTCCGCTCAGCAACTCGGATCTTGTAACCTGCGGCGATGCGGCAGAAAAAATTCTCACGATGAAAGAAGAAGTGTCGTTGATGGAAGATGAGAATTTCTGTTCGCACGAGCGGTCTTCTTTCGATGCCGGCATCTGGATTCACGCCGGGCCTCTTCTTGAATTTTCGAAAGGTGGCACATTCTTCCGGGATCTTTTTGATAATGTGGATTATCTCTCATTCAATATTATTTTTTCGGATGGAAATATTTCCGCCAGAAAATTAGTGACGAAAAAAAAATCTGCGGCACCGGATGAGATTGTTCCCTGTATTCCTGCTCCCGTGAAGGATATTCGCGGATTTTTCAATTTCTGTCTTCACCTGGAAAATGATGAAGCAACGAACAACACGGCACGTATTGCACCGCTGGATGAACTTCCATTGGAAACAAATGAAACAGTTGCTCTTTGTAAATTTCTTAACGGGCAATGTACCGTATTGCTTCATGACACTTTCAGTTCTGTGCAGCACTTCATCACTTTTGATTACGATGAAAATTTCAATCCGGTGGAAAGAACAGCTACACGAAGTATCTCTGCGCTCGGAAAAACTATCTGCTTCGGATTGAAAAAAAATTTGAACGCTGCTTCATTCATTGATTCCATTATGAAAAAAGACAGCGTAGAAAAAAAGAATGGTGCGTACCTGGTTGATGATAATGGAACCTTGTTCCGGTTAATGCTCTCCGGCAATGAACTGATCTGGACAAATTGGAAAGGAACCGATGGCGCATCGTACGAACTGCCGGATGAATGGTCGGGAAAATCATTGTATCTCGATCCGCGATCGTGGTTCAATTCGGAGAACAGCGAAGTCTTCAGTTTCATTCTGCCCGATCCTGATAATGGAAAAAAAATTATTCAACAGCAGATCGCACATCTTTCGCTGGATGAAACCGCGGATACAGGAAAAACAGGATCATCGGAATTCATTATTGAGATGAAAAATAAAAATATAAATGCACTGATCCAGCTCGCAGATATTGCCCGAAAATTAATGGAATGATCACTGATTGATAATAGGAAGAGAATCTTTGTTCGACTGGTAACCGATACAGACTCCGGCGCGGAAACCATATTGCTGCACTTTATTATTGGTAAGATAGATCATCGTTAAGGAAACCTGCGGCGCAATATAGATGGGCCATTTCAGATCCGGTAAAAGTTTTACGCGATAAACGATACTCCCGCTCATGCGCGCACGATCTTCGTAAGGAAAATAGTGATGCCAGTAATCGACATCGAGAGGATCAATAGAAATGTGCTGCACAATTTTTCCGTGACCGAAATACATTCCAGCGCCATTCGGAACCAGCACAAGAATAAATCCGAGATAATTCACGTACTGCACACCGAGACTGTGATACATCAGCCACAATCCCGCAATGGCTCCCGCAGAAGTGTGTGCATAAAATCCGCCGCCGTCCTGGAAGCCAATCCCCGATTGATAATTCAGTGTGAATTTTCCTCCACCAACAGGATAATGTAAAATTCCGCCGAACTGTTCCTGTCCTTTATATCCAAGCTGAAAATGTTCGGCGTACAATCCTCCTTCCACTTTTCCCTGTGAAAATAAAGATGAAATAAAAAGCAGGAGACCTGCTCCTGCTGAAAAAAATATTTTCATATCAGAACATCAGTGAGGATTATTCGGATCAGAAGTGCCGCCGTTTGACGGTGCTTTCAAATGAGAATTCTCTGGAATTTTTCCTTCCCACTTGTCGCGGATCACTCCTTCTTTGATCGGGCGGAAAGAAGTGCGCCGGTTTTTCTGGTGCGCGGCTTCCTGCTGCTCTTTCGGTAATGCATAAAGTTCTTTGTCGGCAATGAGCGGTTGTGTTTCACCATAACCTTTCGCCTGCAAACGATCAGCCGCAATGCCTTTCGAAATAAGATAATCGACGCAACTTTTTGCACGTGCGGCAGAAAGATTCATGTTATACACGTCACTTCCGCGCGTGTCTGTGTGCGAAGCGATCTCCACGCTGATATTGTCATTCAGTTCCAGGAATGCAACAAGATCGTCCAGCACTTTCTGTGATTCGGGACGAAGTGTTGCACGGTCGAAATCATATTCAATACCGGGAATAACAATTTCTCCAGCGGGAATTGGTGTGAGATAGAAATCGTGTTCGAAATGTTTGCTGTCGGTAAGTCCAACAGTAGAAATATTTGTAGCATCGCCGAAATATTTATTTTTCTGCGCTTTGATGTAAAGTTCTTCCCCCAACTGGAGATCGGCATAATAATATCCGGCAGTATCTGTGATCGCGAAAAAAGGATCCACATTTCCACGAATATCTTTGAAAGTAACGAGTGCGCCTTCTATTGGTTTTCCTGTTTCTTTATCATACACATGTCCGCTGATGGAAAAAACAAGCGGCTCATTCGAGAAAGAATAAGCGCGATAGCAATAACCACTTCCGGGTCCGCAGGAATTACACGGTTCGCGATCCGAAGAAAAATAACCGTGCTGTTGCGTACGGTCGAGAACGAAATAAGCATCGTCGCGCGATGAATTGAAAGGAGCTTCAAGATTTTTCGGAACAGTCCAGGTGGAATCGTCGGCATTGAATGCAGTTTTCATTACATCAAATCCGCCGAAACCACCCATGCCATTTGAAGAATAGAAAAGTGTACTCGAAAGGAAATGATAAAAAGGTGTGATCTCATCGCCACTGGTATTAATACTCTTGCCCATATTTATGGGAGCAGTACAATTTCCTTCATCATCCACTTGTGTCATCCAGATGTCGAGTCCGCCTTGTCCGCCCGCACGATCAGAAACAAAATAAAGTGTGGATCCGTCATTGGAAAGAAAAGGCATCATGTTCCTGCATCCGGGTTGATTCACATTCGCATCGAGTAATTTCGGTGCAAGCCACTGGTCGTTCACATTTTTCGACATGTAAATGAGGCATTGTTTTCCATCATCGCTCCATCGCGTAAAGAAAACATTCGCTTTGCCGAATGAAACCATAGCAGCGCCTTCATTCATCGTGGTGTTGATGCTGGTCACCTGGCTTTGCAACTTCTGCACATTTCCCCAATGTTCACCGCTCAATTCTGCTGTGTAAATATCTGTAGAGTACGCATCGAGGCCGAGCTTGGTCAGTTCAGGTGTGGAAGTATTTCCAGCTTTTGCAGCAGTGAAAATAAGTGAATTCGGATCGCCGAAATAATTCGCAGAAAAAACTGCAGTGCCTGCATTGATAACACTGTCGAGTTTTGTAACGATCACTTCTTTCTTCAGACTGTTTGTGTCCATTGCAAAAACACAACCTGCACTGAAACGAGTTGCCTTTACAAATTCAGGAGAAGAGGCGTCGAGCGGTTCACTGTAAATATCAAATTGTGTAATGGCATCTGTATATTTTGCATTATTCATCAACGCAACTCCATAACGGAATCGGGTGTCAGGAAAACGAACGTCGGGCATAAAGATTGCCTGACGGAACCACAGTTCTGCATTATCATAATCGTGAATGTTCTGGTAACATTCTGCAATACGATGCACCACGTAACGTGTGCGCGCATCATTGCCTTTCACGAGTTCAGGATTTTTCAGCGAAGAATCGGATGACGCAGATTTAAGTGCTGACGAATCCACGATCTTACTCGCAGGTGTGTAAGGCTTGCATTCGTATGGAGTGACCAGGTCGCGATCCATTCCTTCGGTCATAGTCACCACATGCTGGTAACACGCGAGCGCGAGTTTGTAATTTTTATCGTCGTATGCTTTGTCGCCGAAGTCAATCCATTCGCGGCGACTCTGTGCATGAACAGAATTGAAGAGCGGAAATAAAAACAGGAAGAAAAAAATAATACGCCTCATAATCTCGGACAATTGGGTGCAACAACAGGAGTTTTTCTTTTCGCAATATAAATGACAGAGAATTCAATTCCACCGCGGCTGTTGGTAGATGGCTGAAGTGTGGAAACATTCACATCATAACTCATGCGGTAAGTGAAAGGACCATTCTTCAATCCGACTTCAAATATTGCTGCATCAAAATCATGAAGATCATGCGGGCCTACATAGCGGAAAGTGGGGCCGAAGATGAGATAGGAATCTGAATTCGGCAGAAATAAATTCGCCATCAAACCAAAAACCATTTCATAATCATTCGCCTGGTGCATGTAAAGGAACCTCGGTTGCAATTGGATCTTCTCATTGATACCGATGCGCGTTCCTGCATGAATGATGTAATGGATAGGCAATTTATTGGTCACACCATAAAATGATTCATTCGGTTGATTGAGATGAAATGCAGAAAAACCGATGAATGGATTTAAACGCGATCCTTCTTTTGCATAATAGTAAAGTGCGCCTGCCGTAACATCAAGCATATATTTTCTTTCCACACCACTGAAATTTTCTCCGCTTGGAATTGAAGTGTCAAAAGTTCCGTCGTCTGCAAGTGTGTACTGGCTTCCCCAATAGAGACGATTGAAGTCAACACTTTTCTGAATGACACCCGCTTCCATTCCGAATGCAACGTGGTGATAATTATTTTTGTCACACTGCAAATCATAAGCGCCCGACAAATTCAACTGAAGCACATTGAAATTTCCGTAGCCCGCGCGATTATTCATGATCTGTGCTCCAACTCCGAATCGATTAACGGGCATGTCCCATGCAATGGCAGCAGTCTGAAAAGGTTTAGTTGAAACAGCAGACCATTGATTACGATAATTCGCATGAATGCGATAGTATCCGTCGAACATTCCGGTCATCGCAGGATTCAGGTAAATCTTCGCCGCATCATAATGAGTGAGATGAAGATCCTGCGCAGAAAAACTCAGCGGGAAGGAAAACACCACAATATGAAAAATAATTTTTCGCATTTTATTTCAACTTGAAATTCATTTAACGCAACAGCGTTACATCGCCACTCAATTCATGTGGAACTCCATCTGGTGTTACGGCATGAACTGTGTAAACATAAACGCCCATTGGCTGAGGAACACCGTCACGTTTTCCATCCCAACCGATTGATTGATCAGTGGAAATAAATATCAGTTCGCCCCAGTTATTATAAATTCTGTAATCGAGCGTTGTGAAGGGTCCACCGAGAACAAAAAGTATTTCATTGTGTCCGTCACCATTAGGCGAGAAAGCATTCGGGATCTGCGGAGGAGAACTGATGATGTAATCATACAATGTTGTATCTGTGCAACCATTCGCATCTGTGACCACGAGGACGATCGTGTAAGTTCCTGCCTGCGCCCAGGTGTGCGAAGGATTCTGCAAACTGGAAGTTGCAGAAGAATCTCCGAAATTCCAGAGCCATGAATTTATATTTGCAAAAGACTGATCGGTGAACTGAACGAGTTGCAATGTATTCGCTGCTGAAGTCGGAGATTCCGTGAACTGTGCAGTAGGCGATGGAACAATATTCACGGCTTGCGTAAGCGTATCAGCACATCCGTTACTGGAAGTCACCACCAGTGTTACGTTGTAATTTCCAGGTGAAGGATAATGATGCGATGGAGATTGAGAAGTTGACGTTGATGCATCGCCGAAATTCCATGACCAGCTTACAATACTTCCGGGATTCACAGTGGAAAGATCAGTAAATGTTGTTCCATCATTCAAACAAATTCCTGCTGATGAAAATGCAGGTGTTGGCTGCGGATAAACAGTGACAGGAATAATGACTGAATCAGGACATCCGTTCTGGGAAGTAACAACCAGTGTCACGTTATAATTTCCACCTGCTGAATAAGTATGCGAAGGATTTTGCAACGCAGAAGTATTATTCGTTGGAGGATCACCAAAATTCCAACTCCAGGAAGTGATCGCAGTTACAGAAGTTGATTGATCGCTGAACGGCATACTCACCCACGGACAAACTCCGGTGTATGTGAATTGCGCCGACGGCGCAGGAATGATCGTCACAAATAAAGTATCATGTTGCTGACGACATCCGCCATTGTTCGTTGAATTGAAAATGATCTGAACATTTCCGGCAGCAAGATCGCCGGGGCCTGGAAGATAATTTGAAGTGAGCAGCGAATCTCCCATTGGGAAAGTTCCGTCACCATTTGTTGTCCAGTAACCCTGTCCGGTTGCAGTAGTTGCGATGATCTGGAATGGAATATTACTGCATGCAGTATCGGTTGATGAAGCACTTACATTGGGCGGAGGTGTAAGCGAAAGAATAAGTGAATCCATTGTAGGATTGCAGGAACCATTTCCTGTAGTTGAAACCCAAAGTATAACCGAACCTGAAGCTGTGTCAGCAGCACTTGGAATATAATTCGTGCAAAGATTATTCGGATTGTTGAAAGTTCCTGTTCCCGAAGTTGACCACGTTACACCACTTGCAAGTGTGATAGATGCGCAAACAGCGACAAACGGCGTATCGCGGCATACAACTATGTCAGGTCCTACCGATGCAGTTGGACCTGGAGTGAAATCAATTCTTACTGAATCCTGATCCTGCGAACACAATGTAGCACCCGTAGTATTCAGGACAAGATAAGTGAATCCTGCTGTGATCTCCGCTGGTGTTGGAATATAAGTGGCATTAAGAACAGTTGAATCCGGTGTAAAAGTTCCGGGACCAGTCCAGTAACCACCGCCTGAAGAATTCAAAACATTTCCACCAAGTCCGATGTTTGGATTATTTGTGCAAGTGAATGTGTCGTTTCCTGCGAGTGCGATCGGAGCAGCGATGATCTGAACAACCGTGTAATCGGTGTCATCACATCCGAGATCATTTGTTGCTGTATGCGTAACGGTGTATGATCCACTCGCGCCATACGCGTGTGATGGATTCTGCAAAGTAGAACTTGTCATGTCACCAAAATCCCAATAATAAGATGTGATGGTTGAATTCGGTGAAGCTGTTGATGCATCAGTGAATGTGATCGGTTGTCCAACACATGCACTATCGTTTGAAGCACCAGTGGCTACATTCACAAATGATAAATTCACAACAGCAGTTGCCGTATCAGCACAAGCAGTTCCTACATTGATGATCAGTGTAGCATTGTAAGGCCCTAATCCCGGATAAGTATAACTCGGCTGAAATGCAGACGAAGTATCCGTCGTTGTACTTAAATCACCAAAGTTCCAGAAATAACTTGAAGCCGGATCTGAAGTGTTGCTGAAGTTCACTGTACTTCCGGAACAAACTCCGGTGATCGGACCAATAGATGCCTGAGCAAGCGGAGGACAATAAACAACGTTCAACTGAAAGTCACGCAGTATCTCACCGATCTTTACCCCATTCCTGTATTCCTCACATCTTACTCCGCAAACAAATTGTCCAACGCTTGTTGGAGAACCGGAAATAAATCCGGTTTGAGAATTCATAGTAAGATTTGGGCCGCCGGTAGGATTGTTGGGTCCGTAGCCACCTACCCATGTGATAGGAGTGAATGTTGCAATGCCTCCAGGAAATGTTGGGGCGGGATCAGAATATGGAGTGTAGTAGGAATAAACAAGTGAATCTCCATCAACATCCGTTGCAGAATGATCGAAGTTCATCGGTTCGTTCTGGCAAACAAAAACAGGAGGAGGATTGGTCCAAACCGGACTGCCA
The DNA here is from genome assembly GCA_016194975.1 of Bacteroidota bacterium. Lineage (NCBI taxonomy): Bacteria > Pseudomonadati > Bacteroidota > Bacteroidota bacterium. The sequence goes on from JACQAM010000003.1 coordinate 306,040, forward strand.
TCCGTTATCACCAGCGAGTTGTCGGGAATATGAGCATACCATGATTCCCCGGTGGTAAGTGGACTAACCACATTGCTCAACGATGCATTCCTGCAACAGTATTGGAAATAGATATGATACCCGCCGGGTTGCGGTGGAAGATTATTTACAACTTTAGAATAGATCGCTTCTTCGAGACAAATTCCGGGATTTGCCGCGCAGGTATCTATGTATGGTTGAACGGCAGTTGCGCCAGGAAAATTGATCGTGATATTTTTATTAGGAGAAAAAAGAGTTCCATTCTGATCACGTACCTGTATCAAAATGCTAGCCGGAAAAGCAGCATGACCCGGCGCACAATCACGATACATTTTAAGTGTGATGCGATAAGTAGAACCTCCAAGATGTTCATAGGTGAGTGATCCTCCTACTATGTGCGTGGCGTTTGCGAACAATGCGAAAAGCAAAGCTGCGCACAACAGGGTAAAGCGTTTCATCAGAAGTACAATGTATTTAATTGGTGTTTGCTGTAGCTAAGATACGATAAATGAGAGTATTTCAAACACATGAAAATCAAAATTTTATTTATTCGAATCCAGCAATTCAAGTTCAAGAAATCCCCCGAAATTACAAGCGGTGGCGTGCACGTAATATTTCCCGCTTTTGTAATTGGATAAATTGATCACTTTCCTGTTCATTAGGGCCGAAAGACCTTCATCCACGGATTGAATAACAGGTTCTCCTTTATGATCGCCGAAAAGTAGACGATTATAATTTTTCTGATCATAAAGAAATACCTGCGAATGATTTTCACTGCCGGGAAATAAAACAAGAATACTGTCGTCAGGAAATTTTCTTACGATGAGTATCGGTTGCAAAGCAAACCGCGATGAATCCGTCAGTTCAAGATACGATCCCGGGATTTCAATTTTCTGAAATTCTCTTTCCTTCGAAAAAAATACCCATAACACGACTGCCCCGGCAGTAACGAGAACGATCACAGCAATTACAATTGGGAAAAAAGTTCTTTTCATTTACCGCGAATCCGTAAGAAACCGGACACAATTACCAAAGGTAATTTTTTGTCATTTGGTGAATCATCCTATCTTTGAATAAATACCAACGGCAAACCTTAAACTATGACCCCCCAATTGAAACTTGCATATTTTGTGGGACTTTTTTTGTCTGCGAACTTGTCTGCTCAGATCGATGTGCAATGGGTTGGACGCTATTCTTCCGCAGGAAATAATGTTGACCGCGCAAAAAAAATGGTGGTCGATGCGGCCGGCAACAGTTTTGTTGTAGGCACCAGCTGGAACGGCGCAAATTATGATATTGTAACTGAAAAATTCAATACGAACGGAGTTCCCACCTGGACCGCAACGTACAACGGAACCGGCAATGCTTATGATGAAGCAAGAGCGATCGCTTTGGATCCTTCGGGAAATGTTTATGTAACCGGGTACAGCGCAGGCCCTGCTTCTAATTATGATATTGTAACTATAAAATATAATGCTGCAGGTGCGCAGCAATGGGCTTCGCGATACAATGGAAGTGCGAACGGTTTCGATGAAGGTTATGATGTAATGGCTGATGCTGCCGGAAATGTTTATGTGACCGGTGGTGCCGAAGTGACTTCAAACAGCACCGATTTCATGACCATCAAATACAATGCGGCCGGTGCACAGCAATGGGCAAGCAATTATAATTTTTCCGGTGCGAATATCGACGAAGCCTACGCAATGACGATGGATGCTTCAGGAAATATTTTTGTCACCGGTTACAGTTATACAAGTGCAGCAAATGATTTTGACATTGCAACAATAAAATACAATAACAGTGGTGCGCAACAATGGGTTTCGCGTTACAATGGCCCCGGAACTAATTTCGATGCCTCCACCGATATAGCACTCGATGCATCAGGAAATATTTTTGTCTGCGGTTACGCAAGAGGAACTTTATCTGTAACTGATTATGACGCGGTGACCATCAAGATCAATGCTGCCGGCGCTCAGCAATGGGCAAAAACTTATAATGGCCCCGGCAATGATTATGATCGCGCAAATGCAATTACTATTCTGCCCGATGGAAATGTAGCGATAACCGGCCGCTCCGTTGGAACAATTTCTACTGCGGAAGATATGATCACTATCCTCTACAACGGAATTTCCGGAAACGAAATTTGGAATCGCCGTTATGATGGAGGAGTGGTGAATTACGATGAAGGACAAGCGATCGTTCCTGATTCTTCGAACCGGCTTTTTGTTACAGGATACAGTTATGCGACCGGGGCAAATAATAATTATCTCACTATAAAATATGAAGCGAACGGAGATACTTCGTGGATCGTGAAATATAATGGAACAGGTAACAATGCTGACCAGGCCTACAGCATTGCTATGGGGATGACCGGAGAATTTTATGTAGGCGGAATGAGCAAAGGTTTTGGAACGAACGAAGATTACGCGGTTGTGAAATATTGCCAGCTGAGAGCGATCGGTTCCAATGATACTTCAATTTGTCTCGGAGCAACCACTCAACTTTCTGCAAGTTCATCTTATGGCACTATAGACAGCGTTTGGTGGACTCCTTCCACTTTTCTCAATCAATCCAATATTGCAAATCCTGTTTCTACTCCGAACACGACCACCACTTATATTCTTCATTTGCGAAATCAATATGGTTGCATAGATGAAGATACTATTACCATCACCGTTAATCCATTGCCCGGACCTGCGATCACTTCAAGCGGACCTGTAAATTTTTGTGTGGGAGGATTTGTCACTCTCACTGCGGATGATACAACAAGCACGAATGAAACTTATCTCTGGAATACCAGTGACACTACTGCCAGCATCACGGTTTCTTCAACAGGATTGTATTCCTGCACGATCACCAATGGCAGCGGATGTTCCAGTCTGAGTTCGATCAATGTCAATGTAAATCCGCTACCGACAATTTCTGCCGGAAATGATACCGGGTTGTGCCAGAGTTCGAGCATTGTACTTTGCGCAACAGGCGGATCTACTTATGCGTGGACTCCTCCGTTCGGCGTAAGCGATACTACACTTGCATGTCCGACAGTCGGGCCAACTTCAAGCACCACTTACATTGTTTACGGAACTGATGCAAATGGTTGTTCCAGTTCAGACACAGTTCTTGTTTCACTCTATCCTCCTCCCTCCATTCCGGTAATCACACAGAATTTTTCTGTTTTCACTTCCACTTCCGCTGCAACTTACCAATGGTATTTCAACAGCACGTTGATCCCGGGAGCAACCGGCCAATCTTACACTGCAACACAAAATGGTTCTTACTACGTGGAAATAACTGATGCCAATGGATGCAGCGCTTTCTCGGCACCGATCTCCATCAACGATGTTAGTGTTCAGGAAATTGATGTCAATAACCCGATCGCACTTTATCCGAATCCGAATAATGGAAATTTCATTGCTGAATTTGACCAGGACGGAATGAAAGGCGATATTTCCATCACCGACTTAGCAGGGAAGATCATCTTTATCAGGTCATTTGCGGCAGGTGTAAATTATCATGGAGAATTCTCCCTTGATCTTCCGTCAGGCGTTTATTTTATTAAAGTGACTTTCGAAGACGGCGCTGTCCACACGCGGAGAATGATCATCAGCGAATGAAAAATTTTTTTCTGAGAACGCCGGAAACCCCGGCGTTTTTTTTTGATCTGAAACCCGCGTATTGATTTTCATTCCCGATATTCCTGTTCTGAAATATTCAACACGTTAAAATTCTATGACACTTCCCGACCTCATTAATACAGCCGGCGTTAGCCTTATCCTTCTTGCTTTTCTTTTGCTTACTATTGGCAAGTTACGTTCGACGGATAAAATTTATCACCTCGTGAATTTTTGCGGAGCCGCGCTCGCGTGTTACGGATCTGTTCTCATTCATGCAATGCCGTTTGTTTTTCTCGAAGCAGTCTGGTCGATCGTCGCGATCTACGGATTGACGAGAAGAACAGTCTGAATTTTTATCTTCACCTTTGAATTCCGTTATGAAGATCATCGGCATCATACCTGCGCGTTACGCGTCCACGCGATTTCCCGGAAAACCTCTTGCGGTTATCGATGGGAAAACAATGATCGCACGCGTGGCCACACAGGCGATGAAATCAAAAAAACTTTCGGAAGTGGTCGTGGCAACCGATGATGCACGCATTGCAGAAGAAGTTGAAAAAAATAATTTCAGGTTCGTGATGACCTCCGCTTCCCACCGCAGCGGAACAGATCGCTGTGCAGAAGCTGCGGAGATCATGGGCGGAGTATTTGATGCCGTGATCAATATTCAGGGTGATGAACCTTTCATCCGGCACGAACAGATCGATTTGCTTGCATCTCTTTTCGAAGATGAAAAAGTTCAGATCGGCACATTGGTGAAAAAACTTTCTGACGATGCTGATCTCGACGATGCGAACGTGATGAAAGTTGTGCTTGACCATGAAAATAACGGAATGTATTTCAGCCGCTCACCGATTCCATTTGTTCGAGGTGAAGAAAAAAAGAACTGGCCGCAGAAACATTTTTTCTACAAACACATCGGCATCTACGGATATCGCGCTGACGTTTTACAAAAACTCGCAAAACTTTCTCCCGGAAAACTTGAACTTGCGGAATCACTCGAACAATTGCGCTGGCTGGAAAACGGTTTTAAAATAAAAACCGCGTTCACCGAAATGGAAACAATTTCCATTGACACACCGGAAGATCTTCAGAAACTTAAAAAAGCGGGATTGGTTTAAAGAGTGAATTGCATCGATACGTTCAATTTATATCTTTGCAATCCTTTTCCCGGAGACTTGTCCGAGTGGCTGAAGGAGCACGCCTGGAAAGTGTGTATACCAGAAATGGTATCGAGAGTTCGAATCTCTCAGTCTCCGCAAAAAAAAATAAACCGTCTATCGCTGGCGGTTTTTTTTTATTTACAGGTTTTCTAAGGGCATCTCTAAAAACACAGAAATGCAAGGCGGGCAAGTCTGAAAAACCGGAATTTACTATTCGTAAATGAGGATTTTGAGGATGTAGCCCAACGCAGCAGTTCGAAGTTATTAGAGATGCCCCTAAGTCAGTTCACCGCGCAGATCTGTTACGAGTTGCTTTTTTACGCGTGAAATATTTTTTTCATTGGCCAATACCGACATGAGTTTTGTAAGCGCTGCTTCCGTTGTCATATCTGCTCCACCAATAACTCCTGCTTTAGCAAGGCCCGAACTGGTTTCGTAACGCCCCTGCTCTACTCGTCCTGCATCACACTGCGTAATGTTGAGAATGATCAATCCTTTCTTCACCGCTTTTTCAAGCGCCTGCAAAAACCATTTTTCTGTATTCGTATTTCCTGAACCGAAAGTCTCGAGCACGAGCGCACGAAGATCTTTTATGTGCAGCATAGCTTCCACTGCTTCCCGTGAAATACCAGGAAACATTTTCAAGATAGCAACATGTTCATCCAGTTTTGTATTCACGCTTAATTTTCCTTTCGGTTTTGAAGCAATGAATGCTTTGTTGTATTTGAGATGAACGCCTGCTTCAGCGAGCGCGGGATAATTGGGCGATTGAAAAGCACGGAATTGTTCTGCACTGAATTTTCTCGTTCGGTTGCCGCGGTACAATGAGAATTCAAAATAAATGCACACTTCCGGAACAACAGGTTTATCGTTACGATAATCGGATGCAATTTCTATTGCAGTAATCAGGTTTTCTTTTCCATCGGTGCGGTTCGTTCCTATTGGTAATTGCGAACCGGTAAGAATAACCGGCTTGCCGAGATTTTCAAACATGAAACTCAGGGCTGACGCGGTATAGCCCATCGTATCCGTTCCATGCAATATCACAAAGCCATCATAATTTTTATATTTTTTTTCGACGATCTCTGCGAGTTCTTTCCACACGCGCGGGTGCATGTCGGAAGAATCGATCGGTTTCCTGAATGAATGCGTATCAATCTTCACATCGAATTTTTTCAACTCAGGAACTTCCTGCAAAAGTCTTTTGAAATTGAATGGCTTCAGTCGCCCGGTAACGGGATCGTGGATCATCCCGATAGTGCCGCCGGTATAAATGAGAAGTATGGAGCGTTTTGCCATAGAAAGCGATTCACAAATTTGCGGAATTACCGCTCACACCTGGAATATTTTTTTTGAATTCTCCGTGGTAATATCCGCAACTTCTTCCACACTTATTTTTTTTATCTCTGAAATTTTTTTCGCCGCTTCTACCAGATAAGATGATTCATTTCTTTTTCCGCGATACGGTACCGGCGCTAAGTAAGGCGCATCTGTTTCAAGGACGAAATGTTCCATCGCGAATTTATCCACCACTTTGTCGAGGCCGGAATTTTTAAAAGTGAGCACGCCGCCTATGCCCATCATGAATCCGCCGAGCGCAACAATTTTTTCTGCTTCGGAAATTCCATCGGAGAAGCAATGAAAAATTCCACGGAGGTTCCCGTTCTGTTTCTGTTTCACAATTTCAAAACATTCGTTGAATGAATTGCGCGAATGAATGATGATGGGAAGATCCAGTTGCAAAGCGAGATCAATCTGTTCAGCAAATATTTTTTTCTGCAACTCAAGATGCGCTTTATCCCAGTAAAGATCGATACCTGTTTCACCAACGGCGACAAATTTTCTTTTGCTATGCCACTCGCGAATGAGCGCGATCTCTCTTTCAATCGTATCGGGATGAACGGAGCACGGATGTAATCCCATCATTGGAAAACATACCGACGGATATTCCTCTGCCAATGCAAGAAGCTGATCGTGACTTTCTGAATCAATGGCCGGAAGAAAAATTCTTTTTACGCCCTGCTCCATCGCGCGCAACATCATCTCCTTCCGGTCGCCGTCGAATTTTTCTGAGTAAAGGTGGGCATGTGTATCGGTGAAAATCATGTGCAAATTTAGTGGAACGGATCGCTGTGTAGGCGGGAATTTAACAGGGATGGCGTTCGGAAATCTTGTCTATATTTGCGGCTCAATCAAAAAAAAATCCAAAAATGAAAAACATCACCATCGCAATTGCTGCACTCATCATCGGGTCATTCGTATTTTCTTCCTGCAAAAAATATGAAGATGGTCCGGCACTTTCCATTCACACTAAAAAAGGCCGCGTTGCCGGTGACTGGGAAGTTGAAAAATACATGGAAGACGGTGTAGATAAAACTTCGGATTACCGTTCTATCATTGCCAGTGAAGATCTTAAAAATTCGAAAGACGGCACTTACACTATTTCCGAAACTGCTACTTCTTTATTCGGTGGTGGCACAACTTCTGATGCAGGTACATGGGAATTCATCAATAGCAAAGACGACATGCGTACGTTGAGCAATCAATCCGGTGCTGTTGCAGATACTGCACAGATCATTCGTTTGACCAATAAAGAAATGTGGACAAAATCGGTTTCGGGTTCACCAGTGATCGAAACACATTACAAAGCGAAATAATTTTAAGTGCGATCAATTATCGGGGGCTGGCGAATTCGTCAGCCCTTTTTTTTCAGGCAACCCTCCGGAAAAACCACGTCTTTTAAAATTAATACCGTATTCTAAATCATTACCAAAGATGATGCGGATCAGCAGAATCTGCATTTTTCCGTTCGGTATTAATCCTTACATTTGTCCCCCTCATAAACCTCTAACCAAAACCAAAACCAACCAATGAAAACAGTTAAAATTGCTCTTGCAGCATTGACCATTGCAGCATTCGCATTTGACGGATGCAAAAAAGGACCCGATGATCCGTTCATGTCTCTTCACACACGCAAAGGCCGCGTTGTAGGCGACTGGAAAGTTTCTGCAGGTTCCGGCTCCAGCACATCAGGTACTAATACTGATACCTGGACCTATGATGGCGCAACTCTTACAACTGTTTCCGGCAGCACCACAACTACGCAAGCAGAGACGGAAACTATTTCTTACATGAAGGATGGCACTTACAAAATTGTGGTGACTCAAACAGGAACCGGCTATACGGATACTTACACCGAACAGGGAACCTGGAATTTCACCGGAAAAGTGGGTGATGCAAAAAATAAAGATCGCATCATTTCACGTGCTACGAGCGCTTCTGATGTAGTGGTAGCAGGATCGACCACCACTTCAAATACTGACACTTACACAGGTGACGGATCTGACGGCGGCCCTGAGTCAACGATGTATCTTGATGAACTCAAGAACAAAGAGATGATGACCACCTATGACGGTTCTACAACAAGCGGTTCCACAACCACTTCAAGTAAAGGAAGCTGGACACTCATCCCCCAGTAATATTTCCTTATTTACGATTCAAAGCCGTCCCTTAATTCCGGGGCGGCTTTCTTATTTTTACCTGCTTTGAAAAAGATACTCGTTGTACGTTTCAGTTCCATTGGCGACATTGTGCTCACCACGCCGGTAATTCGTTGTATTAAAACACAACTCGGCGCCGAGATACATTTTCTCACCAAAGAGCAGTTTGCCGGGATCATGCATTCCAGCCCTTACGTGGATAAAGTGATCAGCATCAAAAACAAGGTAAGCGAAGTGAACGATGTACTACGGAAAGAAAATTATGATTTCATCGTCGATCTGCATACCAATCTCCGCAGTTCACAGGTAAAAAAGATCCTGAAAAAACCGTTCGCTTCTTTCCCGAAACTCAACATCAGGAAATGGCTGCTCGTGAATGCGCGTATAGACGTACTCCCGCGCGTGCACATCGTGGACCGTTATTTCGAAACCGTAAAAGAACTCGCCGTGAAGAATGACGGGAAAGGACTGGATTATTTCATCCCGGAAAAAGATAACATTGACATTCATTCATTACCACAGAATTTTCAGAATGGTTTTATTGCCTTTGCAGTTGGCGCGAAATTCTTCACGAAGCAACTTCCTGAAGAAAAAATAATTTCCATCATTGAAAAACTGAAGAAACCGGTTGTGCTGCTCGGTGGAAAAGAAGATGAAGCCCGTGCAGAAAAGATCTGCGATGCAGTCGGTAAATCTGTTTTCAATGCCTGTGGAAAATATAATCTCAATCAGTCTGCATCTGTTTTAAAACAAGCAGAACTCGTGATCACGCACGATACAGGGCTCATGCACATTGCAGCTGCCTTCAAAAAGAAAATTTTTTCCGTTTGGGGAAATACCGTTCCTCAATTGGGAATGTATCCTTATTTGCCCGGCGAAGGTTCCAGGATCATTGAAGTGAAAGATCTTTCCTGCCGCCCCTGTTCCAAGATCGGATTTTCCAAATGCCCCAAAGGACACTTCAAATGCATGAAGAATATTGATGTGAATGAATTTTCAGAATTGAGAACTGAGAGATGAGAACTTAGAACTGAGAACTGAGAGATGAGAACTGAGAGATGAGAACTGAGAATTGAGAACTTAGAGATGAGAACTTAGAACTGAGAACTGAGAATTGAGAACTTAGAGATGAGAACTATTTCGTAACTTAGATAGATAAACTAATTCCAATGAAAAAATTTTTATCCGCACTGTTTTTTCTCGGAAGTATAACTGCGTTTTCACAAACCACAACTTCCTTTCGTATTCCGTGCTCCGGACAATCGACCGCGCCTGATCCCGCACACGATCCCGCACCCGCGATCGTGCATGTGAACGAAGCCGACAACATTGACGACGAAAGTGATCCGCGCATCAAAGACAGTCTCGAAAAATTATACCGTCATCCACGCACTGAAAATTCTACAGCAAGAAATTCAAATCCGCAAATACAATCTGTTCCTGCTCCTGTTGTCAACCGCACGTTTGCAGGAAATGGTTTCGGCAACAGTACTCCCTGCGATAATGAAATTGCCATTGCAAATAACGGCCACCTGATCTCCGTGCAGAACAGTAATATTTTCCGTTACAGAACGGCCACCAATCAGAACATCTCTACACAATCACTTGCATTCTGGGCTGGTGCGCTTGGAAATATTGCAACGAAATATGATCCGAAAGTAATCTATGATCCGGAAGCAGATCGATTCATTCTCGTTTGTCTCGCCGGCTATTCTTCCGGTTCCACCAACATCATCATTGGTTTTTCTAAAACAGATACGGCAAACGGCGCTTACAATCTTTATGAACTTCCCGGAAATCCGTTCAGCGATACACTCTGGACCGATTACCCGATGATCGCCGTAAATCACAATGAACTTTTCTGCACGGTAAATCTTCTTCATGATAATCAATCGTGGCAAACAGGATTTGTGCAATCACTCATCTGGCAGGTGAATAAATGGGATGGTTATGCCGGTGATACCTTGCGCACACAATTGCACAGCAATATTCAATTCGGCGGAAAACCTATTCGTGATATTTGTCCTGTGGAAGGCGGGTCGAATACTTTTGCCGGGCCCGATATGTATTTTCTCTCCGACAGAAATCTTGCGGCTTCGAATGATTCTGTTTTTCTTCTTCACCTTACCGACACTGCAAATGCACCGGGACAACAACTGAATGTAACATTATTGCAATCGAACATCAGTTATTTCATGCCGCCGAATGCAGTGGAGAACGGCGGCGACGGCGGAAGAATGGCGACGAATGATGCGCGCGTGCTTGGCGCATTCATGGAGAACAATAAAATTCAATACGTGCATAACACGATGGATACGTCCACCGGAAAATGTGCGGTGTATTACGGCATCATCAGCAATGCAACTTCAAGTCCTTTTCTTTCTGCAACAATCATTGGCGATACTGCGCTTGAATATGGTTATCCGAATATCGCTTACACCGGTTACGGGGCGGGTGATGATCACGCGATGATCTTTTTCCTTCACTGCGATAGTCTCACTGCTCCCGGTCATTCTGTAATTGCTGCTGACGGAAACGGAAATTTTTCTTCGCGCACGAATGTGAAAAGCGGGCTTGGATATATTGATGTACTCACGGGCGATGAACGCTGGGGCGATTATTCAGGCATCCAGCGAAAATATGATGTAGGAGGAACGTGTTGGGTAAACGGAATGTACGGGACGAGTTCGCATGCACTCGCGACGTGGGTTTCAGAAATAGGAATGAGCGCTGATGTGGGCGTGAATGAAAATCAAAATGCATTACCGGAAATTACTTCTTACCCGAATCCATTCACCGAAACGTTCAATGTTGTTTTTACCAATGAAAAAACGCAGAATATCCGTTTCGTGATCTACGATGCGCAGGGAAAAGAAACTTCTGTTTTGCTCAATGATCAGTTTGCGGAAGGAAAAATGAATTTCACTTTTAATGCAGGTATTCTTTCGCCGGGAATTTATTTTCTGAGAGCAGAAGGAAGCGACGGAAGTGTGCTGTTCACGCAGCGGCTGGTGCGTCAATAAAAATTTATCCGCTGAATTTTACGGATTGGTATTTTTTCGTGTACACGCGCACAGGATACCACGCTGCAACCAAACCTATCGCTGTCACGGAAAGAATGATGAGGAAAAGATCTTTGTAGTGCAACACAACCGGATAAATATCGACGACAAATCCTTTGCTGAAGTGAATGAATCCGAAATGGCGCTGCAGAAAAACAAGCAGCCATCCAAGAAATGCACCGGCGACTGTTCCTGTAATTGAAATAAGTAATCCTTCCACAAAAAATATTCTGCGGATCATGCCGATGTCAGTTCCCATACTCCATAGAATGCCAATGTCTTTTTTCTTTTCGATGATGAGCAGGGTCAATGAACCGATGGTGTTGAACGTGGCAATGAGAAGTACAAAAAGTAAAATGATGAACGTCCACGCTTTTTCTGACTTCAGCGTTTCAAAAAGAATTTCATTCTGCTGGTAACGGTTCTGCACAAGATATTTGCTGCCAACAACTTTTTTCACAGCAGCGAGAACTTTTTCAGCGTCGGCATCTTTTTTCAAACCGAGTTCAACGGAAGTACTTTCTTTTTTATAATCGATCAGGCCACGCACTACATTTATCGGGAGAAAAATATATTTCCCGTCGAAATCGCTGCTCACCGAATAATTTCCCGTTACACGCGCCATCGTATCGTTGAAGATCTGATCACCGAGATTGGAAAGATCTACAGTGAGATTTCGGTCGCGTTTCGGAACATAAATAGTAAGAATGGAATATTTTCCGAGATCCAATCGTGATGCGATCTCCTGTCCTACCACGGTTCCTATTTCTCCACCGAGCGGATGCAGATCATATCTTCCCTGCCTGCGGTGAATCGTAGTGTCGAATCGTGTGTTCTTCGCAAAAGTTTCACTCACGCCGCGCATTGTAACGATGAGCTGCCTGTTATCATTTTCCACGAGCACATTTTCATCCACGATCTCTTCATACCACGCCACGCCGGGAATTTTTTTCAACTCCCCGATCTGCAATGAATCGAGCACCATCGTTTTCCCTTTCACAGACGTGATGCGAACATCGGCATGAAAAGTATTGTACAAAGATTCCACGAGATCGGAAAGCCCGTTCATGGCGGAGAGAATGATGATGAGCGCGGCAGTTACCACGGCTACACATGCCACAGAAATTCCGGTAACGATGTTGATCGCGTTGTGCGATTTTTTCGAGAAGAGATAGCGGCGTGATATGTAGAAGGGGAGATTCATAAAAGAATATAGATGAAAGCACTATTTCGTTTTCACCATTTTTTTTGAATCCATCACCTGCCCGTCCACGACGAGTGCATAGGTATAAATTCCATTGGAGAGATCGTCGGCAAAAACATTCAGCTGGCCTTTTCCTGTTCCGATCAATTCAACTGCTTTGATCAGTTTTCCATTGGCATCGTAAAAAAGCACTTGTGCTTTTTTGAAATTATCAGGAAGAGAATAAGTAATGGTTGTTTGCTCTGCAAAAGGATTCGGAACATTCTGGTCGAGTACTACCCCAGGAATATTTGAAAGCGTTACATCGGTTTGATTTGAGTTTGAATTTTGATTTTGTGTTCTCGAATTTGATGCGCAGCAGGAATTCATTTGTGATTGCATAGCTGTGATCACAGTAACCATGCTGTCAATTTTATTTTGTTGCTCCTGGAAACCTTTTACTATAATTCCAAAAAATGCATTCTCGTTCAGCGTACGGAAGGTTACCGCAGGAAAAAGCATATTCCCTAATGTATCATATTCG